>CAMCRP010000003.1 GCA_945877315.1 uncultured Ruminococcus sp. | reverse complement strand
TGCTTTTCTTGCAAGATGGCAGTCTTTTTTCTTGGGGAGTTTTTTTACAGCCCCATTAATCAGTATTTCCCTATTATTCCGCCTCATATGCTTGCTCGCCTTGAGCATGCCATTGTGGTTACACCAAACGGTTTGCATTTAGCCGATAAGGTAAGGGGATATATGATCCCAAATATTCCTTTAATTATGAATAGCTCAGATATCTACGCTATTGTCGAAAATATTTTAAGGAACAAATTGGCTAATGAAAGCTGCACGAATAACTTGGAACGCCCTTTCATGAGCTTTAACGAGATCATAGCCGGTGCTGATTCAAAGCTTGAAGCTTATAGGCAGCAGAAATGAAACAGCAGAATAGCCTCGGAAAAAGCGGATAAACAGCTTAACTATAAGCTTGGTGAGGCAATTGCAGCTATGCTTCCAGCTCAATTTATCCAAGAGGAAAGCTCAGAGATAAATTCCGACCGTATTCAGGCTATAATTGCTAAGATTCAACAGAATAAGGGCGTCATTCAGTCGGCACTTGAACAATGTGCAGACTCAAAATAACGAGGAGGAAATAAAATGTCTCTGTTTCTTTTCCGTGCCGGAATAATCAGCCGCAGTAAAAACAGCTCATTAGCCCGCCTGGTAAACTATATAAGCGGACAAGCACTGCAGGACACCTATACCGGCATAAAGCATTATCGCAGACGCAACGATATTCTATACTATAATATCTATCTGCCGTCTAATGCTCCCCCCCATTTTTCTGATCTGCAAACCCTGTGTGCCAACATGGATAATGTAGAAAAGCGAAAAGATTCTCAGACAGGGAGATTGTTTATTGCTGCCTTGCCAAATGAGTTGTCACCACATGAGCAAACTCGAATTGTGGATAGCTTCATTACAAAGAATTTCGTCAACAATGGGCTTTGTGCAATTGCCGCTATCCACAAAGGTGAGAATTCACTTGAACCGTCAAGGAACAATCCTCATGTCCATATTATTGTGTCAACCAGAACCGTCGACGAAAACGGGTTCAATGCCAAAAAAGATCGGGAGCATAACAAACGAGAATATCTCGATATCTGGCGTGAGCAATGGGCACTGGAGCAAAATCGTGCATATGAGCGTAATAATATGGATATCCGTGTCAGCCACAAAAGCCTTGAGGTTCAAGGGATAGACAGAGAACCTTTGCGTCATCTGAATATTATCGAATGGAACAGGGAACTGCGTGGCGAACGCACCCCGACCGGCGATAAGAACCGCTGCATTATAGCAAGAAACGAAGATGCCAGATGCAGAGAAGAACTTCACCGCAGCAGCCAAATACGGCATAATTTGCGTTCCAGAAGTCTTTGATATTACTGTAATTATTCTGCGAAAAGATAAGCTTGAGCATTATTTTTATCAATTACAGATAATATTGCATTCGTATTTCCCACTTCCATAATGATATATTATCATCGTGGAGGTGGCGAAATGCACATAAAGTCATTCAAAAGCCATACAAAATATCCGATGCTGACAACAGTTTCCGTTATAACTTCAAGAGCGGATATGGCAGAGAGAAGTGTCATAACGGTTACTGTAACACAATTGATTCCCTATATTTTAAATTATACCAATGATAGGACAAAAAATCAATGACAACAGCAGTTTTTCGTACGAGCTTTTGCAATTGTTTCGATTGAAACAGGTAATACAACAAATAATCGTTTATATGTAGGAGGAAATCACTATGGAAATGAACAACACTGAAATTATAGCGCAGATCGCAGCACTGTTATCGAAGCTTATCGAGAATAACAACGCTCAGCAGGATAACAAGCCCGCCGTAAACGAGAACGCTCCCGTTGAGATGCTGACCATCAAGGAATGTGCTGAAGCTGTCAGCGGATTATCCGAGCATAACATTCGCCAGCTTGTGGCACAGGAGAAGATCCCCTATATCCGCACAGGTCAAGGCAAGCGGGGAAAGATACTTATCAACAAGGCGGCTCTTTTGGAGTATCTGAAGAAAACGGCTTAATATAATTAATCATTCAAATGCAGAAATATGCCACGGTCAAACAAGGAGGTTTGCCCTATGGCATCAGTTGAAAAACGCGGCAATTCATACCGCATCAAGGTTTCCTGCGGATACAAAACCGACGGAAAACAAGTCACTCAGAAAATGACCCGGACGCCCGATCCTAATATGACCGAAAAGCAGATTGAAAAGGAATTACAGCGTCAGATCGTGCTGTTTGAGGAGGAGTGCAGGCATGGTCAGGTCGTTTCGGCGGTAAAGTTTGAAGCCTTCACCGAGGAGTGGTTTGAGGAATATGCAAAGCTTAATCTGAAAAGCACTACATACACCAGACAGCGGCAGCTAACAAAGCGTGTCTACGCAGCTATCGGTCACATACGGCTGGACAGGCTGACCACCCGTGAAATTCAAAAGTTCATCAACAGCCTTACGCAGGACGGCGTGAACGAGAACACGGGCAAGCCCTTATCCCGAAAGACCATGATACACTATCTGTCCTTCATCTCAACTGTTATCGACTACGCCATTAAAATGAATATGATAAGCGATAACCCTTGCAGACGTGTGACAATTCCCAAAGGCAGCAAGAAGGAACGCAAGATTCTGACTATCGAGGAAACCGAGGAATTTTTCAAGCTCCTCAAGACTGCACCGCTCAAATATCAGGCGTTTTTCACCCTTGACATTTACAGTGGAATGCGCAGGGGAGAGATGCTCGGTCTGGAGTGGAAGGACATTGATTTTCAAACGGGAGTTATCCACATTCAGCGAACGTCCAATTACACCAAGGCGAAGGGCATTTACACCGATACCACCAAGACGGAAAATTCCGTGCGGTTTGTGAAGGTGCCTATGGAGATAGTCGAAGTTCTCCTGCTTTACAAAAAGGAGCAGGACGAGGAACGGATAAAGCTTGACAGCAAGTGGCACGAAACGGACAGACTATTCGTAAAGTACGACGGTCAGCACATGAATCCGCAAACGCCCTACGGCTGGCTGAAGGAATTTTGCGAGAAGAATAATTTTCCGTTCTACGGTATCCATCAGTTTCGGCATCTGCATACAAATCTGCTGATCGGTGCGGGTATTGACCCGACGACGGTTTCGGGGATATTAGGAAACCGCTGATTAAAACCACATTAAAACCCCAACGAATTCAAAGATTCGTCAATAGCTGAAATTTTACGAAAAACAAGACAAAAGCAAGTGCAAATCCCCTGATTTCCCACCCCAAACAGGGTTTTTACTCTCAAAAGGGCATAGTTATCCCATAACCGGTCGGAAATTTTAACGGATAATGCTCCGACTTCTTTTTTACTATCATTGCGAAAAACTCCCTGTGAAGTCCCAAATGCAGACTCATCAGGGCAAAGCCCCAATAAGAGCCTAAAATATGCAGCCTTCTTGCAAGAGCCATACCGCTTTCAATAGGCAAAAACGCAAAAACGTGACGTGACATTACAATCCCGCTGTACATAAGCATTATCATATCGACCAGAACAAGAAAGTCTGTTATTGTTCGTAAAATCCGCACAGGTGTGTATTTTCCTTTGAATATGTTTTTGCAAAATCCGAAATTCAGAATATGATGAAAGATAAAAAGTACAAACATAGCTGCTCCGACCCATTCGTGCGCTGCTTCTCCCCAAAGCTGATAGCCCATAAGAAAAAGCAGAGCAAGGGTCATAACAATATCTGCTGTAATTTTGATAACCGCTTTAGGCTTCATATTATGTTTCCTTTCATTCACAGAGAATTGAGATAAGCACGTCACCTCAGTTCAAAAGTCCCGTTTCCGAAAGCCATTCCGAAACATCATCTGCGCATTTATCGGCAGACGAACCGCTGATATGCAGCCCCTCGGTTATTTCTGCATTGGGTTCAAGCTCTGCTATGGTGCCCAGTGTTCCCGAAAAACCGCTGCCGCCGCTGGTGCAGAATGGGGCAATAGTTTTTCCTGACAGGTCATATTCATCAAAGAAGGTATATACTATCATTGGCATATCTGCCCACCAGTTGGGATAACCGATAAAAACTGTGTCATAATCTGACAAATCAATACTTTCGGCTATTTGGGGACGTGCACCTCTGCTTTGTTCATCCTGAGCAATATCCAGCAGTTCGTCATAATCATCGGTATAAGGCAGATCCGGTATCAGTTCAAAAATGTCCGCACCCGTCTGAGCCGCTATTTCGTTTGCAACGGCTTCCGTATTACCCGACCAATAGAAATAAACGATCAATGCAGCTTTGCTTTCTTCTTGTGTTTCTTCGGTAGTTTCCGCTGTGGTTTTTTCGGATATATCGGATTTATCTGTTTCGGAAATTGTTTCGTTTTTAACCTCTATGCTGTCAAGAATGTCCGTTGTCAGATTTTCCGACAATGATTCGACAGACAGCCCTCCCGATTCAGATATATCGACAGACGGCGTTTCATTATTTGTACAGGCGGTCATTGATACCGCGGCAATTGCTGCAAATATGAAGTAAAATATTTTTTTCATAGTAATTACTCCTTTGTTTTTTTCATCTTATATCTAAGATAATCCAGACATTCAAGCTGTTTTTCATTTTTATGCATTTCATCAAGTATGGCACTGCGTTTTACCTCAAGAATTTCAAGACGTTCCCTTAAAGTCGATACTCCTATCTGTTCTAATAGCATATACGCTTTGATATCTTCTTTCTTAAAACCGATGTCGTTCAAAGTCACTATTGTGCTTATCCGTTCAATGTCGCTGTCGTTGTACTCCTGTCCCTGCGGCTCATATTCATCAAGTATCTGAGCAGGAATTTTGTATCGGCGCAACACTTCTTCTCTTGTCATTGCAGTTCCTCTCCGGCGTTTTTGTACTGAACCTCGTCCACAGGCTCCAGCCATTCTGTTTTGGTATTCTCTCCGGGAACTTCGACCGCAAGATGAGAAAACCAGCTGTTTTCCGCCGCTCCGTGCCAATGCTTTACTCCTGTCGGAATAGTGACAACCTCGCCTGCTTTAAGATGACGTGCAGGCTTGTCCCATTCCTGATATATGCCCTCACCGTCAACGCAGATAAGTATCTGACCGCCGCCCTTTTCGGCGTTGTGGATATGCCAGTTGTTGCGGCAGGCAGGCTCAAAGGTCACATTTGCAATAAATACCGTTTCCTTTGGGTCGGTCAGCGGCTTTAAGTATGATTTCCCCGTGAAATATTTTGCATATTCGGAGTTGAACTCGCCCTGTCCGAAAAATCCTCCGTGTTCATCGGCAGCCTGTTCGTCCTTATATACTTCTTTTGCCATTTTGAACGCCGCCCAGGCATTGGGCCAGCCTGCATAAAATGCAATATGGGTGAGTATCTCCGCCATTTCATCACGGGTAACTCCGTTCTTTTTGGCAGAAGCAAGGTGATACTCAAGGGAATTATCCACAATACCCTTTCCGATAAGAACAGAAACCGTTACAATGCTCCTGAGCTTAAGGCTCAGCTTATCTTCTCTTGACCATATTTCTCCGAACAGAACATCATCGTTAAGTCTTGCAAATTCGGGAGCAAAATATCCAAGACTATCTCTTCCCGCTGTTTGTTTTATCATATTATACACCTCCATAAAAAATAGGCATAGCCGTTTTGACTATGCCTATATTATATATCCGATCATCAGAAATGTAAAATACTTATATTGTATCATCAGGTATGCTCAAAAAGTATTTATCCGCAAAATCAATAAAGGCGTTTATCAGCGGAGATACTATCTGATTTTTCTTCCATACCAATACAGAGCCGATATTAAGCTGCGGCTTCAACGGAACAAAGCGCAAATCGTCATATTTTGCTTCAAGACGTATACAAAGTGCTATTCCCATTTTATGCTGCACCATTACGGCAATATTGTAAAGAAGATTATATGTTGCCGCAATATCAAGGCTGTCGGCATTTTTTCCGAACCACGCCGAAAATTCATTCTGTACCAATGCCCTCTCCGACACAAAGAGCCGCCTGTTGATAAGGTCTTGGGGAGTTACATATTCCTGCCCTGCCAGCTCATCATCACAGTGCACAAGAACGCCCCATTCTTCCTTTACAGCCATACGGATAAATTCGTATTTTCCTATGTCCACAGGCTCTGAAAGCAGTCCAAGATCAAGAAGTCCCTTTTCAAGCCTGTCCTTTATGTTGTCAGCGTTTGCGCTGAATATCCTGTATTTCACCAATGGATTTTTCTGCTGAAAGGCTGACATTATTTCGGCGAGAAAAGAAAAACTGATAAGCTCGCCGCTGCCTATTGCAATTTCACCGCTAAGCTGTTCGGACTTGACAAGATCAAGCTTTGTCTTTTCCGCAAGGTCTATCATTTCCTGTGCTCTGCGTTTTAGGAGCATACCCTCATCGGTCAGCACAATTCGGTGATTGCTTCGCCTGAACAGCTTCACGCCAAGCTCGTCCTCCAGCTGCATCAGCTGACGTGACAGTGTCGGCTGTGTAACGTGCAGAAGCTGTGCCGCTTTTGTGATATTTTCCTCCCTTGCTGCCATAAGAAAGTAATTCAGTACTCGAAGTTCCATTTTATCGACCTCCATTTTATACTAAACACCATTTAAATCACGGAGAAGAAATCGGCGTAAAAAGCTTGCGTATATGGTTTTTTGCGCCGAGAGATTCCCGTGATTAATGGGTGTTTAGTATTTTTCAGTATATCATACTTTTTCCATTTTTGCAATATTTCTGTTGTTTAGATATGCCTTTTGAGCATAATCGGTTATAAAATATAGGCATTTGCAAAATATATCCCGACAATGTATAATATAACTTAGGAGAAATTTTTACAACAAATTTAAATCGGAGGTATTGTTATGAGTAAAAAATTAGTTGCATATTTTTCGGCAAGCGGAGTAACAAAATCGGCAGCTGAACGACTTGCAAAGGCAGCCGGAGCTGACCTGTTTGAGATAAAGCCCGAACAGCCTTATTCAAAGGCAGACCTTGACTGGACTAACAAAAAGAGCCGCAGCAGCGTTGAGATGAGTTCTCCCGATTCACGTCCCGAAATTGCGGAAAGCCTTGACAATATGGCGGATTATGATGTTGTGTTTGTGGGATTTCCTATCTGGTGGTACGTTGCTCCCACGATCATTAACACATTCCTTGAAAGCTATGATTTCTCGGGTAAAACAGTTATCCCCTTTGCGACCTCGGGCGGAAGCGGCATGGGCAAAACCGAAGAAATCCTTCACAAGATATGTCCTGCCAAGTGGAAAAACGGCAGAGTATTAAATCGTGCGTCCGATAACGACCTTAACAAATGGGTCGCTGAACTTAATGTATAAGGAAAGGTGATATTATGTTAGGAAATTTCGTTTACTCAAACCCCACAAAGCTTTATTTCGGCAAGGATTCGCTTTGCAATCTGTCCTCTGCGCTGAACGGTTACAGCAGGATAATGCTTGTTTACGGCGGCGGTTCCATCAAGAAAAACGGTCTTTACGATAAAATTGTAAAGATACTTCATGACAGCGGCAAGGAGATAATCGAGGACGGCGGCGTTATGCCAAATCCCACCGTTGAAAAGCTTTATGAGGGCAGCAAGATCGCAAGAGATAATAACGTTGATTTTATCCTTGCGGTAGGCGGCGGCTCGGTATGCGATTATTCAAAGGCAGTTTCAATTTCTGCATACTGCGAGGGCGACCCCTGGGATAAATATTTCATCAAATTTGAAGAACCCGACTGCAAAATAATACCCGTAGGCTGTGTGCTTACAATGGTAGGCACAGGCTCGGAGATGAACGGCGGCTCGGTCATCACAAACCACGCTCAAAAGCTGAAAATAGGTCACGTTTTCGGCGAGAATGTGTTCCCGAAATTTGCTATATTAAATCCCGAGGTAACATTTACTCTTCCCGAATATCAGATGAAGGCAGGATTTTTCGATATAATGTCCCACATTTTAGAGCAGTATTTTTCGGGTGAGGACGACAACACCTCCGACTATATTATGGAGGGACTGCTTCGTTCACTAATCCACAGCACAAAGATAGCGGTCAAAAATCCCACCGATTACGAAGCAAGAAGCAATATAATGTGGACAGCTACATGGGCGCTGAATACCCTTGTTGCAATGGGCAAATCCACCGACTGGGAGGTGCATATGCTGGGACAGGCGGTAGGCGCTCACACCGACGCTACTCACGGAATGACAATCTCTGCGGTTTCTCTGCCCTATTATCGTTACATAATGCCCTACGGTCTTGACAAATTTGTAAGGTATGCGGAAAATGTATGGAACGTCGACCCCACAGGCAAGACTAAGGAGCAAATTGCTTCCGAGGGTCTTGCAGAAATGGAAAAATATATGGGTGAGATAGGTCTTGTGATGAACATATCCGACCTTGGCGTTACCGAGGATATGATAGAGGGCATTGCAGACAGCACGCTCATTATGACAGGCGGATACAAGGTTCTTGACCGTGACGAAATCATCAAAATTCTCAGGGAGAGTATGTAAATGGAGCTTTCCGAATTCCTAAAAAGACTTAATAACGGCGAATACATTGCGGGTGGCTCGGAAATGCACCTGTTTATGCACAATGTTAGCCAAAGTGCAATAAAAATATGCTCCGAAATAAACAGCGGTTATCATACCCCGGAAGAAATAAGGCAGCTTATGTCGGAGCTAACGGGCAGAGAAATTGACGAGGGCTTCGGGCTGTTTCCACCGTTCTTTTCCGACTGCGGAAAGAATATCCATATCGGGAAAAAAGTTTTTATAAATTCTGGCTGCAAGCTTCAGGACTGGGGCGGCATTTTCATAGGTGACGGAGTTCTGATAGGGCATAATGTTGTGCTGGCAACTATTGATCATGATCTTCGTCCGCAAAGCCGTCGGGGAATGTATCCGAAGTCTGTAAAAATAGGCAGAAATGTATGGATAGGCTCAAACTCAACTATTCTACCGGGAGTAACTGTGGGCGACAATGCTGTTATCGGCGCAGGCTCGGTGGTGACAAGGGACGTCCCCGAAAATATGGTTGTGGCAGGAAATCCTGCAAAGGTCATAAAAAGCATTTTTGAGGGAAATGTGTAATATTCTCTTGAACAAATAATGTGGGAGGTCAATTATGGAATATACCGCTTTAGGAAATACCGATATCCGGATATCCAAGCTCTGCATAGGCTGTATGAGCTTCGGCAAAGCAGGAACAATGCACGATTGGACACTTGACGAAACCGAAACAGAAAATGTGGTAAAACACGCACTTTCTTTAGGCATAAATTTCTTTGACACGGCTAACGGCTATTCAGCAGGAACAAGCGAAGAATATCTGGGACGTGCGCTCAGAAGAAATATTGCCCGTGATAAGGTGATAATTGCCTCAAAGGTGTATTTCAATCCCGGAAGACTGTCTGCCGAAGCTATCCATCGGGAGATCGACGGAACACTCAAGCGTTTGGGAACAGACTATCTCGACCTGTATATTATCCACCGCTTTGACTATAACACGCCCATTGAAGAAACGATGGAAGCTCTGAACGATCTGGTTAAGGCAGGCAAGGTGCGTGCGCTGGGTGCGTCTGCAATGTATGGCTATCAGTTTTACAATATGCAGCTTGTCGCCCGTGACAACGGCTGGGCGCAGTTTCAGTCAATGGAAAATCATTACAACCTGCTATACCGTGAAGATGAGCGTGAGCTGATACCGATCTGCAAGCAAATGAACGTTTCTCTTATACCGTACAGTCCTTTGGCAGCAGGACACCTGACACGACCGGAATGGAACTCCGACACTCTTCGCAGCAAAACCGACCGTGTTGCTATGGGAAAATACGACCGTACCGAGGAGCAGGATATGCAGATAGTACAGCGAGTGCAGAAGCTGTCCGAGCGTTACGGTGTAAAGATGTCACAGATCGCACTTGCATGGCAATGGGCAAAGGGCGTGGCATCTCCCATTATCGAAGCTACAAAAGCGTCCTATTTAGATGATGCTGTCGGTGCGCTTTCCGTAAAACTGAGCAATGAAGATATTTCTTTTCTTGAAGAGCCGTATCTTCCTCATCGCATTGTGGGTGCTATTGACAGCAATCCGCCTGATGGCGTAATGCTGTTGGATGATAAGAAATAAGCTGATAAATATTCAGAACATATTTAGAAATATATTGTCTAAAGATGGATTTCGACAGTGGGCAATCAGAAAATCGGAGCAGCTAAATTTAATACTAAACACTCATTAATCACGGGAATCTCTCGGCGTAAAAACCCATATACAAAACTGTTTTTAACAGTTTTTAAGCTTCTTCACGCCGATTTCTTCTCCGTGATTTAAATGGTGTTTAGTATAAGAGCAATATATCAAGCAATTTTTACATAAAAAAAGGGAAATTCCAGTTTATTGAACAGATGAAAAAACGGAAAGCTCGATAAGTAACACAACAAACAAAGGACTTGCCACCGATTAACAGTGACAAATCCTTTGCTTGTTTTTACCTCGTTAATTTTGCGATACGTTCTGACTGTCTATCGAGTATCCTTATCGCAAGAACGTATCTACGTTGTTTGCGAGTATCTGTGCTGGTGAAACGCACTTTAACGTAAGCGAACCGTTTTTTCTTCCCGGGGCGTATGGGTTTGTTATAACCTATTGAACATAGGGGCTGATGCAGCCCCTTACTAACACTCTATTTTTTCTGAACACGAACAAATACTTGTGAGCACTCAGCAGGAAATTAAATTTTACGCTGTAAAGGAAATGCTGATTAAATCGTAATCTGAAAATGGCAAGCCACTCCGAGCTTGCTCGATTTTGAGATTAATCGGCTGCAGCCGTTATATTTTCATGCTCAATATATACAGCAATGGGAGCAATTCTTATCATATCATTTAATTGTTCATTAACTTTCGAAAAAGATTTATCGACTTCATTAAGGTTCATAAACAAATCTGAAAAGGCACTTTTGCTACTAACTGAACGAGTGCTTGTTAGATATGATACTTCTGTCACCTCTCCAACCATTGTCCATTTCATACATGGTTTATATCCATAGAGATTTCTGATATCATCTGGAGATATTCGCAGAAATTCTTCATTTAATAACGCTTTAAACCCAACATTTAAATTACCACTATCAGATTCAATAATAATCTCCATTGTCTTTCCATGAAAGTTTTCAATCACCTTAATGATACTTGATGTGAATTTCTTATCAAAGTTTAATCCGTTTTCTTTCGCATGTTTTTCAATCGAATTATTTGATACATTTCCCTTTTCATTTATTAACTGTAAATATGATAGAGCCAATCCTATTTCGTTAATATTTGACATGAGATAGGATAAATGGTTATAGTCCTCGATGGTGACATATCCTGTTATTTTTACAATTGATGTTGGCTTAATATCGTCTTTTGTTGTTTCTTTGTCCACTATTAATAAGTGTGATTTCATCTTATCCTCTAAAGTGTTATATATATGATCGAAGAGGACGACATTTTGCACTTTTACTGAAGCGTCTATGATAGATTCTTCTAATTTTCTGTCCTTCTTCTGTTCTTCAGTCGAATATGAAACTGACCTAACTAATGATTCTACTACTCCCTCGAAAAGCTGTGAGTAGAGGGAATACATTCTGTTTTTATCAATATAAATAAAATCTCTAAGAGCCATGTTTGAATTCCTTTCTATCTTTTTCAAGTTCTGATTCTATTCGCTTCTTTTTTTCTTCAAATGCTATCAACTTCTGCCTATAAGACAAATATGACTTTGATTTAATTGAATAAATAAGAAATGAGATTATGGAGATAGTGAAAACAACGGTAATAACAATCAGAATAATTATTGCTGTATTCATGGACTACTTCCCTCAATTCTCTCTAAAAACACTTGACAGGCTACACCGATTCCTAAGCTTGACAAACAGCCTATTGCAGTGAGAATGTCTATCATCTTAGGATTTGTTGCAATTTCTAAGGCACTTCCAATACTATGCATTTCATAAATAGATATGCATATAAGGGATATGAATATCAGAGAAACAAACATCACCGTAATATGAATACCATTTACACCTTTATGAATCAATTCATATACATCACCTATGGCTGTAGCAGCTAAAGTTACAGCCATAAACAAAAATTCGCTTGTATAATCGCTGAAATGAATATCAATATTAAATGTAACGTGAAGTATTAGAGATAGTATTATCGGAAGTATTGTCAATCCTATAGAAAAAGCGAACCATTTAACTAACCTTTCTGCCATATAAAGTCTCCCTAATATAATTGAATATCAAATCAAATATCCTCTATGTAATCCATCTGCAATCTTTCCTCCCCAGTCAGATGACAAATATTCTCTAACCATTGAAAACAAATGGAATACTACATCTGCGTATATCGGATTAGCGATATACCCCTCAATGAATCGATCTTCCCGATCGGTATTTTTTTGTTTACGAAGGATGTATATTTGATCAATCTTTCTGTTTTTTAAATTTACTGCTTCACTGAGTTTAAGTCTCTCTGCAACAACTATATATAATGCATTTGGATTATTCTTTTTAAGCTGTTCTCCTGTTGTTGAACAAGATTCGAGCATAGTCTTGTCCAAATATGTTTTACATTCAATTGCAATTGCAGGCATATCAAAGCTTTCGGTATCACCATAAGTCTTTCCTTTGCAGTGGAATGTCGCATTAATTGTTGCGCCTATTACAAAATCATAATCTTTAACTTCCAATAGAGTACCTGGTAATGCAAGCATACCTTGGTAATTTTCACTTTTAAACGACAAATCCTTAAATGCTCTGGATTTTCCAATCAATGCATCATCCGAATAATCTGAAACTAAGTCTTTAAATAGATAATACATAAATTCTTCAAGAGCAGATGAATGCAGATTAGAGCGAGAATCGAATTGTTCCGCATATTTTTGTTGATCAAGAAAATTTTTGTATTGATTGAACAGGCTCACTCTCTGTTCAATTATTGATTCATCATCAGGAGATGGTTCTATGAGAGGTCCTACCAAGCTTAAATTTGCTTGTTTCCATTCTTCGTATTTTGATCTAATTTCAGCTAAATACTGACGTGACTCAGCATCTCTATACTTCGTTCTATGGTTTTCTTTTTGCAAGAGATTATCACCATGTACAAAAATGCTCATAAATTTACTTCCTTTCAGAAAACAACTGTGATATTAGATTTGCAGCAATAGCTTTAGACATCAATGGAGGAACAGCATTTCCAATTTGACTATATTGACATAAGTATGCCTCACCTGTTCGCCCCTCTTTCATTAGAAGCTTTTTACTAACAACAGTGGGTTTCCCAAGGAAGACATAAGTGTCAGGAAAAGATTGAATTCTTGCTCCTTCACGAGCTGTAAAATTCCTATTTTTATATGGATGGACAAAATTGCCATAAAATGCAGCAGTTATTGTATTGCATATTTTGTTAGGATGCATACGACGATTATTCTGATCATATGGCGTATCCGAAACCGTTCCATTACCATTTCTTTTAAGTTGTTTTAACCTATCATCAGTGACATCTGAGACTGACTGTCCCCATGTCATGTGACTGAATCTCTCTACTAACCTTTTGGTGTGCTTCATTGCCAAGTGATTATGTAACTCTGTCGAACCCAATCTACACCATTCCTGATAAGGATTAGTAGGTTTCATAGTATACTTCATAATCTCTGCGCCTTCTCGTGCTTCTATATCGGGCAAATCAGAAATCGCTTCCCATAAAGTGGGACACTTAATAAGTACATTAGAAATATCTTCTTCTCTTTCAGAAAGGACAAAATGTGTTTGTTTGGGAAATGGATTTTCAAGAGGTTGTTTTGATGCAATTAATATGAAACGCTGCCTCATTTGTGGTACTCCATAATCACTTGCTGCTAAAATTGTATGGTAAACATTATATCCTAAAGCGTTAAATTCTTTCTCTATAATTTCAACGACTCTTTCTCCACTCTTAGTTTTAGCTCTCTCAATATTGGGAACATTCTCCATGACTAAAGCCTTTGGGTTAAATATACGAGCCATTCTAATAAATTCTGTAAACAATGAGTTCCTTGGATCTTTAGGATCACCAGCATTTTTTTTACATATAGAAAAACCTTGACACGGTGGACCGCCAATAATAATATCAGGGATATCATGTATCTCTGATAACAAATACTCATCAGAAAATGACTCTATATTACCTAAGAACATTTTGGCATCAGGGTTATTATATTTATATGTATCTGCTGCCCACTTATCTTGTTCAATAGCTGCTATAACCTTACAGCCAGCCATTTCAAATCCAAGACTAAAACCACCAGCACCAGAGAATACATCAAATATAGTAGGGCTATAATTCATATTAACTCCTCTTTGTCACAATATATAAATATCCATATTAAGTATACCACAAAAAGCAAGAAAAATCAACACCCAAACATAAAATTCGTCTATTTTTCTAAGTGCATGAACTTCGATTCCACTGGATTCAAAGTTCAAAAAAGAAGCCAAGAAACATTGTTCTCGGCTCAATTATTGAAGTGGTTACTGCTCTACGATTTCCTTTGCGAACTCGGCTTTAAGAATATCCACCTGCATTTTCAGTTCCGCTACAATGTTTTCATCAGGCACTTGTGAAAAAGGTATGGAATACTGCGCCCGTTTCTTAGCCGTAACAGTAGCTACACTCTCATTAGTTGCTCTAATCTTCATAATCTTAGAAATAGATTTATCATAATCTACCAAACACAAGTGCTGTTGTAGAGAACGCTGTAACAGCCCATTCCTAACACTCTCTTATTTTCTGAACACAAAGAAATACTCATAATACTAAACACCCATTAATCACGGAAATCTCTCCGCGTAAAAACCCATAAACAAAACTGTTAACCAGTTTTAAGCTTGTTTATGCCGATTTCTTCTCCGTGATTTAAATGGTTTTTAGTATAAGCAATCAGCGGAAAATAAATTTTACGCTGTTAAGGAAATACTGATTAAATCGTAACTAAAAAAGGCAAGCCGCCCCAAGCTTGCCCTTCTACTATTCATCTTCCTTTTCTGCCTTCCACTTTTCAAACTCTGCCTTGCCCTCATCACTATCATAGTACCTCTGAATTTCGGGGAGCAGCATACTTGCAATACCGTCAATAATGTACTGAGGGATATCTTCTTTGTTATCATTCATCATGTCTGCACCAGCTTCCTGTCAATAGTCATATGTCGATTATGTATGTCCTTGTGTACCAAAAGCTTAGCAAGCCTATTTAGCCCATCCGTAATAAGACGTGCTGCCATGGTTCGCTCCTGTCTGAAGCTCATGTTTAGTATTGCTAAATCTTTCTTTAAGTCTGTTTATGCTGTCACGCTTCTCTTCTCTGTCTTTCACATCCTTTATTTCATTTGCAAGATTTTCACAGTAAGAAACAGCAGATTGATACTTTGATACCATATCGGCAGTTTTTTCAATCATAGCTGCTTCTTTAGCTTTATACTCTTCCTCTAACTCACACTTGCGGCGTTCCAATTCTCTGTCGGAATCCTCTTCGAGCTTCTTTCTCTTCTGTTCGAGCAAAACGCTGTTTCCGATACGTAAGCTCTCATTTTCCATACGCAAATGCTCGTTTTCATTATGCAAGCAGTTGTTTATATCTGTTAACTCATTGTTCTCCTAACGGGCACTTTGAACCTTCTTGCGTATATCCACCTTCTTATCAGTTAAGTACTCCACTTCCTCTTCACAGTCGGAAATCTCCTTGCTTAATTCCTCCATCGCACACTTGTACTTATAGTTTGTCATTGACATATGCTTGTCCGTGTTATTCATATATTCTCTTTCATATCCGTATTCTTCCATAATGTCAGTCATAACATCCTTGACGTTGTTCTGCCATTCTGTAAGAGCCAATACACGTACCTTCTTGCCATCGACCTCCTCCGTCTTGTTTTTATAGCCCATGTTATCCAGTGCTTTGGTAAGCGAGCATTGATGCTTCATTCCATTTTTATAACCTGTGCCTATAGGAACGAAGACAATGTGAAGATGAGGAGTGCACTCATCCATATGTATTACCGCTGATACAACACGGAAATTAGGATACATTTTTTTGAATTTTCTAACAAACTCAACCAACATATCACGAGTATCTTCATTAATCTGCTTGAATTTAGGGTTTAACACATTGTTATTATCCTTATTACCGAACTGAACCACATATTCATAAACAGGCTTCGGAGCTTTGTCTCTGTTCTGATGACTTGCGATCTTTTCATAGTAATTTGAAATAACACGATCTGAACGCTTTCCGATGTTATACTCTTCAACATCTTTAGCGAATATGTCATTGAAAACCGTTTCGATGTCACTACACGTATCAATATAAACATTATTCTGCATAAGCTCCTCATGTGCATTTTCAGGACAATATTTCCTACTGTCATGATCCATAGCCACTTCACCATGCGATAACGATACTGATAAAACCTTTTCCATAATAACCTGTCCTTTCTGTAACGTCATTTTTTCTTCAATTGAACATCATTTCACTTTTGACAACTTGTTGTCAAAAGTAGCACAATATTAACTTTGACATACGTATATCAAAGTTATTGTGCTCTGCGAGGCATCCGTCTCATTACGAGCCGAAAAGAATACTTACAAAGCAAAGCCGTCAGTCCACTAAAATAATACAAATCACCAGCTTTCTATAAAATCAAAAAGCCCTGTTATACCGGTTCGGTGTAACAGGGCTGCAGCTTTATGATAAATCCTCTATGTTGACTGATTTCTATCGGTGATAATAATACAAGGTTCCGCTTTTTAGAAATACTCATTGTTCTTCGTTTCGGAAATTACGAAAACTGTTTGAAGAATCAACAGAATGCAAATTCAGTCAGCATATTTGGGAATTGCAGTTTGACTATTATTTCGTCAATATCCTTTTGATGTTACATCGAATGTTAATTGATTGTACTTGGTTTATCCAATAGTATACTACTAAATTTTGCAAATGTCTATTGACAAAGAAACTAAACATGTATATAACTTTTCGTAACATTATATACATCTTGCACAATAGTCCTCATGTAAAATCCCCTGTGTTACACTTTTGTTACAAAAATTGCACCACTATTGTAACACCAGCACTTTTCTGATCATCATTTTTTGCAGTGTCCTTCCTTAAAAATATCCATGCAGTTTTTGTCAGTTAAAGCTTGTGATACTAGTGGATTAACTAAACATATTGCATAAGGATTTTTAACAACAGAAAGCGGTGCCGGGGCACCGCTCGGTTCGGTTTTAAAGGGTTTGAAATAATACAAAGAAAGCATTCATGTGCTGTATCTGAATAATTTTCATTCCCCGAGATAACGGCGTTTGGGAACGCCGCGATTCGTTTTTAAAGGTGTTTAGGGAAACAACGGCAAAGCCGGCAGCTGTTAGTTCCTTGACAAACCAAATAATTTAAGAAAAGAGGAAATCCACAATGAAAATCACTGAAGTAAAGGTCAGAAAGACCTTCCCTGAAGGGAACCTTAAAGCAATCGTATCCATTACAATCGACAACTGTCTTGCTGTACACGATATTAAGATCGTTCAGGGCAATGACAGGGTGTTTGCAGCTATGCCCAGCCGCAAGGACGAGAACGGTGTATTCCGTGACATCATTCATCCTATTGATCCCGAAACGAGAGATGAGTTTGACAGCGTCATTCTTTCGGCATACGACAGGCATGTTGCTCTTGAAAAGATTTTTAATGATATGATCGCTGACGAATAAGGCATTGCTAACTATCGTTCCGCAAAACCATTGCAGCCCTTGTTTTCAATTTGAGAATGAGGGCTGCACACATTATTATTAACAGAAAGGATTACCAACTATGAAAATCACTAATATTAACGTAAGAAGAACATTTAGCGAAAGTAAACTTAAAGCTCTCATTTCCATTACCATTGACAACTGTCTGGCTGTTCACGAAATCAAGATTATACAGGGCGAAGCAAGGCTTTTTGTTGCAATGCCGAACAAAATGGACGCAAACGGCGTTTTCAGAGATATTGTTCATCCGATCAACACGGAAACCAGGGACAGTCTTGAAGATATGATATTACATGCATACGAAAAATATATGGAATATAAGGACCTTCTGACAGGCTAATGCTAAATGATGCCCGAGCTTTGTTACTATGGAACTACTGAATAAATCGGCATTTCTACTTTTCTTGTTGCCTGAGTGACGTATCTAGGTGGGGGAACACCCATTAATCAGTATTTCGCTATATAACGAAGCTTGGGTTTTCAAAAAAGTATTGACAATAATATACGTATAGTGTATAATAGGATAAACACATTATGTATTTAGCGAGGTGCATTATGCAAATATTATCAGAACGACTTAAAAAACTGCGTGAAGATCTTGGCATTTCACAAGCAATGCTTGCGAATGAGATTGGGGTAACGCAAGCAAGTGTAAACCGTTATGAAACGGACAAAACCACTCCTACGGCAGAAACGCTGCTATGGTATGCGGACAGATTTGATGTGTCCCTTGACTACATTTTCGGACGCACCGATGAACCGCAGGGCAAGCTGTACAGCTATCAGCCGAAACCTGCGGCAAGTTCCGAAATGCGGGAATTTGTTGAAATGTGCTTTGACCCTAATTCCCCAATGAACGAGAAGCTAAAACAGACGCTTATAAAAATGCTTGAAGAGAGCAGAAAGGATAAATAATGAATGCAGTAATATACGCAAGATATTCAAGTGACAATCAGCGTGAAGAATCCATCGAGGGACAGATAAGAGAATGTCTTGCCTTTGCCGCACGCAAGGGATATACTGTCATACGAAATTACATTGACAGAGCAATATCGGGGAAAAGAGCCGATAACCGTCCCGATTTTCAGCAGATGATAACCGACAGCACAAAAGGCGAATTTGATGTCATTATCGTGTGGAAAATAGACCGATTTTCACGTGATAAATATGACAGTGCAAAGTACAAATATATGCTGAACAAGAACGGTGTAAGCGTGATTTCAGCTACCGAACCTATTGATGACACTCCTGAGGGAAAGCTGATGGAGTCCATATTTGAGGGATTTTCCGAATACTACATCAGAGATCTGGCTCAAAAAACAAGCCGAGGTATGACCGAGAATACTCTCAAAGGAAAATTTAACGGCGGTACGGTAACCTTTGGATATTTGATTGACGATGAGAAGCGGTTTGCCAAGGATCCTGCCGCTGCACCTATTGTTGAGGACATTTTCAAACGATACGCAAACGGAGAACCCATAAGAAGCATTGTGGATTCTCTTAACAGCAAGGGCGTGCGGAATAACGGAAGGAAGCTTACATACCATTTCATCAACTGGATGCTGAAAAACCGCCGATATCTTGGTGAGTACACTTTTAAGGACACTTTGAACAGTGAAGCTATTCCGCCGCTGGTTACGCAGGAGATTTTTGAGAAGTGTCAGAAAAGATTATCGGAAAACAAGCATAAGGCGGCAAGCTTTAAGGCAGTTGAGGAAAAATATCTGCTTACAGGCAAGATTTTCTGCGGCTGCTGCGGAGATACTATGTCAGGAATAAGCGGGACGGGAAGAAGTGAAATATACCGTTACTATCAATGTATGTCCTCAAAAAAGCACCGATGCGGTATGAAGGCTGTGAAGAAGGATATAATTGAAAATGCCGTGCTATCACTAACAATGAAAATGTTCAGGGATAAAAGGCTCATAAAGCGTATATCCGACAGCTGTTATAAAATGCAGAATGCTGAAAGCTCCGAGCTTCCTGCATTGAAAAAGCGTTTAAAGGAGAATAAAAAAGAGATCGACAATGTGATGAAAGCCGTTAAGTCGGGCGTTATCACAAAATCGACCAAAGCCGCACTTGAAAAGCTGGAGCAGGAACAGGAAGAGCTTGAAGCAGCTATTTCTCTTGAAAAAATAAAGCGTCCGATCATCAGCCGTGAGAAGATTGAAGCGTGGATAATGCGGTTTGCGGACACCGATTTGTCAAACAGTGAGCAGAAACAGAAGCTTGTGGATATTTTTGTCAACAGCGTTTTTGTTTATGGGGACAAGGTGGTCGTGTTCCTTAACTTCAAGGACGGCGAAAGATGTGTTCGCTTTGATGAGGTTCGTGGGGAAATAAAAAAGCCGAACACTCATGATAAGTGTTCGACTTCGTTTAGTTCTGGTGACCCGTACGGGAATTGAACCCATGATTACGCCGTGAAAGGGCGTCGTCTTAACCTCTTGACCAACGGGCCACATGCGGAGGATAAAATCTCCGCAGTTGTGGTAGCGGCAACTGGATTTGAACCGGTGACACCCTGGGTATGAACCAAGTGCTCTAGCCAACTGAGCTATGCCGCCGTGCAACGTTAATTATTATACCCCAAATCTGCCAAAATGTCAAGGGCTTTTGATAAAAAAATCAATTTCAGCGATATTAACAGTGCTGAAAAATAATTTGGCTGTATATTGTGCACTTTAAACAAACGGCTCAATTTACATATAAAGATTAGGATTTTAGCAAAAAATAACATTATAACAAATATATTATAAACCCCAGCAAATTCCATAAAATTATAAGTTTTATAAACAATTTGGTGCTCAAAAATCGGAGGACTGTAAAGTATATTAGCTTAACACATCGTATTTAAGGCTTTTGGAAAGGAAATCAACCGTTTCCTTGTAGGGTAGGTAACGTATCCTGTGTGAGCGACCGTTTTCGGCGGCAGTCCTGACAACAATATCGCAGGTCCCGTTGACAAGCTGAAAAACCGTCCGACGTATCTTTATTGAAGCTAATCTCTCCACGGGAACAGCCACCGTGTGCAGCTTAAACCATTTTCCATAACGGAGCGTCAGAAACCCGTCAGCAAAACCTATCCCCGAAAAGGAAAACGCCACACTCTCGACAATCAGCAGCCACGCAACAGGAATGAGCACCATCACAGAAGTAAACCGCAGCAGTTCCCGAAACTCTGCAAAAAACACCAGCCCCACAACATTCACCACCAACGAGGCAAGCACCATAAGCATTCCGCCCGACAAATAAACAAACACAGCCTTCAGCCCCGGCTCAACCAAATTCTCGGAAACGGAAAATCCCGGCAGCAGCATATGCAGAGACGCCTCCGCCTCCCTGTCGGTGGTAATCGGAACGAACACGGGGATCTCCTGCTTTCTCTTTCCGTAACCCGAACAACTCACCTGGATCGAACGCACCTTGAACAGCCGCATCAAAACATTTTGACTGAAATCCGCATAGTTAATTTTTCGTATATTTATACTATATAAAAAGCGGGAAAAAAATCCGTTCTCGATCGCAACCCTTTCCCCCTGCCGATAGATCCTGAATCCGATGTGCCTGAGAATATTTGAAAAAAATGAGAACAGCCAGCCCGTAATAACTATCAAACCCAAACCGATAGCGGCAGGAGGAGCAGCAATTGCAATTTTTGACGAAACATCATTCACAACATTAAATATGTCCTGTTCCACCGAGCGTCCGAAAAGTCGTCCGCCTTGAATAAACAGCGTTGCAATATATGCAGTTCCCGAAGTGGCAGAAGAAAATAGAAATGAAAAAATAAGCAAATTCCATTTTGAAGGATAATAGAAATATTTTGTCCCGACCTGCACATCTGTTAATTTCTGTATTAGATATTTCGTTTCTTTTTCTGATAAAACCATTTTCAAATCTGCATTTTTCTCTTTTACTCCGCCAAAATTACTGTCCGTTTCAATATAAATATCAGCTGCTTTCAAAGGACGTTTGAAAAAGGAAAATTGAAATGTCGCAGAGCTAATAACAGAAAATGGAATTTCATAACGGTATTTTCCAATTATCCCGCCTTCAAAATAAATGGAATTCTCCCTTATCTCGTATTTCATGAACCGCCATCGAATATACGCCAGCAGAAGTATTGCCAGCAGGGTCAAAATATCAATGTATGCGCCCTCCAACCAATGCCGCCAGTCAAACCGCAGATTTATCAGACCTCTGACCAGCGGAATCAGCAGCAGCCAGAAGTTTTTGAGCGTCAGGCTGAATATTTTTATGGGGTGTTGCCGCTTCATTTTGCCCTCCTTTGTATACTAATAGTATTATTACTTAATTATTATACTATTTTTATGTAATTTTACTTTGTGAAAACTGCATCCTTCGCCGTTCTGCCGCCCCTTTGTGACCGCTGTTAAATAGCTTTGCCCCCACGGCGATAGACAGTTTCTCCCACTTCTCTTCCCCACCGACACTTTGCGTTTTCTCCTGTCCTCCAAAGCCTTAGTGATTTTCCGCCACAGAATGTTGTATCTTTGAATATATCTCGGCGGCATCGCTGTAAGAAAGAAACGGTATCACCGCAAATCCGCCGAGAAAATTCAGCGTAATAAAATTCATTCCCGTATACCTTGAAAACGGCGTAGTTACAATAATAATATGCTGAACGGACGCAATTTTCACCAGCTGACAATTCTTTATAAAAATGCCAGTGCAGATGGACGCCGTTTCCCCCGAAATGCAGCAGTAGACGCTCCTATACCAAATCGGGAGAATAATCAGCGCAGCCGCCGCATAAATTGAAGCAACAGCAACTATTACTATCTTAGCAATAACAGTGAACCGCTCAAAAAGAAAATAGTAAGCCGCTCCGATCAGCAGAGCACATATTATCAGTAAAAGGAAACGCATCAAATTCATTGAATTTTTGTCGGCATAGTATTTTTTCATTTTTATTTCACTCCCGAAATAATTGTCAAAAAAGGAAATCTGCATTTCCTTTTTCTCAATAAAAATAGAAATACAGTTGTCGAAAATGGAAAAAGGAAATCAAAAATTTCAGCAAAATAGAAATATGTCAGAATTATTAATGCACGGGTGAGAAGGTGGATTTTTGCAGCTTTCTGTTATAGCAGAGAAAATTTCCTCGTTGGTCTGGGGGAACGGAACACTTTTGCTGATTTTGGGCACAGGAATATATCTGACTATTCGTCTAAAATTCTTTCAGGTGAGAAAATTTCCAAAAATACTGCAAAAAACTATACTTTCGCTGTTTAAGCCCTGCAAAAATCCCAAAGATAAGACAAGCTCTACGCAGCTTCAAGCAATTTCGGCAGCTCTGGCGGCATCTATGGGAACGGGGAACATTGTCGGCGTTGCATCTGCTCTTGCTATCGGAGGACCGGGAGCGATCTTCTGGATGTGGGTTTCTGCAATTTTCGGAATGGCAACGTCCTACGCAGAGAATTTCCTTGGCTTATACTATTATAATCTGCAGGAAAAGCAAAAAAAGTCGGTTTTGGAAATAGAAAAATCAACAATAAAGAAGAAATTGGAAATAGGCGGTGCTTTCCTTTATTTTGAGTACGGTTTACGGTCTGAAAAAGCTGCAATTTTCTTCGCTTTGGTATGCACTTTTGCGTCCTTTGGCATCGGAAATCTTACGCAAGCAAACGCCCTCGCCAATGCTGCCGCCTATTTTTCCGTAACCCCGACAGTTTGCGGAACGATTTTTGCAGTCACTATTGCAATAATTGCATTTATGGGAAGCGGTGTGATTCTCCGTGTAACCGAGCGAATTCTGCCTTTTATCACTGTTTTTTACATATTGGGAGCCGTTTTTTTGCTTATAACCAACATTTTTGCACTCCCGAAGTGCCTGATCAGCATTGTAAAGTCAGCGTTTGGCATTGAGCAGGCGATCGGCGGCTTTTGTGGTGCAATTATTAAGCGTTCCATGACCTGCGGACTGCAAAAAGGTGTGTTTTCAAACGAAGCGGGAATGGGCAGCAGCGTTTTTGCCCACACTTCTGCACCCTGTAAGGATCCCGTAACTATGGGCTGCTGGGGAGTCTTCGAGGTTTTTCTGGACACTATTCTTTGCTGCACTCTGACTGCAGCTGCAATTTTGGTCACTAACTCCCCCATCGACGCAGCAAACCCCACTCAAACGGTGATTTGCGCATTTGAATCGGGTCTGGGACGCTTTGCAGCACCCTTTGTTGCCTTTTCCATTGCTGTTTTTGCGTTTGCCACCTTACTCAGCTGGATATATTACGGCGAGAAGTCCGTCCGTAGGCTTTTTCTTTCCTCCGAAAAATCGACCAAAGCAGCGTTGACGGTTTATCGTATTCTATACGCTGCCGCAATTTACATCGGCTGCACAGCTCTTCCCGATATTGCCTGGACGGTTGCCGACATTCTCAATGGGATCCAGTGTATACCTAATCTGGCAGCGATCCTGCTTTTGAGCGGTAAAGTCACAGCAAATATATCTGATGACGATTGATTTTCCCATAAGCCCATTACAATTTGTATTATACTTATAAATATCACTATTTGTATATTTTTACGTACCTGCTTCACTATGAGCTAATCCGAGAAGCTTCAGCTCTTTTTGGCGAGTAGACCTATTATTCGAGTCTTGGTTATAGTTTTACACAATATATATCTACAAATAGTAATATACAATAATTATAGTTCCATTGGTATAATACAAATTGTACTGTTTCATTTAACTATACTTATAGTATCGTATTGATCGAGAGAAACGTTATAAACTTGTCGTATAAAAAAGCAGCAAAACAGTTCCGCTTCCCTTCGGCAAAAAACACCGGAATTATCGGACAAGTATTACACCAAACCGTTCATTAATAATAGTATAACACACTTTATAATAGTATGCAAGAGAGTTGCGGATTAAATCGACGTTTCTTCTTTAACTGCTGCGGTAGCAGCCACTTGAAAGGTATTTTTCAGGGTTCTCATTGTATGATACTATTAGTATATTATAAAAGCACAATACTAGTTGTATTATATTATTTTGTTTTAGTAATGCTATTTGTATTTCAGTCTACGAAATATACTATTTGTAGTTGGAATGAAATGTTATTTCAACTTGACTTTCAACAAATTAACGTAAAATGTTGAAAGTCAAGTTGAAACCCGTTTACAGATAGGAATAATTATCCGATTTGTATATTTTTTGGTGATTTATACACCACTATTGTTGAAGAAAAAACATTGATTTTCCGTCGAAACAAGTGTTTTTACGGCGATATTTGCCGCAGAAAATGCCTATATCAGGCGGTTTGCAGATCTTCCATTTGCTTACGTTAATACGTTTCAACAGTTTCAACCATCTGATTGTTGAAACTTAAAAGGGTAACTGTTAATTCAACAGCTGCGAAATAAAGAGTATTTTGTCTTACAACTATTAGTAACTATATTTATTTATAATACTATTCGTAAATCAACGAAACGGCTTTTTCGTAATATCCGCTGCGGCTTATACCAAAAGTTTTCAACACTATCTTGAAAGTTGAGTTGAAAACTTGGCATTTCAGCGTGAAAACTTTGGGTATAATGGTGGTAATGTTGAAACTATAAGTAAATCTTATGATTGTTACTACAAATTGTATTATTTATCTTTCCTATCTGTATAATTACTAAAGTTATTACTTATAGTATCTAACAATCTCAAACGTTTAAGACGAACAATTCTTCCATGTGTTCTGTCAAACGCCCAAACAGAATTATTTACGAAATACAAAGTTGAAACCTTTTGGGAGAGCAATGCCAGTGAGCTTTCAGCGGCTCACTTTGCAAAAAAGGAACAGCGAATATGAAAGGCAGTAAATTTCAGCCGAAGCTGCGGCTTTTTGCAAATTTACGGCTGTTACCGAGGTAAATCGCCCTAAAAAATCAGCGGCTCACTTTGCAAAAAAAGAACTCTAAAGTGTCAGGCGAATATGAAAAGCAGTAAATTTCTGCCGAAGCTGCGGCTTTTTGCAAAGTTTCGGCTGTTACCGAGGTAAATCACCCTAAAAAAATCAGCGGCTTGCTTTGCAAAAAAGAAACACTAAAGTGTCAGGCGAATATGAAAGGCTGTGAATCCGACCGAAGCTGCGGCTTTTTGCAAATTTACGGCTGTTACCGAAGTAAATCACCCTAAAAAAATCAGCGGCTCACTTTGCAAAAAAGGAACACTAAAGTGTTAAGCGAATATTACTGGCTGAAAAATACCCCCCACGCTGGGGCTTTTTTCAAAATTCCGGCTGTTCCCTCGTTAAACCACCCAAAAAAATTCCGTCCCAAATTTCAAAAAAAAAAAAAAAAAAAAAAAAAAAAAAAAAAAAAAAACTCAAAAGTGTCAGGCGAATATGAAAGGCTGTAAAATTCAGCCAAAGCTGCGGCTTTTTGCAAAGTTTCGGCTGTTGCCGAGGTAAATCACCCTAAATATAAATAGAAATACTATAAAATTGGATATAAAAAACAGAAGTATGTAAAAAGCCGCCCCGAACTTAGTCCGAGGCGGCGATATTTTATGCAATTATCAGATCTGTGCGGAGTAGTTGGGAGCTTCCTTTGTGATGTAAATATCGTGGGGGTGGCTCTCCTTGAGTCCTGCGCCTGTGATGCGTACAAATTTTGCTCTTTCGTGGAGTGCGGCGATGTTTTCGCAGCCGCAGTAGCCCATACCCGAACGAATACCGCCAACCAGCTGGAAAATCGTGTCGGATACAGTTCCCTTGTAAGGAACACGGCCTTCAACGCCCTCTGGAACGAGCTTCTTTGCGTCGGACTGGAAATATCTGTCCTTACTGCCGTGAGCCATTGCACCAAGGCTGCCCATGCCGCGGTAAACCTTGAAGCTTCTGCCCTGATAGATCTCGGTTTCGCCGGGAGCTTCGTCGCAGCCTGCCAGCAGAGAGCCGAGCATTACGACGTTTGCGCCTGCTGCCAGAGCCTTTACGATGTCGCCGGAATACTTGATTCCGCCGTCTGCGATAACGGGGATATTATGCTGCTGAGCAACACATGCAACGTCGTAAACTGCGGTGATCTGGGGCACGCCGATACCTGCCACAACTCGTGTTGTACAGATGGAGCCGGGGCCGATTCCGACCTTCAGACAGTCTGCGCCTGCTGCGATAAGATCCCTTGCAGCCTCGGCAGTTGCGATATTTCCTGCGATAAGGGGAGTGCTCGGGAATCTTTCCTTGATCATCTTCACGCAGTTTATGATGTTTGCCTGATGACCGTGTGCGGAGTCAAGAACGAGGACGTCGACCTGTGCGTCGATAAGAGCCTTCGCTCTGTCCAGGACGTCGGCAGTCACTCCGAGAGCGGCACCGCAGAGCAGTCTGCCGTTCTTATCCCTTGCGGAATTGGGGTACTGTACGGATTTTTCTATATCCTTAATGGTGATAAGTCCCTTTAATGCGCCGTTTTCGTCAACCAGCGGCAGCTTTTCGATCTTGTGCTGCATGAGGATCTTCTGAGCTTCCTCAAGTGTGGTTCCAACGGGGGCGGTTACAAGGTTTTCCTTGGTCATAACGTCCTTGATGCGAATGCTGAAATCTGTCAGGAAACGAAGGTCACGGTTTGTCAGAATACCGATAAGCTTGCCCTTTTCGTCAACGATAGGCACGCCCGAGATCTTGTATTTGCCCATAAGCTCGTCGGCTTCCTGGACGGTCTTTTCGCCTGTCAGGGAGAAAGGATTGACGATAACGCCGTTTTCCGAACGCTTTACCTTGTCAACCTCGTCAACCTGCTGCTCGACACTCATATTCTTGTGAATGATACCGATACCGCCCTCACGAGCGATGGCTATAGCCATTTTTGACTCGGTTACGGTATCCATTGCAGATGTCATTATCGGTGTATTAAGCATAATATCTCCCGCAAGCCTTGTATTCAGCTTAACGAGATTAGGAGTTACGTCCGACGCTCCGGGTATAAGCAGCACGTCGTCAAATGTGAGTCCTTCTTTTCCAAACTTTGAATTCATATCCGTATCTAACATTCTTTTTACCTCCCGAAAAATCTTATATTCCCTATATTTTACCCCAATTATCCCGTTTTGTCAATGATTTTTATATGAATTTTATGGACAAAGTTTTATATGCGAAACTGCTGTTTTTTGCAAGTTAAATTCACAAATATGTAATATTTCTGTTTATTTAAAACTGAAATATATTATTTATTCAAGATATTTATCTGCTTCTTGTATATCTGATAATGTA
This sequence comes from uncultured Ruminococcus sp., assembly GCA_945877315.1. Taxonomy (GTDB): domain Bacteria; phylum Bacillota; class Clostridia; order Oscillospirales; family Ruminococcaceae; genus UMGS1889. Next base: position 79,859 of record CAMCRP010000003.1, on the reverse strand, counting down.
TTATACTGATTGTTGATTATCTCGTACTCGAAGCAGGTCTTTTCTCCCGATTTTCCGATTATTACGGTGGAATTTTCTCCGTTCGAGCGGAACAATTCTATTTTCTCCCCGTTCTTTACCTCGCTGACAAAATTTATCCGCATATCGCTGATATCTGCTTCAAACTCCTCGGGGGACATTATATCAGATGCTATGTCGGCGTACACGGCGTTGTAGACGTGTCCGTTGGCATCTATGTCGGTGTTGTGGGCTGTCCATTCTCCTGCCCTTAAAGCGTCCTCAGCGGCGATCTTGGCTATGGGCAAGGCTTTCAGCTGTCTGTCGGTGACCTGTGGCATATCGTAGCCGAATTGTCCGGGACGATAGATGCGTCGGGTGTTCGGGTCAACCAAAAGCCAACCTGTAAGTGCTTCTATCAGTATATTTCCTGTTGTTTTATCCTTAAAGTATATTCCTCGCAGGAACATTGCGCCTTTTTTTCCACATTCCCATGTTGAAACCGTCAGCTTTTGCTTAGAAGTTGGATAGCTGTTGATATGCACCGACGCTCGGGACGTGAGGAAAACCATATTCATATCCCACAAAACCTCGTGCGAAAAGCCCTTTTCGGTATAGTCATACCCTGCTACCTCGGCGCATATCCGCAAAATTGCAGACATTTTCATTCTTCCCTTATAGTCGCAGTCGAAAAACTGCACGTTGTAATCGAAGCTTGAAACTGCTTTATACTCGCTCATTTTACATTTTCCTTTCTTATAAATTGGTAATTTCTGTTTATTTTTAAATACATATAGTATTTTTTTGATAGATATAACAATTAGTATTGTATCAACAAGGCGTTTTCAACACTTTTTTCTGTATTTGTTGATTTGTTATACTAAACAGCTTTTTCTTCATCACAAGCACTCCTTACTGCGACAGTATATGATTTAACCCCGCTTTCGGGACTGTTTTTGCCCGAAAACAGGGTGCTTTTGTGTATGTATAGGTTTTATTCTTCTGTCAGCTTATGCACAAGCTCGGTAAGGTCGTCCTTGCCGTAGAACTCGAAGCAGAGCTTTCCACTGCCGTTTTTTGTATCGATAGTTACCTTTCTTCCCAGCAGATTTGTCAAACTAAGCTCCATTTCCGTGTAAAAGCTGTCATTTCCATCGAAAAACTGCGGATCATCGGCGGGGTCAACGTCAATATTTACGGGACGTTCGTGCTTTGCGGGAATGTCATTTTTGCCCTGTGCAAGCTTCTCCAGTGCTCTTACGGACATTCCGTTCATTGCCTTTGCAGCAAAGTTCAGCTGCATTTCCCTATCATTCAGACCGCATATGACCTTTGCATGGCCTGCGGTAATGTCGCCATCTGTGACCATCTGCTGCACTTCTGCGGGGAGATTGAGCAGTCTGAGGGCGTTTGTTACGGCTGTTCTGGACTTTCCAACCACCTTTGCCACCTGGTCCTGTGTCATACTGAAACGTTCGATAAGGTCCTTATAGCCCTGCGCTTCTTCAATGGGGTTCAGGTTTTCTCGCTGCAGATTCTCAATAAGGGCAATCTGCATGGTTTCCAGGTCGTTTAAGTCACGGACGATTATGGGAACTTCGCTGAGCCCCAGCATTCTGCAGGCTCTCCAGCGGCGTTCTCCAGCTACTATCTGGTAACCTCCGCTTTCCAGCGGACGCACCAAAATAGGCTGTATAAGCCCGTGCTGGCGTATGGAATCCGCAAGAGCCTGTATGGACGCTTCGTCAAAGCTTCGTCTTGGCTGGTTCTTATTAGGCTCAATTTCAGATATTCTTGCGCTTTGAGCGTTCTTTGAGTCTATGGAATTGTCGTCGAGAAGGGCATCCAGACCCATTCCCAGCACTTGCTTTTTTGCCATTTTATCCTTATGTTCCCGTATTTTTACGGAAACATTCTCCTTTCCGGTGAATTATAACACAAACTGTCAGACGGGAAGCAAAGGCTGCTCCTTATACTATCCCCGAGGGCGTGTAAACCGAGTTTTATTTAACGCCTAACTGACCCAAAAGCCGCTATTTTCGAGAAATCACAAAGTAAAATCTCATATAAATTATACCTTTGCAGGCGTTTTCTTCTTTCTGGTAACATTTTCCCTTGCCAAAACCTCAAGACACAGCTTTTCGTAATACTCCGCACCCTTTGACGCCTTGTCGTAATAGCAAACAGGCTTTCCAAAGCTGGGAGCCTCGGAAATACGCACATTTCTCGGTATGCAGGTCTTGAACACCTTTTCGGGAAAATGCTTTTTGACCTCTCTGACTACCTGAGCAGTGAGATTAAGTCTGCTGTCGTACATGGTGAAAAGTATTCCTTCAATGTCTATGGTGGGATTATAACGCTGCCTTACCAACCTTATGGTTTCTATCAGCTGCGACAGACCTTCCAGCGAGTAGAATTCACATTGAAGCGGTATCAGAACAGTATCACAGGCACAGAGGGCGTTCAGGGTGAGCAGACTGAGTGACGGCGGACAGTCCAATAATATGTAGTCATAGTCCTGCTTACAGGTCAGAACCTGCATTTTCAGGCGATTTGTGCGGTTATCCAGCTCGACCAATTCAATATCTGCTCCTGCCAGCGAGGACGAAGAGGTCACAACAGACACATTTTTGAATTCGGTTTCGATAATTGCATCCTTAATAGGTCTTTCGCCGATAAGTACATCATAAACCGTTACTTTTACATTCTTCTTTTTGATTCCGAAGCCGGTCGTTGTGTTGCCCTGTGCGTCCATATCAATGCAGAGCACCTTTTTACCGTGGATTCCCAGCACTGCAGCCAGATTAACGGTGGTTGTGGACTTTCCTACACCGCCTTTCTGATTGGCAATCGCTATAATTTTAGCCATATTAAACCTCCGCTGTATCCTTGTTCTGATAAATTCTGCCCATCAAACGGGACAAATCTCATACTTATATTATATCACATTCTCAGATTAAATCAATAGCTTTTGACAAATTTCTATAATTTGTGCAGTTTCAAGCTTTTTTTCGTGTTGTTTTGCACATACCGGAATGTTTCACGTGGAACAATTAGATCGGTATTCGGATAACGTACTCAATACAATTCTCGTTTTGCGTTTTTTTGGAATCCGCATTGATACCTGCAGCCCTCATCATATCAATTGCGTGATTGATTGTATTCACAAATAACTTGACATTTTTAAAAGCAGCACTTCTCCGTCTAATACTTGCCCGCTCATTCTCCTTGACGATCATATTATTTATGTAACGTTCCGTCTGTTCGACATTAAAGTTGAATTTTCTGATTTTTTCGATAACATCCAATCTTTCCTCCTGAGATTGAAGCTTTAAAAGTGCTCTTGCATGACGTTCGGTTAGATTCAACTCTACTATCTGACGCCGTTCGGATTCTGTAAGCTTCAACAACCTAAGCTTATTTGCAATAGTGGACTGTGACTTTCCAAGCTTTAGAGCGGCGTCCTCTTGCGTCATGCCATAAAAATCTATTAGTTTCGCAATAGCGCAGGCCTCATCAAAGAAATTAAGATCCTTTCTCTGAATATTTTCCACCAACGCCATAACTGCAGAATTTCGCTCACTGATATTCATAACAATACAAGGAACCGTTCGCATTTCAAGAAGTTTAGCCGCTCTCAGTCGCCGTTCACCTGCAATAAGCTCATAACCAAATTCTATCTTTCTGACCGTTAGCGGCTGGAGAATACCATTACATTTGATACTAGATGCCAGCTGTACTAATCCTTCATCATCAAAATTTTTTCTTGGCTGATGTGGATTCGGCGTTATCATATCGGTTTGTATTTCCACTACTTTATTGATTGCTGTTTTATCTATCAGACCGAAGAAATTACTCATGTTATACTTCCTTTCTCTTTTTAATACAAATACATTTCAATTTGCAAAATCAAAACAAAGGCTTGTACTATCTATTATGATATAGGTATCATTGGTTTTGATTTCTTTGCTATGTTGATTATATCATAAATATACAATTTTTTCCAGTAAAAATTTTCGACATAAAACAACGCTTCTCATTAAGATTGAATACTATTCTGATAGATTCTATATAATAATGTGTTGATATGCGCTATTTTTGTCGATAACTGCGATATTTTTTATCAATTAATTTGAATGCAGAAAACGGAGCAATTCAATCGAATCACTCCGTTTTATTGTTATATTTGTCATTCCGAAACACATATTGATCAAATCAACAGTTTTCGGAATATACTTGTCGAAAAATGTTTCACGTGGAACAGTTTGATTTTCTATTATTGAAATATTCTCTTGCAGTTATCGAAACATTACAAATATGATTTTTAACAGAATCAACTTTAAACCCGGAATTAAGATGTACTTTTAAGGCTTCTGAACGATAACTCTCAAAAAAATTATTTACAGAAGCTGCTCCCAATTCACAAAAAGCAACATCTAAAAGGAGCTCAAGTGCTTCACGTCCATACCCAACACGCCTAAATTTATTTTCAATAATTATGCCCATTTTGTAATAATCTTCATAAAAACCTACTATATCATTTTTATATAACCAAAGCTCACCGATAAAGGAACCGTCAGAAATACGAACAATATAAGCATAATAACGCATAGGAAACCCTTTTATCCAATATTTATACCAATCAGAGAACCCATCTTCAGCAAAATCAATACAACCGGAGCTATCTGATGTCCTATTAAAATACATTGTATCAGGATCAGACAATAACTTTTGACGATACCATAATTCCGATAAATCAGGAATATGTAGACGCAAACGCTCCATTGGTTCACCTCATAACTTTAAGGAACTGCTGATTAAATATAAATTTCTACTTTTCTTGTTGCCTAAGCGACGTATCTGGGTGAGTATTTACCCCGCCGAAGGCTGGGAAACACCAAGTAACAAGTATTTTCTTAAAACACTAACTCCACAGAATAAATAAATTTGCAGAAATACTGATTAACTAACACTTTAATATCAAAAGCAATGAAACACTGATCCGGACACGTAACTAAAGCATCAAGAAAAGCAAAATTATCAGCATGATCAGCAATTCCACAATACATATACTCAATTGTTCAAAGTGATTTCTTAGAGATCTGACCTGCATTTCGAGGATATTTTGCCGATGTCGGTGAAACCTTGCTTATTATTGCAAGTATCCTTTTATCTCCACACGGAAGAGAATATTCAACAGTATTTTCAATCTTTCCACCTAATAATTTAATAGCATTCTCCCCCGCAAAAATATCCTCATTCGGACCCTTCATAGCTAAAAAATAACCACCTACATTAACGAAAGGCATGCAATACTCTGCTAAAACAGGCAGCGGAGCAACTGCTCTTGCGACTGCAAAATCAAATTTCTCTCTATAGCGAATATCACGTCCTCCGTCTTCGGCTCTGGAGTGTATGCAGGTAAAATCAGATCCTGTAATTTCAGCAGCCTCTTTCAGAAAATTAATACGTTTTGCAAGACTATCCAAAAGTGTCATTTGAAGGTCGTCACGATAAAGCTTCATCGGTACTCCCGGAAAACCTGCCCCGGTTCCCACATCTATTACAGAAGCTCCTTCAGGAATTGTGACCATTGTCATTGGCAGTAAACTATCAAGAATATGTTTTTCGCTAATGCCCTCACTATCTGTTATTCCCGTCAGGTTCATTACCTTATTTTTTTCCACAAGATAGTCTGTAAATTTATTGAATTTATCGTACGCTTCTTCTGTTAGTTTTAAATTATTGTTCGAAAATACATTTTTCATCTTTTCAAATCCGATAAGCAAATAATCATCTCCTAAATTTTAAATAAATAGAAATTACATTTTCAGTAAATAATGTATCATTTCTATTTATTAAAGTATTTGAAATATTTAGATTTCTGTTTTATATTTCCAATCATAATTAATTTCTATTATATAATTAACAGTATTCTATTAAGATTATCAGTTAATTCTTATGCGCAGCTAGCCAAATAAGCAACACCGAAATATCCGCAGGTGACACACCGGAAATTCTTGAAGCCTGCCCAATATTCTCAGGCTGTATCTTGTTTAATTTTTCGTATGCTTCAAGACTCAATCCGCTTATCTCATGGTAGTCGAAATTCAAAGGGAGCTTCTTTGTTTCAAGTGTTTTCATCTGTTCAGCCTGCATGATCTGACGGTCGATATATCCCTCATACTCAATTTTCAGCTGTGCCTGTTCCCAAACTTCATAAGGCAGTTCCGGACGCTCGGAATCAAATGGAGCAAGATCAGTATACGAGATTTGTGGACGCCTGATAAGATCAGCCATCTTTATTCCGCTCTTTATAGCAGATGTACCCTTCTCCTCCAGCATTGCATTAAGTTCAGCAGTCGGACTGATAGTCACCTTGCGAATACGGCTGACTTCTTTTTCGATAAGTTCTTCCTTTTGAAGAAATGCACTATATCTATCGTCCGAAATAAGTCCAATCTCGTGACCGATTGGAGTTAAACGTTCATCGGCATTATCCTGACGCAGCAGAAGCCTATACTCGCTTCTGGAAGTCATCATTCGGTACGGATCTGAACAACCTTTGATAACAAGATCGTCTATAAGAGTTCCGATATAAGAGGACATTCTGGTAAGAGAAATAAGCTCCTTACCCTGAGAACGTCTTGCTGCATTTATACCGGCGATAAGTCCCTGTGCGGCGGCTTCCTCATATCCCGATGTTCCGTTGAACTGTCCAGCACCGAATAGTCCCGTGATTTTCTTGAATTCCAGAGTATTTCTCATCTGCAAAGGGTCAACGCAGTCATACTCGATAGCATAAGCAGTGCGCATGACCTCAACATTTTCCAAACCCTTTATAGTCCGCAAAAAGGCAAGCTGAACATCTTCGGGGAGTGACGACGACATTCCCTGAAGATAGTATTCATCTGTACCCAATCCCATAGGCTCAATAAACAGCTGATGCCTTGGTTTGTCCGAAAATCTTACTATTTTGTCCTCGATAGACGGACAGTATCTCGGTCCAACACCATGTATCCTACCCGAATACATAGGAGAACGATGGATATTATCTCGGATTACCTTGTGAGTTTCCTCATTAGTATAAGCAATATAACAAGATGCAATATTTTCCATTTTGTCACGATCGGACTCAAAGGAAAACGGCTGAATGAAATCATCGCCGTCCTGACGTTCCAAAACATCAAAATTCACACTTCTCCTGTGAACACGTGACGGCGTTCCCGTCTTAAAGCGACGAAGTTCTATCCCCAGCTTTTCAAGACTCTCGGACAAACCCTTTGCAGGCAGTGCAGAATCCGGACCGCTCTCATAGGAAACATCGCCAACGTGAATAAGACCGTTCAGGTATGTACCTGTTGCGATTATTACACATTTTACCTTGTATTCAGCTCCCAGCTTTGTTACAACAGCAGTAACCTGTCCATTTTCCGCCTTTACCTCGCATATTTCAGCCTGCTTTATGTCAAGATTTTCCTGATCTTCGCAAACCTTCTTCATATGGTTATGATACTTCACCCTGTCTATCTGTGCCCGCAGACTATGGACAGCAGGACCTTTTCCAAGATTTAGCATTCGACTTTGGATAAAACAAGCATCTGCCGCCTTACCCATTTCACCGCCGAGAGCGTCAATTTCACGTACCAAATGACCCTTTGCTGTTCCTCCGATAGAGGGATTGCAGGGCATATTTGCGATCTGATCCAGCGATATAGTAAAAAGTGCAGTTTTTGCACCGAGCCTTGCGGAAGCCAAAGCAGCCTCAACTCCCGCATGACCTGCGCCGATCACTGCAACATCGTATTCACCCATAAAATAAGACATATCTATTCTCCTAAACTATTGTAAGTGTCAAAACCAGTTATACTTTGAACTAAATTGATATTATAGCATTCCACGAAAATAACCTTATTGTTAGCTTTACGGGTCTAAGCGGGACGGGATGCGTCCCCTACAAGTGTGTTAGGATATTTTTAAGTACTGCTATAGTTATATGTTTACAAAATGTTTCACGTGGAACATTCTCTACTTTCCAACGCAAAAATGCGAAAATACTTCGTTGACAACATTTTCTGTTGCACGTTCACCTGTCAGTTCAAGCAGATAATTCAAAGCGTTGTCCAGAACAACATTGACCGCATCAAGTGTATAGCCGCAATTTAGTGTTTCTAAAGCTGCATTTACCTCAGATAATGCGTTGAGGCAAGCCGTCCTCTGTCGCTCATTGGAAATGACAGCACCGTTCAAATCAACCTTATCAAGCATAAATATTTCTCTGACAGCATTCTCTATAACAGCAGCTGAGTTTTCATTGTTTGCGGAAATGGTAACAGTTTTTGAAAATTTACTCTCAATAAACTGCCAATCTCCTGTTGTTCCCTTGTCAGATTTGTTTATGACGGTAAGAATTTTACCGTATACATCAGGCTGTGAAAGAAGCTCTGTCAGCTTATAATCGTCCGTGTCAGGCGGACAACTTCCATCGAAAACCGCAATTATAAGTGACGCTCCCCCCAGCCGTTCGACCGCCTTTTGAACGCCGAAATTCTCCACAATGTCCTCAGTGGAATGAATACCCGCCGTGTCCGCCAGACGCAAAGTAATGTCCCCCAACCGAACGCTTTCCTCAACAATATCCCGTGTAGTACCCGCAATATCGGTCACAATACTTCGTTCACAGCCGCTGAGAAGGTTCATGAGGGTAGATTTTCCAACATTAGGCTTGCCAACAATGCAGGTATCAATGCCGTTTTTGAGAATAATTCCCGAATCATAGGTTTTCAGAATACTTGACAATTCACCACTCAGTTCGGACAACTCCGCAGCCATTGCATCTTCCGACACCTCCGCAATATCCTCCTCGGGGTAATCCACCCAAGCGGCACAGCTGCCCAAAAGGGTTTGCAGCCTGTCCGAAACGGATCTTATGCTCCGAAACAGCTTGCCATCTCTCAAAGAAACAGCACATTTATGAGCTGCCTTTCCCTCTGCGGAAATGATATCCATGACGCCCTCTGCCTGAGTAAGACTGAGTTTCCCGTTAAGAAACGCCCTTTTCGTGAACTCTCCCGCCTGAGCAGGGACAGCACCGTTTGCCAGAACCGCCTGCAGAACGCTGTCCGCAACGAAAATCCCGCCGTGACAGGATATCTCGCAAACGTCCTCGCCCGTGTAGGAATGGGGCGCACGGAAAACTGTGAGAATACCGTCGTCCAGCTTACCGCCGCAGCCATCGCTGATAACGCCGTAAGCGCAGGTATATCCTGCCATCTCGGAAACAGCCTTTCCATAAGGCTTGAACACCTTTTCAGCGCATTGAATGGCACCGTCCCCGCTGATACGGATAACGGCAATTCCTCCCGCAGCATGGGGAGTTGAGATCGCAGCAGCAGTAACCATTATTTATCCTCCAAAATTTTCAAAATATCTAAATAAATTATTACAAAAACAAAAGGCTGCTTCGATGAAACAGCCTTTATCATCTGCCTATCGACAGAAAGAATCAAATATCAATTTTTCCGTAAAGCTCGCCGATCATAGAATCCTCAGGCTTTGGCTTCTTATAATCCTTTTCAAAGGAAGTTTTCGCCATATCAAAGGAACGAGGAACGGGCTTGGAATCTCCTCTGCCCTTGCCGTAACCGCCCTTGCGCTTGTTATCGAAACGCTTGCCGCCTCTCTGCTCTCTCTTTGGGGGATTTGTGCAGGAAATAACGACTTTTCTGTAAGGCTCCTCGCCGGTGGAATGGGAGGAAACGCCCTCTATCTCGGAAACAGCGGAGTGAATGATGCGTCTTTCGTATGGGTTCATAGGCTCAAGAGTAGTTGTTCTGCCTGTACGGAGAACGGTTTTTGAGATCTTAACAGCCAACTCTTCAAGGGTAGCCTTTCTCTTCTCACGATAACCGCAGGAATCCACGCTGACACGGTAATATTCCTTGTCGGAGCGGTTGCATACCATTGAAGCGAGATACTGAATAGCGTCCAGAGTTTCGCCCCTTCTGCCGATAACAGTTCCCGAAGTATCGCCAACGATCTCAATAAGGCAGCCGTCCTCGGAAGGAGTGACATTCAGCTCAGCCTCAACGCCCATTCCCTTGAGTATTCCACGGATATAATCAGCGGCAACATCGCATCTTTCGGGCTCAAAGCTTGCCTGAATCTTCGCTTCGCCCTTAGTAAAAAACAGCGTTTTCTTGGGCTCTTCAAGTATTTCAAAGGTTATCTTGGATTCATCTGCGCCAAAGAACTTAACAGCCTCAGCCTTGGCTTCTTCGATAGTTTTTCCTGTAAAAATCTCGGTCATTAGAATTAACTCCTTTCAACGGATCATTCGTCGTCGGTATATTCATCGCCGTATTTTTCCGCCTGTCTGCGTCGTGCTTCGGCGATAATTTTACTTTCCAATTCCTTCTGTTTGGACTTTGATAGCTTAATATCCTGGGCTTTTTTCTCGGAATCAGCCTTTGCGCTTTCGGGGAGCTTACCCTGCTGCTTCATCTGTTCAAGCTGCTGCTGATACATCATCTGCATCATATTAGGCTTATTTTTCTTCTTAGCGTTGTCCTTTTTGATAAGCTCGGCAACATATTCGGGGGTATAGATCTTGTTCAGAACGATAGTCTGAATAAGGCTTACAATGGAAGAGATTATCCAGTAGAATCCAATACCTGCGGGCAGGCTGTATGCAAAGAATACAGAAATAAGGGGCATTGTGTACAGCATGATGTTCATACTGTTCATAGACGGATTTGACGCAGAATCGGGGTTCTGCTTCTTCATTCTCACCTGAGAATAGATAGTGATAATAAGCTGGAAAAGACCCGAAAGAATGGGTATAAGAACAAGTGCGACAGTCTGTCCGGGAGTGATGCCCATAAGAGCCTTTTGCTCTGCATCGAAGGCATACTTCGGGATAAGTCCCAGGTCGAGTCCCAGGAAGGTATTATTGAAGGTTGCCAGCTTTTCGGTCAGCTCGGGGAGCTCGGCAAGCTTGTCGGGATCGGTCTGGAAAAGCTTGATAATAAACAGCTCGGGACGGCTTGTGAAGTTATTTCCCTCGCTTACGAAATACTCCTTAGCGATCTCGGTAGCCCTTGCCAGAACGTCCTTATTTACACGCAAAATGTGGGTAATAGGGCGGTAAACAACGTCGATGATACCGAAAAGGAAGGGGAACTGAATAAGAGCCGTTGAGCAGGAGGACATAGGATTAACGTTTTCCTCCGCATATAGCTTCATAGTTTCCTCGTTGAGCTTTTCCTGATTGTTTCCGTACTGTTTTTTCAGACGCTCCAGCTTAGGAGTAAGGGATTGCAAAGCAGCGGTAGATTTCTGCTGCTTAATGGAAAACGGAAACAGTATCAGCCTTACAATAAGGGTAAAAATTATAATGGAAACGCCGTAATTTTTTACAAGTGTGTAAATGAGCCACATAATAAGGCCCATGGGATAGCCGCAAATTTTGCCAATTAGACCCATTGTTACCTCCGAACGGACGGTATTTTATAATACTATCCGTATAAATTAAAAACTATAATACAATAAATATAATAATCGGGTAAAATCAGCCCGTTATTTTCGTTGATCATGAGCCTTTTCAGGCTTCTTAAAAAAGTAAAATTCCTCGGGAACGTAGTCCACACCGCCGGGATTGAAAGGGTTACACCTTAACAGCCGCCTGACAGTCAGATACCCGCCCTTGACGAACCCGAACCGTTCCACCGCAGTCAGCGCATAGGTCGAACAGGTGGGATAAAAACGGCAGCAGGGCGGAAAAAGCCCCGAAATAAACCGTCTGTAAAATTTTATCAAAAGCAATAGAAGCTGTTTCATCATTTCTTATGATTTTTAACGCCCTTGTTACGGGGCTTGAAAGCGTCGGGGTCATTCATTTTCGGGATAAGTCTTTTTCGGAAGAACGACGTAATTTCATAGCTTTTGCACTCTGCGGCACCCTTTCGTGCGCAGACAATGATATCAAATCCGATAGGCATCAAAAGCTCACATTCACGGTAAGCTTGTCTTATAACACGCCTGGCCCTGCTTCTCTTGACAGCATTTCCCATTTTTTTGCCTGTGGATATGCCAATACGATTTACAGGGAGTTTATTTTTACGAAAATATACCAGACAGTTATTGTCCGAAACTGCGGCACCCTTATTATAAAGAGCAAGGAAATCCTTATTTTTGTTGATTTTCACGGTAAAAAGCAAAGGAAGCACCGTCCCGGAAAGGTAAATTTCTAAAAAATATGACCACAAACCAAAGCTGTGGCCATAGTTGTCAGTCGATGGAAACGCCGTAGCCGAAACCGCAGCAAGCGGCTCGGCGGCGAATCGGATCAGTGAGTGAGTCTGGCTCTGCCCTTAGCTCTTCTGCGAGCCAGCACCTTGCGGCCGTTTCTTGTAGCCATACGCTTCATAAAGCCGTGCTCTTTCTTTCTGTGGAGCTTCTTAGGCTGATAAGTTCTCTTCAAAACAATTCCCTCCTTTTATTTTCAGAAACCGACGGGGGATCCCGCCGAACTCAATTAATGCTTACAAATATCCTTGCAATTATTTAGTATAGCCTATTTCAGGTGGTTCTGTCAAGTATTTTTTCAAAAAAATATGCTAAAAACCTATGAAAAAATAGTTTTCGGGGATTTACACAAAACTATTTGTATATTTTTACAGGATTATACTGATTATTGATTTTTACAGTTATTACAATTTGTATATAACCATACAAATTAACCTTAATGTAAAACAAACAATCACCATCTAGTTATAATACTATCCGTAAAATCTATATGAATTATACTTAGTGATTATTTTATTTTTATAAGATTTACCTACTATTTGTAATATAATTTTGTAATTATCCTGTCAGTTAAGTTGTAATTAATACTTTTTGTATACTCTCCCGCAAATAGTACTATCTGTTTCGTTTGGTGTTCTACTAACGGTTTACATATAACTTATTTATACAAATAGTTTGATAGATATTTGTAGGGGACGGGTTCCCCGTCCAGCAGTTACGAACTATGCGTGGGTTTATAATCAATATAGTAAACATATGAAACTCACAAAAAATCACAACGGTAAGGAGTAAATCACCAAACAAAAAGCAAGATAACAATAAAAATCAAAAACAAATCACATCGCAAAATGTAAAGCGGGGAAAAGAGGGTGGGGTGAAAGGGAAAGAGGATTGCAAAGGGGAAAACCGTTAGGGGCGGGGGAAAGTCCCCGCTTTGTTGGGTTTTTTCTGTCCCCCGCCCCTATAAGGTTGTCCCCTTTGCGGTGGTTGCGCAAATTTGCAGAGGTCACTTAGGGGGTGTCGCCTGTAGAAAGTTGGACAAATACGCACTATATTTGCGGGTTTCCGCTGACTTTTGCTTGACTGCGGGAAGTTTGCGGGTTTACCGATTTGTGGCTTTTCACAGCCTTTGTGTGACGGAATGCGAAAAACGTGGACGTTTTTCTTTTCCTATTGTTTTGTTTGTGGGGGTACCGATTTGTGGGGTTACTCTGCCTTTGTGTGACGGAATTCGAAAAACGTGGACGTTTTTCTTTTCCTATTGTGGGATTGATGCTTTACTCCTGTTCTTTTGGTGAATTTGCTTGATTGGCTTTGATTTGATTGTTGTTTGTGGATTTGATTTATGGGCTTTTCTTTTGCTTGTTCTGTCGGTTTGATGCCCTTTATGTTACAACTTTTGGATTTGCAGCTTGCGGATTTCGCCGTCTGCGGACGGCGACCAGCCCTTTCTGGCGTCAAAGGGCTGGACCCCAAGACGCTTTAGATGCCTGCGGCGCTTTTTTTCTTTTGCGCTGCGCTCGCTTTTTTTCTTTTGCGCTACGCTTGCTTTTTTGCTTTCCAATTTTATTCTCAGTTTTTTGTTAAGATTAATACTTGATTTCACAATCACTTTCTGTTATAATATTAGTATCTATCACATATTCGCTGCCAAGAAAGGGGAAGTCAAAAAATGAATTCTTTCGGCGAAGTCTTTGAAATGGTCAAAACATATTGCCTTGAAGTGGCGAACGTCGGGGATATCGCTTTTAAACTCTGGATAAATCCCCTTGAACCCGTTAAGCTGGAGGATAACGTCGCCTATTTTACCGTGAAATCCTCATTCCAGAGAAATATTATTACCAAAAATTATGAGAAAATTCTCCTCGCCGCTTTCGCCAATACCCTGGGCTTCGATGTCACTATCCATATCGATGTCACCGAAGAGGATGAGGAAAACGGCGAAGGTGACCCCATCTCCGAGGATTCCGCCGTTAAACAGGCGGAGCTTATGCAGACCTTTCGGGGTGCCGAATATGACTATACCTTCGATACTTTTATTGTGGGACGCTCCAACGAGTTCGCCTACGCTGCCTGCACTGCCGTTGCGAAAAACTGCGGAAGTACTTATAATCCCCTGTTTCTCCACGGTCCGTCGGGACTTGGCAAGACTCACCTGCTGAACGCCATCAGCCACGAGATAAAAAGGAATAACCCCGATACCAATATTATATATGTAACGGGCGAAGTGTTCGCAAACGAGCTTATCGCCGCTATTCAGAACAAGGACACATCTCAGTTCCACAAAAAATACCGCAGTGCGGACGTTCTTCTTGTGGACGATATTCAGTTTATTGCGGGTAAGGAATCCACTCAGGAGGAATTCTTCCATACCTTCAACGAGCTTCATCAGGTCAACAAGCAGATAGTTCTGACCTCCGACCGTCCGCCAAAGGACATCAAAACTCTGGAGGACCGCATCAGGACACGCTTTGAGTGGGGACTTATTGCAGATATTTCCCTCCCCGATTTTGAAACAAGAGTTGCTATCATCAAGCGTAAAGCCGAGCTTTTGCAGCTGGACATTTCCGACGAAGTCGCCGAATTCATCGCAAACCGCCTGAAAACCAATATCCGACAGCTGGAGGGCGCAGTCAAGAAGCTGAAAGCCTCAAAGCATCTGGTAGGAACTCCCCCGTCAATTGCCATGGCGCAGAATGTTATCCGTGAAATTCTCAACGACGACCAGCCCGAGCCCGTGACCGTTGAAGCGATCATTGGCGAGGTGGCAAACATCTACTCCGTCACCACCGATGACATCAAGTCCAACAAGCGTTCACAGCAGGTTTCCCTTGCCAGAAAGGTGGCTGTTTACGTTATTCGTGAGATAACTCAGATGTCCCTGGACGCCATCGGTATGGAGATCGGCGGCAGAGATCACTCCACTATCGTTTACTATAATAATGACATCGAAACCAAAATGAAGAAAAATCCTCAGCTGAAAGAAACTGTCGAAGATATCATCAAAAACATCAGCGCAAGGTAAAATTTAATGTGGAAAGTGGAGAGTGAAAAGTGAAATTATTAGGAAAAAGCTGATTAATGCGAAGCATTCGTTTCGCCGTTTTGAGGAACGCTCGAAAATGCGTGACTGAGAGGGTGACGAAAAACGGCAGAAACGATTTAATCAGCGTTTCCTTAGTTCACAATGTAAAGTGATAATAAAAAAATTCCACTTTTCACTTTTCACTCTTCACATTATCAAAAAAACAGCTGTTCTATATAAAAATTCCGCATAAAACTGCGGTTTATTTTTGTTTAAAAAAGCGATTACATAAAGTTGATTTTTGAGTTTTCAACAGGGTGTTGAAAGTTAAGTTGAAAACTTTGGTAAACAGAAAAATCTAAGAAAACAGACCATATTTCAACAATATTACCGTCTGTATAACGGATTTTTCAACTATTTGTTGGGAATTTTCCGCTGTGTAGAGATTTTCAACGGATTTTTCCACAAAAATTCAACTTCAACTCCACCGTGTTTAACATTTTCAACTGCTATAAATTTCTTTTGACTTTTCAACAAGTTTTCATCATACCGCCCGTTGATAAATTTTCTTCGCAGATACAGGGCTTAAAGCGGTTTTCAACAATTCAACTGCCCCTACTGCTACGACTGTTTATATTTATATTATTTTATTATTATTTGATGCAGCACAGAGAATTTTCTTCGTTTTCTGCGACTCCGCCTGTTGAATTCCGATTAAGGTAAAGTAAATGCCGCTTACAATGATTATGCAAAGCGAATGTATATACATATAAGCATCAAAGAAAGGATTTCAGAATTATGAAAATGTCTTTTTCCCAATCAGAAATGAGTGAGGCGCTCAACAACATATCAAGGGCTGTCCCCCAGAGGGCAACTATCCCTGCACTGGAGGGCGTCAAGCTCTGCCTTATTAACGGCAAGCTGGAGATCACCGGCTATGACCTGGAAATAGGCATTCAGACGGTTATTGACGCTGAAAGCAATGATTACGGAGAATATGTATTCAATTCCCGACTTTTTTCGGATATTATCAGGAAAATGCCCACCGATACCGTTACGGTGGAAATAAATACCAATCTCACCGCAAGGATTTTCGGAGGAAATGCCGAATACAACATTATGGCAATGTCCGCAGATGAATACCCTTCTATCCCCGAAGCAAATCAGGAAAGAAAGATAACTATCCCCCAGCCGCTTCTTAAAAATATGATAAATCAGACAATATTCGCAGTAGCCGTTTCGGAAGCAAAGCCCATTCTCACGGGCGAGCTTTTCGAGATAGAGGACGGCAGCTTCAACCTTGTCGCTATTGACGGCTATAAGCTGGCTATCAGAAATGAAATGCTGAAAACCGACCAGAATTATAACTTCGTTATCAAGGCAAGGTCACTTTCGGAAATTGCCAAGCTTCTGGGCGATGACGACAGCGAAATGGCGGAAATTTTCGTCAGCAAAAAGCATATTAACTTCAAAATTTCCAATTATACCGTTATATCCAGACTTTTGGAGGGCGAATTCCACAATTACAGAGGAGCAATGCCCAAGGAATACGAAACGGACGTTATTATCGACACAAAGCCCTTTATCGACTGCCTTGACCGCTGCACCCTGCTTTTGAATGACAAGGTAAAAGCCCCCGTAAGATGCGCATTTGCCGACGGTGAGGTAAAGATAAGCTGCACCTCTACCATAGGAAAGCTTTCCGACGAGATGGACGCAGAGATAAACGGTCCAGATGTTGAGATAGGCTTCAACTGTCGTTATCTGCTGGACGCATTAAGGGCAGCCGAGTCGGACAAGGTAAGGCTTTCCCTGAGCGGTTCCGCATCGCCTATGAGGATAACACCAATTGAAGGCGACAGCTTCACATTCCTGGTACTGCCCGTAAGATTAAGATAGCACGGCGACCGTGCAGTCAATTCACGTTCCGGCGCGCATGCGTGCCTTTACTTTAGCAAAATGAAACGCTTTAGTAACTCGCGGCTGTAAATTTGCGTTATTGTTTGTATAATGCGGAAATATAAAAGTTTCGCCAGCCTTTTCTAAAGGCTGCGGGGTCGAGGGGCAGCGCCCCCGTCGCCTCCGCAGAGGCGAAACTCCTTTCCCAGTCGCTAATAGTCCAAACATCGCCAACAGTAAAGCGCACAAAAGCAACGACTCCCAACAGCACCGCACACAAAAATAACAGTAAAGCATCAAACCAATCAACAACATCAAAAGCCGTGAAAACCATCATAGTGTGCGGTGCTCGTGAAAAATATTTAAGGCGTCCACGCCTTAAATATTTTTCACACCGCCGACAGGCGGCAAAAAGCCGTGGTTTCCATCAATTTTAATGAAACCGAATATTTCAGCAACCCCGTCGGGACGGGATGCGTCCCCTACAATAAATGCTGTTCTCTGTGAAAAAAGGAGTATCCGAAATGGAAATAAAAATAACTACCGAATATATAAAGCTTGACCAGCTTCTGAAATTCTCGGGCGCAGTTGTGACCGGTTCGGAGGCAAAGGAGCTAATATCGGAAAGCAAGGTTTCCGTAAACGGCGAAATATGCACAATGCGGGGGAAAAAGCTCCGTATAGGCGATGTTGTGTCCGTCGGCGGAAATGAGTATACCATAATCTGAGAGGATGCGGTCAAAATTTACATTACCCGAATGAAAGCGAATGGCTTTAAAAATCTCGAAGAAGCCGACCTTTCCCCCCACAGATATATGAATATCCTCTACGGCAGCAATGCCCAGGGGAAAACAAATTTCATAGAATCGGTGTGGGTGTGTACCGGCTGCCGCAGCTTCAGAGGTACTAAGGAAAGGGACTATGTGGGCTTTAAAAAACCACTTTCGGAAATAAAAATGGAGTTTTGCGACAGCGAGCGGCAGCAGTCTATCGTTATCCGCCATGACAAGGCACATAAATTTTGCAGAAATATGGCACTCAACGGCGTAAACATAAAATCCCTTTCTCAGCTGTTCGGCAGCTTTGAAGCGGTGGTGTTCACGCCCGAGGATCTGGAGCTTTCAAAGGGCTCCCCCGATTCCAGAAGAAATTATATGAATACGGGCATTTCACAGCTGAAAAAAAGCTACCATATCGACGTGGTAAACTATAATCGAGCTATTATGCACAGAAATGTCGTTATCAAAAATATAAACCTGGGATTGGCAAAAAAATCCGACCTTGACATCTGGGACACTCAGCTGGCACGGTTCGGAGCAGCCATTGTTTCCGCAAGATGCCGCTATATCCGTGAGATAGCCAAAAAAGCCGAGCTGCTTTACGACGATATTTCATCGGGAAAGGAAAAGCTGGAGCTTTACTACCTGTCAAGCGTTTTCCGAGATGTCAGGGAGTACGGCGAAATGGACTTCTGCAATCCCTTAGCTATCTCCGAAATTAGACGCAGATACGAGATAGCCCTTAACAGATGGCAGGATAGCGACATAAAATCGGGAATGACCGTAAACGGCGTCCACCGTGACGAGATAATCACAAAGATAGACGGCGTTATGTCCCGTGAATTCGGTTCACAGGGGCAGTCAAGGAGCATTGCACTTGTTATGAAGCTGGCACAGGCTCAGCTTATTGAGGAAACTATCGGTGAAGCTCCCGTGGTTCTTCTGGACGATGTGCTCAGCGAGCTTGACCCGCAGCGTCAGGAGTTCGTTTTAAGGCGGCTGGACGGCTTTCAGGTGTTCGTCACCTGCTGCGACAGGGCTTCGGCAATGCGCTTCGGTGAGGGAAAAATATTCTACGTCGAAAACGGAAAAATTACGGAAGAGGTCAATCAACCGCTGTAAAAAGGAATGGTAATTATGTATCTTCATCTGGGCGAAAACACGGTAATACGTGCTTCGCAGCTGATAGGTATATTTGATATAGAAAACACATCGGTCAGCAGGTCAACAAGAGAATTTCTCGCAAGGGCGGGAAAGGGCGGCAGGATCTTCAACGTGTCCTACGAAATGCCCAAATCCTTTGTAGTCTGCGCCGACGAGAGCGGAGAGGAAACGGTGTATATCTCACAGGTTTCCGCTTCAACGCTCAGAAAGCGTTTTGCGCAAGGACAATAAACGCTAGGGAGGATATTTATGGCAATCAATGAAAACGAAAACTTAAATCTTAACGAAAGCACAGCCGTAAACGAGGAGTATGACGAAAGCCAGATCCAGGTGCTTGAAGGTCTGGAGGCGGTCAGAAAGCGTCCCGGTATGTATATCGGCTCAACAGGCTCTCAGGGTCTGCACCACCTTGTTTACGAGATTGTCGATAACTCCATCGACGAGGCTCTTGCGGGACATTGTACCGAAATAAAGGTGGAGATACTCAAGGGCGATGTTATCAGAGTTACCGATAACGGACGAGGAATCCCCACGGGAATCCACCCGAAAGAGGGCATTTCCGCAGCTACCGTCGTTTACACCGTTCTCCATGCAGGCGGAAAGTTCGGCGGCGGCGGATATAAGGTTGCGGGCGGTCTGCACGGCGTTGGTGCCAGCGTCGTAAATGCGCTGTCCGAGTGGCTGGAGCTTACCGTTAAGGACGGAAAAAATGTCCATTTCCAGCGTTTTGAACGGGGAAATTACAGCGAACCTCTGAAAATTATCGGCGAAACGACCGAAACGGGAACCTCCGTTATGTTCAAGGCGGACGGCGAAATATTCACCGAAACTACCGTCTACGATTACGATATTCTCCTGAAAAGACTGAGAGAGCAGGCGTTTTTGAACGCAGGAATAAAGATAGTTTTCTCCGATTACCGTGAGGACGAGCCGAAAACCGAAACTCTCTGCTATGAGGGCGGTATCAGACAGTTCGTTGACCATATCCACCACACAAGAGGTCTTGAACCGCTGACTCCCAGCGTTATCTATTTTGCGGGAATTCAGGACGATATGACCGCTGAGATCGCTTTGCAGTATAACGACAGCTACAATGACATTATCCTGTCATTTGCAAATAATATTCACACCATTGACGGCGGTACTCACGAAAACGCATTCAAAAACGCCCTGACAAAGGTCATTAACGAGTACGGCAAGAAATTCAACCTTTTGAAGGACGGAGATAAGCTCCAGGGCGAGGACGTCCGTGAGGGTCTGACCGCAATTATTTCCGTAAAGCTTACCGACTGTCAGTTTGAAAGCCAGACAAAGGGACGTCTGGGAAATCCCGAATTGAAGCCTTTTATAGAAGGTCTTGTTGCGGAAAAGCTGATGAATTTCCTTGAAGAAAATCCCGCAGACGCAAGGGCTATTTTCGATAAATCCATCGCCGCACAAAAGGCAAGAGAAGCCGCCAAAAAGGCAAGAGAGCTTACAAGAAGAAAATCCGCTATGGAGTCCGCTTCACTGCCCGGAAAGCTTGCCGACTGCTCCGAAAGGGACATCGAGCGCACCGAGATATACATCGTCGAGGGAGATTCTGCGGGCGGTTCCGCAAAATCGGGACGTGACAGACGCTATCAGGCGATACTTCCGCTTTGGGGTAAAATGCTGAACGTCGAAAAAGCACGTATCGACAAGGTTTACGGCAATGAAAAGCTCATGCCCGTCGTTACCGCTTTGGGAACGTCCATTGGCGAGGATTTTGATATAGAAAAGCTCCGTTACGGAAAGGTTATCATTATGGCTGATGCCGATGTTGACGGCGCGCATATCAGAACGCTGCTGCTGACATTCTTCTTCCGCTTTATGCGTCCGCTTATCGAGAATGGAAATGTGTACATTGCACAGCCCCCGCTTTTCAAGGTGACAAAGGGCAAGCAGGTAAGATATGCGTTCTCCGATGAAGAGAGGGATATGTATATCAAGGAGCTGGAGGGCGAAGGCAAGACAAAGGCAGATGTCCAGCGATACAAGGGTCTTGGTGAGATGGACCCCGAGCAGCTTTGGGAAACTACGATGAATCCCGAAACCAGAACCATAGTCAAGGTTGAGATGGAAGATGCTATGCGGGCTGATGAGATAATCACAATTCTTATGGGTGATAAGGTTGGACCGCGTAAGGAATTTATCGAAAAGAATGCAAAATTCTTGGACGTTTCAAATCTGGACTTCTAAAAGCAAAAAGCAAAATAAAGAAAAGCAAAAAATATAAAAGTTTCGCCAGCCTTTTCAAAGGCTGCGGGGTCGAGGGGCAGCGCCCCCGTCGCCTCCGCAGAGGCGAAATCCCCTAAGCTAACAGTTATATCAAAGTAACATAAAAACGCACAAACAATACAGTCCCAAAAAGCACCGCACACAAAAATAACAGTAAAGCATCAAAAAAACGACAATCACAAAAGCCGTGAAAACCATCACGGTGTGCGGTGCTCGTGAAAAATATTAATGCGTTCACGCATTAATATTTTTCACACCGCCGTAAGGCGGCAAAAAGCCGTGGTTTCCGCAAAAGCAGCGGTAAGCATAGCAGATAGCAATACCAATTATTTTTGGTTTTAAATAACAGTTAAAAGTAAATATAACATATGCAAAATAAGTTTCACCAATCATTTTAAATCAATTTAAAGATTTTGATGTGGAGTGAAATATCCTCCAAACCCCATAACAACGCAATATTTTATTTATTGCTGTTTATTATCAAAGGCTGTTAAAAGTAAAATATATATAAGTGAATCAAAAGGAAAGAAAAAATGCTAGATAAAATGTTTGATGAAAGCATAGACGGCGAGGATTTTTACCAAACCGACCCATTGGGCGGCGAACCCATAGCGGGCGGCGTATACCTCTCCGATACGGAGCTTATTATGAACGGCTTTCGGCTGTTTCAGAAACGCTACGGAATGAAAAATATCATTATCCAGCTGATACTTATTGCGCTGGCTATCGGCGTGCAGATAGCGGCTCTTGTTATCGACAGGGGCGCACAGTCGGCATGGGCGCTGATTGGCATCTGCCTTGCGCTGGCGGTCATTATTATTCTTCGTCCGAGGAAAATTGCCAAGGATCTGGAAAACAATATCAAGGAGCTGGAAGGCACAAAATACAGCTGTATCGTCTACCCTCTTGCGGTGAAAATATCCACTGAGCAGGACAGAATAGATTTTGAAAACAGGGAGAAAAACGGTGAAACGGACGAGGACGAGGAGATCCCCGCAACCGTCATTCACCTTGACAATCCCGCCGTTGAGATAGTGGAGGACAGCGATAAATATCTCCTCTACATCAAGAAAAGCAATATGTACGTTATCCCGAAATCAGCATTTTCCGACGAAGATAACAAGCTTATCTCCGAAAGGCTCCAAAAAATTATGGGAATACGCTACAAGGTCTGAAAGGATAGGATAGAATGAACGACAGTGAAAACAGCAAGGTAATACACGTTGACGTCGAAAAGGAAATGCGGGAATCCTTCCTGCAATACTCTATGTCCGTTATCGTGGCAAGAGCCCTTCCCGATGTCAGGGACGGTCTGAAGCCCGTTCACAGGCGTATTCTTTACACTATGTACGAGGACGGTCTGACCCCCGATAAGAAGTACCTAAAGAGTGCGACAACCGTCGGTGACGTGCTGGGTAAATATCACCCCCACGGCGACGCTTCCGTTTATGACGCTCTGGTGCGTCTGGCGCAGGACTTTTCTATGCGCTATCCGCTTGTTGACGGTCACGGAAACTTCGGTTCGGTGGACGGCGACCCCCCTGCTGCTTACCGTTATACAGAAGCGAAAATGTCCAAAATATCCGTGGAAATGCTCACGGATATCAACAAGGAAACCATTCCTTACACCTCAAACTATGATGACCGTCTGAAAGAACCCGTAGTTCTCCCCAGCCGTTACCCAAATATTCTGGTAAACGGTTCAACGGGTATCGCCGTTGGTATGGCTACAAATATCCCGCCCCATAATCTGCGGGAAACTATTGACGCCGTAAATCTGCTTATAGACAATCCCGAAGCGTCCCTTGACGAGATCATGGAGTGCATAAAGGGTCCCGATTTCCCCACAGGCGGCATTATTATGGGCAGAGCGGGAATCAGAGCCGCTTATGCTACGGGTCGAGGAAAGATAACTCTCCGTGCAAATACCACTATCGAGGAGATAAACGGCAGAAACTGCATTATCGTCCACGAGATCCCCTATATGGTCAACAAGGCAAGACTTATCGAAGCAATTGCCCAGCTTGTTAAGGACAAGAGAATTGACGGAATCCACTTTATCCGTGACGAATCGGACAGAGAGGGTATGCGTATCGTTATCGAGCTGAAAAAGGACGCTATTCCCCAGCTGGTGCTGAATAAGCTGTTCAGCTTTACGCAGCTGCAGGACACAGTTGGCGTTACCCTCCTTGCCCTTGTAAACGGCGAACCTAAGGTACTCACACTAAAGCAGATATTGCAGGAATATATCAAATTCCAAGAGGAAGTAATCCGAAACAGAACAAATTTTGACCTGAGAAAGGCAAAGGAAAGAGCACATATCTTAGAGGGCTTAGTCGTTGCTATCAACAATATTGACGAGGTCATCGAGATAATGAAAACCTCACAGTCTATCCCCCACGGTAAGGAAAGATTGCAGGAGCGTTTCGGAATTACCGAGGTTCAGGCGGAAGCTATCGTTCAGATGACTATCGGACGTCTGACAGGCTTGGAGGAGCAGAAAATTCTTGACGAGTTGGACGCACTTCACAAGAAGATCGCCGAGCTGGAGGAAATTCTCGCAAATGAGCATAAGCTCCTCGGCATTATCAAGGACGAGATAAACGTTATCAAGGACAAGTACGGCGACGACAGAAGAACACAGATAGAGTCCGTCAGCGGCGAGGTGGATATTGAAGATCTTATTCCCGTTGAGGATTGCGTTGTGACATATACAAACATCGGCTACATCAAGCGTCAGCCCGTTTCCGACTATAAGACACAGAACAGAGGCGGCAAGGGCGTTACGGGTATGAAGCAGCGTGACGAGGATTTTGTTCAGGAGATGTTCATTTCCTCAACTCACGACAATGTGCTGTTTATCACCAACAAGGGCATTATGTATAAGCTGAAATGCTACGAAATTCCCGAAGGCTCAAAGCAGTCCAGAGGTGTGAACGCCGTTAATCTGCTGCCCCTTACGGACGGCGAAAAGATAGCCGCAATGATAAAGACTTCCGACTTTGACGAGAATAAATTTATCGTTATGGTAACGAAAAACGGCAAGATAAAGCGCACCTGCCTTGCGGAATATAAGAACGTCCGCAAGAACGGCCTTATCGCAATCGGACTTGACGAGGGCGACGAGATCGAGGGCGTAAGAATGACCGACGGCAGCGCACAGCTTATCGTTGCAACACGTGGCGGCTATGCAATCAGAATTGAGGAAAACACTCTGCGTACTATGGGACGTTCCGCTCACGGCGTAAGGGCTATCAAGCTCAGAGAGGGCGACAGCGTTGTTTCCATGGCGAGAGTCAGAGAGGGTGCAACCGTCCTCACCGTCAGCGAAAAGGGTCTGGGCAGACGTGCAGACCTTAGTCAGTACAGAATACAGAACAGGGGCGGCTACGGCTTGAAGAATTACCCTGTTTCCGCCGAAAAGGGCTATGTCTGCGGCATAAAGGTCGTTGACGATACGGACGATATTATCCTTATCTCCGACGACGGCGTTATCATCAGAATAAGGGCGAATGATGTCCGTGTTATGAGCAGATATGCGTCGGGTGTCAGGGTAATGAGAGTACAGGGTGACAGTAAGGTGGTTGCGTTCACGAGGGCTGAGCATGATGAAAATGCTGATGTTCAGAAGGTTGAGCAGCCTGCCGAGGCTGAGCTTGCTAAGGAGGAAGCGGAGGCTCTTGAAATGGAGAAGAATGAAGTCATTGTTGATGAGCCTGTGCCTGATGATGGGGACGAAGAATAAAAAAAGAAAAAATAAAAAAGCGGCGCGCAGCGCAAAATAAAAAAAGCGCCGCAGGCATCTAAAGCGCCTTGGGGTCCAGCCCTTGGGCGCTAGCAAGGGCTGGTCGCCGTCCGCAGACGGCGAAATCCGCAAGCAGTAAACCCAAAAGTTCTAACATAAAGGGCATCAAACCGACAGAACAAGCAAAAGAAAAGCCCAAACATAAAAGTCAACAAACAACAATCAAAGCAAAGCCAAACAATCAAAATCACCAAAAGAACAGGAGTAAAGCATCAATCTCCCAAAAGGAACGGAAAAAGCAAAGCTTTTTCGCATTCCGTCAAACAAACGCAGCGTAAACCCACAAATCAGTAAACCCACAAACAATCCAATAGGAAAAGAAAAACGTCCACGTTTTTCGATTTTCGTCGCACAAAGCTAGCGTAAAGTCACAAGTTTATTTCCCCCATTTGCCAAACTTTGGATAGGCGACATTCATTTACTGACCTCTATAAGTTTGCGCAACCACCGCAAAGGGGACAACCTTATAGGGGAGGGGGACAGAAAAAACCCTTAGCAAAGCGGGGACTTTCCCCCTCCCCTAACGGTTTTCCCCTAATTATTCCGCTAGGAAGAATTTGCACTCACTCTTTCCCTCTCACCCCTCCCTCTTTTCCCCGCTTTACATTTTGGTGAGGATATATGGATTTGAGTGCTATTGTTAGTTTGCTTACGTTTGTTGCTTTACTCCTTGCCTCTGTGGTTTCGGTGAGTTTAGTATTTTACTGAATATTGAAAAAAGTGCGTAACTGCGGGACGGGATTCGTCCCCTACAATGGTTTACCAAAGGTTTGTCAGATTTCCAAAAATAATCAAAAAATGTCACCCGCCAAAAACGGGTGACATTTCTATCAAAAGGAGCAACTATGAAACTACTCTTCATCGGCGACGTAGTCGGAAAAAGCGGCTGCGATTTTCTTGCGGACAGGATATACAGCTTAAAAAAATCTGAAAATATCGACATAACAGTCATTAACGGCGAAAATTCCGCCGAGGGAAACGGCATCACCCCGCAGTCGTTGTCAATGCTGAAAAAAATGGGCGCAGACGTCGTAACCACGGGAAATCACTGCTTCCGCCGCAAGGAGATCATGAGCCTTTACGACAGCGAGGACACTCTCCTTCGCCCCGCAAACTATCCCGAAGGCGTTGTGGGAAAGGGCGTCTGCACCCTTGATTTCGGCAGATATTCCATTGCCGTTGTGAACATTCAAGGAACGGTCTACATGGATCAGCTGGATAACCCGTTTACCGTCATTGACAGGATATTAGACGGGATAGACACGCCCAACATTTTCATAGACTTCCACGCCGAAGCAACCTCCGAAAAAAAGGCTATGGGACACTATCTCACAGGAAAAGTCACCGCCGTTTTGGGGACGCACACTCACGTCCAGACCGCCGACGCTATGGTTTTAGGCGGACACACCGCATATATCACCGACGTGGGAATGACGGGACCCGAGCTTTCTGCGCTGGGCGTTAAGTCGGAAATTATCATCGAAAAGCTGAGATTTCATCACCCGGTAAAGTTTGAGGAATCCACAAATCCCTGCTTTATAAACTGCGTTTGTGTGGAATTTGACGAAAAAACAGGTAAAGCAAAGGATATAAAAGCCCTTCAAATTAGATAGATTGCACAAATCGCTCTGTTGTTGTTGAATTTTTATAAGAGATGTTGTATAATATAAGTATGGAAGCATATGCTTTCCGGGGAAAACTCAGGGAAAGGAGTATTATCCGCAGAAAATTTCGGATAAAGTGACTTAATCATGGAAGTACTAAAGGTTTCATCAAGATCTTCACCAAACTCTGTTGCGGGCGCAATTGCCAGCGTCATCAGGGACAATTTCTCCGTTGAGGTCCAGGCTGTGGGGGCAGGCGCCGCAAATCAGGCTATCAAAGCAATTGCTATTGCACGAGGGTACCTTGCACCTATCGGAATTGACCTTATTTGTATTCCCGCCTTTGCAAGCGTAGTTATCGAGGGCGAGGAAAGAACAGCTATGAAGCTTATTTGCGAAAGAAGATAATATATGCCGTTCGATACCGATAATTTTTTGTCGGTAACGAACGGCGGTTTTTTGGAGGCGATGCTTTATGAACCGAATATATAGGGTAAACACAAACAAGCTCGCCGCCAAATATAACCGTGCGCTGCTTATAGTAAATCTCCCGTCCATAGCCGCAGTTCTGACTTTGCTTGCGGTGACGCTCATAAACGACGGAAAGCCGCTGACCATATTCAATTACAAGGTGAATTTTTACATTCTGACCGCGGCGGTGGCTGTTGCTTTTTTTACCTCGCTTTTTTCGGCAGTGCTGACAAATCCCGTTTTAAAGGGACATTCCAAGGAAACGTATATTGAGATATGCGGCGGGGATATGGTGATTTCCCAGTTCGTGGAATCCGCAAAATGTGAGGGCAGACACCTTTGCTACAAAAAGCTGTGGGTAATAAAAATGGCTGACATTGAGGACGTTTTCTACACGGGACGGTACATCGTCATCAGCGGAAAAGCCCGCCTTTTCACCGAACGCTCCGACAGACTCCGCTACTCACGAACGGAAAACGGCATTGAGTTCGAGCATTGGTGGTATAACGAAAACGGCGGTCAGACGCTTGATTACATACAGTTTCGGGACTATTACCCCCACGGAAAATGGCTCACCCGCCGAATTTTCAATACCTCCGAAAAATACAAAGCGCAGCAGGAACGCCGCCGAAAATTCAATGACCGTATGATGAACATTTATAAGAAAGTGAAAAGTGAAAAGTGAAGAGTGGAATTTTTTTAACTTCACTCTTCACTTTTCACTTTTCACATTAATTCAAGTGCTTCGGCAGCTTTCTTCTGTCGAGAACTATCCTGATAAGCTCGTCAATGACCTGTCTGCGGTGACGTGATTTCAGCTCTTCGGCAGCCTTCATATCGTTTTCCGTGCGGATAGTGACCTTTACGGAGGTAAGGCGTGTCAGGGCTTCAACGGACATTTCCGCCTTGCAAAGGTCGCAGGTGCAGCAGTTAAAGCGTTTCAAAACGGCGGGCATCAGCTCGGAAATAAGCTCGGAAATAACGTTTATCTCCACCCCCGCAGTATAAGCGGGACGGGCGGCGGGCTGCTGCTTGACTTCCCTTTCAATCTGCTCGGCAATGATGTTCTGCTCCTTGAATTTATCGTCAAGAATGGGATTTTTTTCAGCCGCCGAACGGTTCAGCAGGTTAAGTACCGCATTTGTTTTGTTTGTTTTGACATCACTCATATGTTACAGTACAACTCCTCAGCAAGTGCCTTGTATTCCTTTGCCGCCTTGCATCTCGGAGCATACCGGCGGACGGTTTTCTGATGTGCGGGAGCCTCCGCAGCCGAAATACAGGGGGAAATTTTCGTGTTAAGTATCACCGTGTCCAGCTGGTCTGCGACTATCTGCACCATTTCTTCAACGTCCTTAGTCAGCTGATATTTCGGGTTATATCTCGTAAGAAGAATACCTCTTACGTCCATTTCCTTGTTATAATATTTCTTAACGGCAATGATGGTTTCTTTAAGCTGTGCAATTCCCTGCAATGACAGAATTTCCGCCGTCATAGGGATAATAAGGTCATTCGCAGCAGTATAGGCGTTTATGGTAAGTATATTCAGCGCAGGGGGCGTGTCAAGAAGGATATAATCGTAATCGTCGGCGGCTTCCTTGAGCTTATTTTTCAGTATAAACTCTCTGCCCGATGTTTTCAGCTCCAGCTCGGTGCCGCTCAGGAGAATGTTTGAGGTGATAACATCGCAGTTGTCGGTGTGCTTTATGGCGGAAGAAAGAGTTACCTCCCCCGTCAGCACCTCATGAATGGTAATGCCCAGCTCATCTGCGCCAAGACTAAAGCTGAGATTCCCCTGAGGGTCAAGGTCTATCGCCAGAACACGCTTCTTCTGTGCGGTAAATTCCCCCGCCAGACCCGAAACGGTGGTGGTTTTCCCCACGCCGCCCTTCTGATTTGTAACAGCTATTATCCTAGCCATATACTTCCTCCGTTATTATCGGTAAACGACAAATATATACAACGTTTACTATGAATACGGCTTTCCCCGAAAACAGGAAAAGCCGTCCGATGCTTATATCAAAGTCCGCCCGCAAGCTTCCTTCTTTTTTCTCTTTCCGCAAGCTGAACCTCAAAAATATACCTTGCTATCTTCTCCTCCTGCTGAGGGGTAATGCCCTGAAATTTGCAGCCGTAGCCAAGAAGATTGCCGTTATTATCCGGCTGGAGCCGTAAAATTTCCGTAAGAAGATCCATTTGCCCGTCAAACAAAGAAAGGGAAACGCAGTCACCCTTCATAAATTCATAATCGCAGGAAAAGAAAACTCCTCCCAGATTGATATTTTTAATTTTGCATTCGATAGGGTCCTCAAACTGCAAGGTTTCCTCGTCCCTTGTAAAAAAAGAGATCTGTCCGGGCAGATCGACGCTTATTTTGAAGGAACGTCTGCGCTCCTCCAGCACCTTGCCGTCATCAACGTGGATATTTATCTGATGCTCTGTGCAGATGTCAATGACCGTGTCACACTGGACTCTTGTTCCGTCACGGTACTCGAAGATCACGGTAACGGGTGTGTCCTTGTGCAGGTCGAGGATATTTTTGCCCTTGATAACGCAAAGCTCCTTGTGTTTGAACTTGAAGAAGTCCTTGGGCCAATCGATAGAATTGGAGGAAAACAGCGTTTTGCCGTCATTGCTGTAAATGGTTACCTTGATTATTTTATCCTTATTTACCATTAATGCTCCTCCTTTTCATACATACTTCTATTATACTATTTTTCTCCCCGTTTTGCAATAGTTTTTTTGCGATGTTGTGGATTTTTACGATTATTTTGGGTTCTGTTTGTATATATTGAATATGAGAATATACAATTATCATATGCTGATACATTTTCCCTTGACAATCAAAAATATGTACAGTATAATGTACTTAAAAAGGAGGCATTTATATGACCAACACAAACATAACCAATCTGCGAAAAAATCTGTTTGAATACATTGAACAGGCAGTTTCTTATAACGATGTTATAAATGTCAGCTCAAAAAACGGAAACGCAATTATTATGAGTGAGCAGGATTACAGAAATATTATGGAATCTCTGTACATTACATCTGTCCCCGGTCTGGAGGACGAAATATTATCAGCTTCAAAAGAACCTCTCAGCGAATGTTCGGTATATGACGAAAATGAGGAATGGTAATGTATACGATAAGATTTTCAAAGGCAGCCGAAAAGCATAAGAAATTGCTAAAGCAATCGGGTCTTGAAGAAAACGCAAGACGTTTGCTGAAGGTAATATCCGAAGACCCATACCGAAACCCACCGCCCTATGAAGCACTTGTGGGTAATCTGAAAGGATTTTTGTCCCGCCGAATAAACATACAACACAGGCTGGTTTATGAGGTTTTTGAGGAAGAAAAAACGGTAAGGATACTCAGTATGTGGTCGCATTATGAGAATGTAAGAAGTCATTAAGAAACGCAGATTTTTCACGAAAAAAGAGCATATCGGCAGATTTTCCGATATGCTCAAAATTTTATATCAAACTTAATGCCTTAAAAACAAATATCGTCAGCATCAGAAAAACAGTCAGCCCGACGATCATCATAACAACAGAACGTGAAAAAGCTTCACCGAATTTCCGCTTTCTTCCTGTACATTCAGCGTCGATTTTCATAAGCTTAACTGTCTGAACGGGGAAAACCATACCGAAAACCGCCTCCGCAGCTGCAATAATACAGCCAATAACGAGTATTTTATCTTTAGAAGAATCACTGCTGCACCGCATAAAGCCGATAAGCCTTCCGCCGCTGTAAACCTCATAGCCGTTTTCGGTTTTTATCAGATTATTATTATCAAGCTTAAAAGGGTGTATGCCTACGGGAGATTTTCCGTTTAGGCAAATAACTCCCATGGTATTGCCGTCGGAATGATATTCGGCTATGCAGTACATTGCTTCGTCGTTGAAGCCCATAAAGCATTGCAGATAAATAAGAGCGTCCTCGGGGGTGCCGTCGTATTTTACGGCGTTTTTGTCCTCTGATTGCTTATCAATTGTAAATGTGAATACCGTCCCGTCGGGTACGGCAAAACCGTTTTCGGCTGAAAGCCTTGCATATTCGTTAAGATTAGTCACCAGCAGTTTTGCGTCTGAATCTCTGTTTCCCCTCTTGTGGAACTCAAAATGTGCTTTATTTGATATAGTTATATTTGTCAATGCGATCGTATAAACTATCATCATTGCAATAAGGAAGATTCCGCCGATACATTTTGTCAGCACAACGGCAAAATCTTTTTCGGAGTAATTTTTCAGCGTTTTTCGGTTTTTTACGGCAAATACGGCGGTCACGGCAATAAGAGCAATAATTATCAGCAGCATTTTATCATCTCCCCGAATTGAACTTATCTCATTATAACAGATAATAATAAAAAAATCCTTTGAAAAGTATAAGGAAAATCTAAAGAACCGCTTTGAGCGATTTTTAACATTTTAAAGCAAAATAAACAGTTGACAAATTATGAAAACGGTAATATAATAAAAGTGTATATGTTGGACGCTTTAACTTTAGGGAGAGAAAGAGTCGGACATCATAATTAATATTGGAGGTCTTTTCAATGTCAAGAGTTTATAACTTTAGCGCAGGTCCGGCTATGCTTCCGGAATATGTTCTTAAAAAGGCAGCAGACGAAATGCTCGATTATAACGGCACAGGCGAGTCCGTAATGGAAATGTCCCACCGTTCCAAGGAGTATGACGCAATCATCAAGGAAACAGAGGCAATGCTCAGAGAGGTAATGTCTATCCCCGATAACTACAAGGTTCTGTTCCTCCAGGGCGGTGCGTCCACACAGTTTGCAATGATACCCCTGAACCTGATGAACAAGAACAACAAGGCTGATTTTGTTATTACAGGTCAGTGGGCTAACAAGGCTTATCAGGAAGCTTCCAGATACGGCAAGTGCAATGTTATCGCTTCTTCTAAGGATAAGACATTCTCATATATCCCCGAGCTGGATAAGTCCAAGTTCGACCCCGAAGCAGACTATTTCCACATCTGCCAGAACAACACCATCTACGGCACACGCTTCACCGAGCTGCCCGACACAGGCAACGTTCCTCTGGTAGCCGATCTGTCCTCCTGTATTCTGTCCGAACCCGTTGATGTTTCCAAGTACGGTATGATCTACGCAGGCGCACAGAAGAATATGGGTCCCGCAGGTCTGACCGTTGTTATCGTAAGAGAGGATCTTATCGGCAACGCTATGGACATCTGCCCCACTATGCTCAACTATCAGATCCACGCAGACAACGGCTCTATGTACAACACACCTCCTACATACTCCATCTACATTTTGAAGCTTGTCCTTGAATGGGTTAAGCAGATGGGCGGTCTGGAGGCTATGAAGGTTCATAACGAAAAGAAGGCAGCTATCATTTACGATTTCCTTGACAGCTCCGAAATGTTCTCCGCAACCGTATCGGGCAAGGATCGTTCTCTCATGAATATCCCCTTCGTAACAGGCAACGAGGAGCTGGACGCTAAGTTCGTTTCCGAAGCTAAGAAGGCAGGCTTTATCAACCTTAAAGGACATCGTTCCGTCGGCGGCATGAGAGCATCCGTTTACAATGCTATGCCTATCGAAGGCTGCGAGAAGCTGGTTGCATTCATGAAGGAATTTGAAGCAGCAAACAAGTAATTGATTTCGGAGGTAATTTCCAATGATAAATGTTCAGACATTAAACAAGATCTCCGCCTGCGGTACGGATAATTTTGACAAGGCAAAATATAACGTAGCAGACGATATCCAAAATCCCGACGCTATTATGGTACGCTCTGCCGCTATGCACGATATGCAGTTTGGCGACAATCTGCTGGCTATTGCAAGAGCAGGTGCAGGCGTAAACAATATTCCCATCGACAGATGCTCCGAACAGGGTATCTGCGTATTCAACACCCCCGGCGCAAACGCAAACGCCGTTAAGGAGCTGGTTCTCTGCGCACTGCTTATGACCTCCAGAAAGATCTCCGACGGTATCGCATGGGCAAACTCCCTCAAGGGCAACGGCGCAGAAGTGAGCAAAATGGTCGAAAAGGGCAAGGCTCAGTTCGTAGGCCCCGAGATCATGGGCAAGACTCTCGGCATCATCGGTCTGGGTGCCATCGGTGCTCTGGTTGCAAACGCTGCTATCTCTCTCGGTATGGACGTTGTGGGATATGACCCCTTCCTGTCCGTAAATGCGGCACTCAGCCTGTCCCCCTCCGTTAAGGTGGTAACAGACCTTAAAGACCTTTACGCCGTGTCCGATTATATCACAATCCACGTTCCTTACAATGCCGAAACTAAGGATACTATCAGAGAAGAAACCATCGCTCAGATGAAGGACGGCGTCCGTATCCTCAATTTCGCAAGAGGTGAGCTGGTAAACAATGCAGATATCACCAAGGCTCTGGAAAGCGGCAAGGTTTCCGCATATGCCGTTGACTTCCCCGCTGATGATATTCTCGGCGTGAAGAACGTTA
This sequence comes from uncultured Ruminococcus sp., assembly GCA_945877315.1. GTDB lineage: Bacteria > Bacillota > Clostridia > Oscillospirales > Ruminococcaceae > UMGS1889. Next base: position 46,088 of record CAMCRP010000003.1, on the reverse strand, counting down.
TCCCCACTCCTCATCTCGGCGCATCTACACCCGAGTCCGAGGACAACTGCGCAATCATGGCAGCTAAGGAGCTTATCGACTACATCGAAAACGGAAATATCAGAAACTCCGTTAATTTCCCCAACGCAGAAATGTCCGCAGTGGGCACAAAGGTTTGCGTTATCCACAAGAACGTTCCCTCTATCATCTCTCAGCTGACAACAGTTCTGGGCGATGCGGGAATCAATATCGAAAATATGCTGAACAAGTCCAAGAAGGACTACGCATACACCATTATTGACGCTGTGGGCGATGTTACCGACGAGATTACAAGCAAGCTCTCCGCTGTTGACGGCGTTATCAAGGTAAGAGCTATCGGCTAAAAAAATGTAGGGGATGTGTTCCTCGTTCCGCAGTAAATACAATCCCAAAAAGAGAAAGGAGATACATTTATGAAAATTCAGGAGGATAAGACCTTTGACTACACCTATGACGATATGAGCAACAACAGGATAGTGGCAGCGATCAGCGTTGTTCCCGTGCTTTTTTGGATAAAGATGGTAATGGGAGATTCCAAGTACATCAATTTCTACGCCAATCAGGGCTGTTTCCTGCTGATAGTCGGAGTAATTATGAACATTATTCTGGCTATTCTCAAAAATGTGCCCATTCTCGGAGGAATTATCGGCTGGCTTTTCGGAATTCTTGACGGAATTCTCGGCATTATAACCATCTTCCAGATAATAAACGCACTGCGAATGAAGGCAAAAACTCTTCCATTCGTAGGCGACATATCAATCATATGACAGAGTTTTTGAAATGCCTTGCAAGCGGCGTTCTGGGGTATCTGCTCAGTATGCTGTTTTTCAGTTGGCAGTCGGACAGTCAGGCGTTCCGTCATAGGTTTATGTTCCGCAGCTATTATTCAAAAGGGATATTCTGCGGAAAAAAGCAGGGTGACGTTGCGAAAACTATGCTGATAATGGGGACCTCCGTGTTCTCTCTGCTGACGCTGTTTGCCGTATTTTCGGGGATAGAGCCCGTTGCTTACGGCAGCAGACTGGCAAGCATCGGCATGGGTGCATTTGTACACGCTATGGTGCTGGAGGATAGTGTTAATCGAAAAGACTGAATATTTCCCTCGCTGTTCTATGGACGGCGGGGGAGATTTTTTTAAATGTGAAGAGTGAAAAGTGGAAAGTGAAATTTAAAATAATGCGGAGAGTGAATTTTTAGTGACATAAACGATCAGTGTAGGTAATACTAATACTAATTTCTAATCAAAGTATAGACAAAATCAAAGATTTCAAAATCCGCACAAAACCCATATACGCAAGCTTTTGCACGAATTTTTTGTCAACTTTACGATAGAAAATTAGTATAATAACTCCACTTTTCACTTTTCACTTTTCACATTTATTTCAGCCTCTTGCTTTTCCAAAAAATCTGCGTTATAATAATAAAAAAGGACGGTGAACCAAATGACCTTATCTGACCCCATAACAAACCTGAAAGGCGTCGGCGAAAAGCGGGCAAAGCTGTATAAAAAAATTGGCATAGAAACCATCAGCGACCTGCTGGACAGATTCCCCCGAGGATATATCGACTACACCTCACCCGTCAGCATTTCGGAAACTGTCCTGAACGAATATAACGTCATCTGCTGCACCGTCAAGCAGATAATGCAGCCCGCAAGGATACGCAAGGGGCTTACCGTTTTCAAAATAATCGTGACCGACAGCACCGACGACCTGACCGTTGTTATCTACAACAACCCCTACGCCGCCGACGTTTTCAAGGCTGACGGCGAATTTCTCCTTTACGGCAAGGTCACGGGCGGCTTCACACGTCGGGAAATGAATTCCCCCCAGGTCATTCGCGGGGACGCCGACAGCAAAATTCTCCCCCTCTACCACCTGACCGAGGGTCTGACAAATCCCATGATAATCACCAACATGAAGGAGGCAATAAACAGCGTCGGGCACCTTCTTGTGGATTATATGCCCCGTGAAATTTTGTCGGAAAATACGCTCTGCACCCGTGAATATGCCGTTGAGAATATCCATTTTCCCATGGACGACAGGGCAATTATTCTTGCAAAAAAACGGCTTGCCTTCGACGAATTTTTCTTTCTGCGTCTGGGAATGTCCTATCTGAAAAATCATCAGCGGACAAAAAGCAGCTTCAAAATGAAGGCTGTTTCTATGTCACCTTTTGAAAAATCGCTGCCCTTTGAGCTGACAAATGCCCAGAAAAAGGCTGTTTCCGAGATCTGCGGGGATATGCTTGGCGGCTCTCCCATGAACAGGCTGGTTCAGGGCGATGTTGGCTCGGGTAAGACCGCAGTTGCGGCGGCGGCTTGCTATTTTGCGGCGGAAAACGGCTGTCAGGCGGCACTTATGGCACCTACGGAAATTCTGGCGGCACAGCATTTCAACACACTTTCTGCAATGCTGGAGCCGCTTGGGATAAAGACCGCACTTCTGACGGGTTCCCTGTCCGTCAAGGAGAAAAACGCCGTCCGAAAGGGGCTGAAAAGCGGCGAAATACAGGTGGTTGCGGGGACTCATGCGCTTATCTCAAAGGCAACGGAGTTTTCGTCACTGGCACTTGTTATCACCGACGAGCAGCACCGTTTCGGCGTAAATCAGCGGGCAATGCTGGCGGACAAGGGGGTAAATCCGCACAAGCTGGTAATGTCCGCAACGCCTATCCCACGAACCCTTGCGCTGATGATATACGGCGATCTGGACATTTCCGTACTGAACGAATTGCCGAAAGGCAGACAGCCTGTGGACACCTTTGCCGTTACGGGAAAGCTTCGGGAGAGGGCTTATGGGTTTGTCAGAAAGCAGCTGGACGAGGGCAGACAGGGGTATATAGTCTGTCCGCTCATCACGGACACTGAGGGGGATTCCGAGCTTATTGCAGCGGAAAAATATGCCGAGAACCTGAAAAACGGAGCGTTCAAGGACTACTGCGTGGGACTGCTTCACGGAAAGATGTCAGCAGCCGAAAAGGAAGAATCAATGCAGCGGTTCAAGGACGGAGAAACTGCGCTGTTAGTGGCAACTACGGTGGTTGAGGTAGGCGTTGACGTTCCCAATGCCGCCATAATGGTCATAGAAAATTCCGACCGCTTCGGACTGTCCCAGCTGCATCAGCTGAGAGGACGAGTGGGGCGGGGACAGTATAAGAGCTACTGTATTCTTATCACGGACAATCCTACCGAGGAAACACGTCAGCGGCTGAAAATAATATCCTCCACCTCCGACGGCTTTAAGATAGCCGAGGAGGACTTAAAGCTGCGAGGTTCGGGGGACTTTTTCGGGGACAGACAGCACGGTCTGCCGCCGCTGAAATTTGCGGAAATGTCCTCTGACAGGGAGTTTTTGAACGCCTGTCAGAATGCGGCGAAAAAGATAACCGACAGCGATCCCATGCTTGAAAATCACCCAAAGCTGCTTGAAGCGGTACAAAAGATGTTTGAGTGCGGGGAAAACGGGCTGAATTAAAAGTGGAAAGCTATAAGAAATGTGAAAAGTGAAAAGTGGAAAGTGGAATTTTATCGGGTTGCCGTAAAATAGTGGGAAACTACTTTTTTCGCCTATCGACAGTGTGAATAAATTTAAAGGAGTGGACGAAACTTTTAATTTCACTTTTCACTTCCCACTTTCCACATTATTTAGAAAGGAAGATAGAATTGCACCAAAACTCGGGAAAAATACGGCTTGACAGGTATCTGTCCGAGCAGACAAGCTATTCACGAAATGAGATAAAGGAGTTTATAAAGCGGCGTGTAGTCACGGTAAACGGCGAGATCGCCAAGCTTTTTGATATGAAAATTTCCCCGGGGAACGACAGCGTTGCCATTGAAGGGAACGCCGTGGAATACCGTGAGCATGTCTATCTTATGCTCAACAAGCCCGCAGGAACGGTCTGCGCCACCCGTGACGAGCTGAGCGAAACCGTCTTGCAGCTTATCCCCGAAAATCTCCGCAGAAAGGGGCTTTTCCCCGCAGGACGCCTTGACAAGGACACGGAAGGCTTCGTTTTCATCACCGACGATGGGGATTTGGCACACCGTATGCTTTCCCCGAAAAATCACGTGGAAAAGCTGTATTACGCAGAATTGTCCCAGCCGCTGGACGAGTCCGCCATAGAGCTGTTTGCATCGGGAATGACCGTTGACGGCGGCGAAAAATGTCTGCCCGCAAAGCTGACATTCCCCGACCCCGAGGACAGAAAAAAGGTGCATATCACCCTTTGCGAGGGGAAATTCCATCAGGTAAAAAGAATGGTGCATGCGGCGGGAAGTGAAGTCACATATCTCAGGCGGATAAGGATAGGCGGTGTCACGCTGGACGAAAATTTACCTCTCGGAGCCGTTCGGGAAATGTTGCACAAAGAAGTCGAAAATATTATTGCAATATAACATATTTTCGATGATAGAAGAATTTTCGGCGGTTTTTTTTCGTCAAACTAAATAAATACGGAATTATAAGTTTGGATAATTATAGTCTTGAAAAAAATTAAAAATATTGTTATGATAATAACAGAGCCGAAATTGTGTTGTTATTCCGTACGGATATTTTTATCCGATTGGAATTTTAGTCGGAGCATCAATGCGGAAACATAACGCTGCGGCAGAATTAATTCTTTAGGGAGGTCCTCAAAAAATGGCAAGTTTGTCACTCAGAAACATTTATAAGAAGTATCCCGGCGGCGTAGTAGCCGTTTCTGACGTAAACCTCGAGATCAAGGACAAGGAGTTCATCATTCTCGTTGGTCCTTCCGGATGCGGTAAGTCTACTACCCTCCGTATGATCGCAGGTCTTGAAGAAATCTCCGAAGGTGAGCTGTACATCGGCGACCGTCTTGTAAACGACGTTGCTCCTAAGGACAGAGATATCGCGATGGTTTTCCAGAACTACGCTCTGTATCCTCATATGACAGTATTCGAGAACATGGCTTTCGGTCTGAAGCTCCGTAAGGTTCCTAAGGACGAGATCGCTCGTAAGGTTGAAGAAGCTGCAAGAATCCTTGACATCTCCCACCTTCTCGACAGAAAGCCTAAGGCTCTTTCCGGTGGTCAGAGACAGCGTGTTGCTCTGGGCCGTGCTATCGTACGTGAACCTCAGGTATTCCTCCTCGACGAGCCTCTGTCCAACCTGGACGCTAAGCTGAGAGCTCAGATGAGAACCGAGATCTCCAAGCTCCACCAGAAGCTGGGTACAACATTCATCTACGTAACTCATGACCAGACTGAGGCTATGACCATGGGTGACCGTATCGTTGTTATGAAGGACGGTTTCGTTCAGCAGGTTGATTCTCCTCAGAATCTGTATGCTTCTCCCGTAAACCAGTTCGTTGCAGGCTTCATGGGATCTCCTCAGATGAACTTCGTTGACGCTGTTCTCAGAAAGATCGACGGTAAGTACAGCATTGAATTCGGTTCCGAGGATACTAAGACCTCCAGAGGCAAGAAGTACTATGTTGAGCTGCCCGATGCTAAGGTTGATGACCTTGCACTTTCCGAGCTGGTTGACAAGGAGATCATCATGGGTGTTCGTCCCGAGAATATCCACGACGAGGAAATGTTCCTCTCCGCTGCTAAGACCGGTATCATTGAGTGTAACGTTGAAATCACCGAAATGATGGGTGCTGAAACATATTTGTACCTGAACTGCGAGGGTATTCCTCTCACAGCAAGAGTTGATCCCAGATCTACTGCCAGACCTCAGGACGTTATCAAGGTTGCTATCGATCCTAACAAGATCCACATCTTCGATAAGGAAACTGAAAAGACTGTTATCAACTGATAATTGTTTTACAAAGAATAGTTTGCCGCCGTGCCTTCGGGTGCGGCGGCGTTTTTTTTAGTGTTGAGTGTTGAAAGTTGAGTGTTGAGTTAAATGTGGAGAGTGGAGAGTGAAAAGTGGAATTTTTGGGAAATACTGATAAATGGGTGTTCCCTTATTCCACTTTCCGCTTTTCACATTAAATTCAGTGCTATTGTTTTATTATCCAAAATACACTAAAATTCCCTTGTTTTTTTGTATTAATTTCAGCTTATTTTGTTAATATTCGGTCTTGAATTTACTTGATAAAAGGTGTATAATTAATAATGATACTATGTGATAGTTGTGCCATTTTTTAAAATTGTGAATAAAAATAAATAAGAATGATACGAATTTATATCCGAAAGGAGCGGTTTTTGTGGCTTTATTTCAGAATACCCCCTTTAAGCTGATGGAACAGGGTCTGGACGCCGTCTGGTATAAGCAAAAGGTCATCAGCCATAACATCTCAAATAACGATACCCCTAATTATAAGGCTAAAAATGTTGACTTCGGACTTGTCCTTGCTGAGGAGCAGTGCAAGTGCGCTTACCATTCCGCAGATCAGGAAAGGGAGGTAAAACGCCCCGTTTCCCTGCGTGTGGTCACGACTACCGACCCCGACACGAACTTCACCCTTGACGAAAACAACGTAAACGTGGAAACCGAGGCTATGAAGCTGGTTGACGCACAGTATCAGTACAGCGCACTTATTGACCATATGAACAATGAATTCGATATGATATCCGCTGTATTGCAGAAGTAAACCGTTGAAATTTGAAAGGAGCGGCTTATGTCCTTTATAAATTCCCTTGATATAGGTGCTTCGGCACTTTCCGCTCAGCGTCTGAGAATGGACGTTATCTCACAGAATATCGCCATGTCCGATGCCTATGCCACCGAGGAGGGCGACGCTTACCGCCGTCAGATGGTGGTATTTATGGAGAAAAAGACCTTTGCGGACACTCTTGAGGATCAGGTTTCCCGCAGACATTCTTCGAAATACAGGCTTTCGGGCGTTAAGGTAACTCAGGTGGTGGAGGACGAAACTCCCCTTGTCCCCGTTTACGACCCCGAAAATCCTGCCGCCGACGAGGAAGGCTACATCTATATGCCAAACGTTGACAAGACAAAGGAAAGCATGGATATGCTGGCGGCTCAGCGTTCCTACGAGGCAAATGTTTCCGCAATTGCCGCAGTTAAGGCAATGCTTACAAAAGCTATGGAACTTGGAAAATGACCGAAAGGATAAAATATTATGTTTATTGTACCTTTAAGCTCGTCTATAACACCCCTTAACACCCCCACACAGCTTGGCATGGAAAATGCTCCCGCCGCTTCCGAGGGCGATTCCCAGCCCTCCTTCAAGGACGTTTTCAAGGAGGCTTATGACGCTGTTACCGAAACTCAGCGTGTCACTCAGGAGGACAGCGTAAAGCTCGTTATGGGCGAAATAGACGACCTTCACACCATTAATCTGAACGCTAAAAAGGCTCAGATGGCGGTGCAGACCTTTGTTGCTATTAAAAATACTGCCGTTGATGCCTACAAGGAGCTTATGGGAATTTCGCTGTAAGCGGCAAAAAAACTAGATAAACGCCGTTTTACGCCAATTTCGGGGACGGCTAAGGAAGGAATCACATAAAAATGGAAAACCCTTTCAGCAAGGTTTTAAGCTCCTTTTCCCAGTTCTGGGAGGCTCAGGAGAAGAAAAGAAGAATACTTATAATTGTCGTTGCTGCTGTTATTGTTGCGGCTGCCATAATTATAACGGTCATACTTAATGTAAAAAAGGAAGTCGTGCTTTTTGACGGTCTGGACACGGAGGAGGCTTCGCAGATAGCCACCATCATTCAGAGCGAGGGCTACGATGTTACCGTTAAATCAGGCGGTAAGATCATCGTCCCCGAGGGCACAGAGGACGAGCTGACCATGAAGCTCGCCGAGCAGGGCTATCCGAAAAATTCTCTGGATTATTCCACCTGGATAAACAACATAGATATGTTCTCCACCGACTACGAAAAGCGGGAGTTTGCAAGAATTCAGACTCAGGAAAGACTTTCCGCTACTCTGGAAACTCTTTCGGGCGTTCGTCAGGCAATAGTCAACATCTCTCTGCCCGAGCAGAAAAACACGGTAATTGTGGAGAACAAGCTCCCCGCTACCGTTTCCGTTACGCTGCATCTTGAAAACGGAGTTACCCTTAACAATAACCAAAAATCGGGTATCTACTCCATTATCATGCACGCTCTGGGCGGTACGGGACTTACGGAGGATAATATTACCGTAACCGACGGAAACGGCGTTCTTTTGCTGGTTGGCGAGGAAAGCGTTGACGTTGTTGCCGAGGAAACAAGAAAGTTCAAGTTCAAGTCGGATATGGAGGAATCCATCAGGCAGAAGATCCTTGCAATGCTTACAAGAGCATACGGCGAGGACGGCGTTGAGGTCGCTGTAAATGCGGTTCTCGACTTTGACAAGCAGGTTCAGGAAAACACCGAATATGCCGCAGAAGGCGAAAATCCCGACGGCTATCAGGCAGGCGTTCTCCAGCACCGTGACGAAAGCTATGCAGCAGGCTCCACAGACGCTGCGGGCGGTCTTGCGGGACTTGAACCTAACGCAGACGACAACTATCCCACAGGAACCGACGGCGAAAGCGGCATTTGGCGTGAAAGCGACGATTCCGAAACATATCTTGTAAGCACTTACAAGACTCAGCTGGAAAAACAGGGCTACTACATAAAGGGACTGTCCGTTGCAGTCGTTATTTACACGGACTATCTCTCCGACGCTCAGAGAGAGCAGATCGCAGAAAGCTGCGCAAGGGCAAGCGGCGTAAATGACGAACTTGTTTCCGTTATTAATCTGCCGAAGCTTACCGAAACTGTTCCCGCTATGCAGGAGGAGTTTATGTTCGGTATGACCGCTCAGGAGCTTATTGTGGGCGGAGCTGCGGTTGTGGTACTGCTTATTATTGCACTGCTTATCTGGTTTATTGCTTCAAGAAACGCAAAGAAAAAGCAGAGGAAATTCGAGAAGGCTCTGCTGGAGGCTCAGCAGGCGGGCGCAGGCGGCATTATCGACGAGGTATTCAATCCTCAGGATACGGAAGGCCTCAACATTGCCAGCCTTTCCGATTCCGATCAGGAAACAAAGGAAGTTATTATCAGACGCGAGATCTGCGAATTTGCACAGCATAGTCCTCAGATCGTTGCTCAGCTGCTCAAGAACTGGATGAGAGAGGGCGAGGACGAAGCGGCAAAAGGCGGCAAAAAGTCAGCAGCGGCAGCGTCCGCAGACGGAGGTACGAACAATGAGTGATATTTCCGAGCTTACTGCAATTCAGCGGTGCGCAACGGTCATTACCGCTATCGGTGCGGAGAATGCCGCCAATGTTTACCGCTTTCTGGGGGACGACGAGGTGGAAAAGCTCACCTACGAGGTTTCCACTCTCCCCTATACCGATGTTACTACCGTTAATGAGGTCTTAAACGAATTCTATGAGCTTTGTCTGACGCAGAAGGTCATTACCGAGGGCGGCGTGGATTACGCAAGAAATATCCTCGAAAAGGCTTTCGGCGAGGAACAGGCAAAGATACTTATGGACAAGGTTTCCCGTTCCCTGCAGACAAAGGCGTTCGAATTCGTCAGAAAATCCGATTACAAAAATCTGCTGGCTATCGTGCAGAACGAGTACCCGCAGACTATTGCACTTATACTTTCCTATGTCAACTCCGATCAGGCGGCTGCCGTTCTCAGCGAGCTGCCCAAGGAGAAGCGTGTTGAGGTCGTTGAGCGTATCGCAAAGATGGACTCCGCTTCTCCCGAAACCATCAAGGCCGTGGAGGACATTCTGGAGAAGAAGTTTGCCGATGTCGTTTCTATGGACGTTACGGAGGTCGGCGGTATCAACTACATTGCCGATGTCCTCAACCATGTTGACAGAGGAACGGAAAAGTTCATCTTCGACGAGCTGGGCGTCAAGAACCCCGAGCTGGTTGCAGAGATCAGACAGAAGATGTTCGTTTTCGAGGACATTCTTTCGCTGGACTCCATGTCTATCCAGCGTTTCATCAGAGATGTGGAAACCAAGGATCTGGCGGTGGCTATCAAGGGCTCGTCCCAGGAGGTTGCCGCAGCCCTTTACGCAAATATGCCGAAGAGAATGCAGGAGTCTATCCAGCAGGAGATCGAATATCTGCATAACGTTCGTATGCGTGACGTTGAAGAGGCGCAGCAGCGTATCGTTGCGGTCATTCGTCATCTGGAGGAGGAAGGCGAGCTGGTTATCGGAAAGGGCGGAAAGGACGAGATAATTGCTTAAAGTCGTTAAGCCTTCACAGGCAATTTTCGATTACAATAACAGCGTTGCCATTGACAACACAGTAGTGCTCCCGCCGCCGCCCGAGGACAGCGAAGAGTTCATCTCCTTCCGTGAGCAAAAGCAGCGGGAGGAAGAGGAGCGTATCCGCAAAATTCAGGAGCAGCAGGAAACGGAAGCCCGTATTCAGCGTGAGATAGAAGCAGGCATCGAGCGTGCCATGAACGAACGCCATATGGTCATTAACGGCGAGCGGGACAGGATACTCGAAGAAGCCAAGGCTCAGGCAGAACAGCTCACCGCCGAAGCAAGGGCAGCCGCCATGCAGTATCTCAAAAGGGCGGAGCAGGACGCAGCCATTGCCATGGAAAACGCCCGCAAGGACGGTTACAAGGACGGCTATGCCACAGGCAAAAAGGAAAGTCTTGCCAAATGCGAGAGCTACCTTAAAGCGGCAGCAGGCTTCTTAAATGAAATAAATTCCCGAAAAGAAGCGTATTATATATCAAATCAGGAGGAAATGAAGGACACGGTCATGGAGCTTGTGCGGAAAATCACCCTCACAGAGCTGAAAACCGACCCTCATATCCTTGAAGAGATCATCGCACAGGCGGCGAAGAATTTCCGAAATTCCGATTTCGTGAAGATCTCGCTGGCAAAGGGCGAGGTTTCCGAAAAGCTGAAAACAGACGCAAAATTCCTGAAGGAGCTTATCTCCTTTATCCCCGATATCGAGATAGAAATTCTTCCCGAGGCGGAGGATAACACCGTAATTCTCGACAACGGCTCGGAGATAATAGATGCGTCCGTCCCCACTCAGCTGGACTTTTTACAGGAAATTATCAAGAATACCCGAAGCGCAAGAGGATAAAAAAATGGATTTTTCCGCTGTCAGAAATGCCGTGAGAAACACGGAGCTTTACAGATATATGGGCAAGATCGAGAAGATAATCGGCATGACTATCGAATCAAGCGGCCCTGTCTGCAATATCGGCGATGTGTGCAGGATATTCAAAAAAGGCTCCGACGACTACATTTTCGCCGAAGTCGTGGGATTTTCCAACGGCAGAGTTATGCTGATGCCCTACACCGATTCCGACGGCATAGGTCCCGGCTGTATCGTTGACAATACGGGCGACAAGCTTACCGTTAAGGTGGGAAATCAGCTTATCGGACGGATAATCAACGCTATCGGTGAGCCTATTGACGGCAAGGGCAGCATTGAAACTACCGACAGCTATTCCATAGCAGGCGAACCCGTAAACCCCCTGACACGTCCGAGGATAGAGGACATTATGCAGTTCGGCGTGAAGGCTATTGACGGTTTGCTGACTATCGGCAGAGGTCAGAGAATGGGCATTTTCGCAGGTTCGGGCGTCGGTAAATCCACACTTCTGGGTATGATAGCCCGTGAGGTAAAGGCGGACGTGAACGTTATCGCCCTTGTGGGTGAGCGTGGACGTGAGGTTCTGGAGTTTATCGAAAGGGATCTGGGTGAAAAGGGAATGGCACGTTCCGTTCTCGTTGTTGCTACCTCCGACCAGCCCGCTATGATGCGTAACCGCTGTCCCATGACCGCCACCGCTATTGCCGAATATTTCAAGGATCAGGGGAAAAACGTCCTGCTGATGATGGACAGTCTGACACGTTACGCAATGGCACAGCGTGAGATAGGTCTGGCAGTGGGCGAAGCGCCTATTGCAAGAGGCTACACGCCGTCCATTTACACGGCAATGCCAAAGCTCCTTGAACGTGCGGGAAACTTTGAAAAAGGCTCTATTACGGGGGTTTACACCGTTCTGGTCGAGGGTGACGACACCAACGAGCCTATCTCCGATACCGTAAGAGGTATTATCGACGGACATATTATCCTGTCGAGAAAGGTGGCGGCGAGAAACCATTATCCCGCCATTGAGATACTGGAAAGCGTTTCCCGACTAATGAGCGAGATCACCGACAAAACTCAGCAGCAGACCGCCGCAAAGCTTAGAAATCTGCTGTCTGTTTACAATACAAACTTCGACCTGATAGCCATCGGCGCATACAAAAAGGGTTCAAATCCCGCGTTGGACGAGGCTGTCAAGAAGATAGACAAGATAAACGCATTTTTGCAGCAGGCAACGGACGAAGCGTTTTCCTTTGAAGATACCGTCCGCCTGATGACAGAAGCAGTTTCGTAGTTTCAACAAATTTTACGTGATATTGTTGAATAAGAGGTGTTACCTATAAAACGTTTTCAGTTTACTTTGGATAAGCTAAAGGGCTATAAGGAACAGGTTTTATCCAAGGAAAAGGGCGATTTAGCCGCTTTAAGGGCACAGCAGGCAAAATATGCCGCTGAACAGGCAAAGGTACAGGCGGAGCTTGATGAAGCAAATGAGGAATTTCTCAGAAAATCAGGCTCGGGTATGACAATTATGGAAATGACCCTCTTTAAGGAGTATCTCAACTCCCTTTCCGACCAGATAAGGGAGCTTGAACGCAAGATACAGCTTGAGGAGGAGAAGATAAAATTTCAAACCAAGGTCGTTGTAGAGGCGAACAAGGACGTTTCCTCCCTTGAAAAGCTTGAGGATAAGCAGCGTGAGGAGTACAACTTCAAGGTTGCTAAAGCCGAGGAGCGGTTTATCGAGGAATATGTTTCCAACAGCGTCTACTATAAGACCGCAAATCAATGTTGAGAGGTAATTATTATGGGATTTGACAGGGCAGCTATCAAGGCAAATGCAAGACTTCACGTTAAAAATAACTACGGTTCGAACATTTATGTTTTCCTCATTTATATGGCGGTTGCGGGAGTTTGCGGACTTATCCCCGTGGTGGGCTGGATAGCCGAGCTTATCGTAACACCGCTTCTGCTGGTGGGATATATGGGCTGGTTCCAGAAGTCTATATACAGTCAGGGGCTGTCCTCGAGCGAGATTTTTGTGCCCTTTCTTGAGAATATGTGGGGAACAGCGGGCACAATGCTTCTTATGTCCCTGAAGATAATGCTTTGGTCACTGCTTCTCTATATCCCCGGAATTGTTAAGTCCTACGAATATTTTGCAGTGCCCTTCTTAAAATCCGAAAACCCCAATATCCCCTGCGACAGATGCTTTCAGATGAGCAAGGCAATGACTGACGGTCATAAGATGGATATTTTCATTATGCAGATAAGCTTTATCGGCTGGATAATCCTTAGCTGCTTTACCTTTGGTATGCTCCAGCTTTTATACGTTCAGCCCTATATGATGGCTGCAAACGCCTTTGCTTACGAGCAGATAAAGGCAGAAGCTATTGCTAACGGCATGATAAACCCCATGGAGATAGACCCTGCTTACGGCGGCAGCTTTATGGGAAATGATAAGGTTGGTTTCTGATAGACCAAGTAATATTTGTAGGGGACGGGTTTCCCGTCCCGCATATTCAAATGCGGCTGATTTTAGGTAGCAACAGTATATACAAATCGTATAGACTGTTTCTATATACACATTCTGTAAAAGGAGGTGAAAAGAATGGATAACGCAGTTCTTGGAATGGCAATAGCGTCTATGTCGGGCTTTTCAAACGGCTTTGTGTCGGACGGCTCAAATACCGCTGTTACGGGAGAAAGCTTCGGTGATGTTCTGTCGAATGTTTCACTGAAAAATCCCGCAGATGTGGTAAATTCGCAGCCTGTTAAGGATATTCTGACTCAGATGTACAGCGGCGAGGAAAATGCTTCACTGTTCGACCTTTTGAAGGCTGTTGGTGATATTCAGCTTGACGGCAAGGCAAAGGAGGTCCTCTCAAAGCTTTTCGAGGATATTTCCGACGAGGACTTTGACCCCGAGGAGATAGTTTTGAAGCTTTTAAAGGGCGATGAAAGCCTTTCCGAAAGCGATTTGCCCGAGGAATGGGCAGGAATGTCCCTTGACGACAGCAAAAAGCTTCTGAAAATCATCGACCTGATGCTTTATGCGGCGTCCGATAAGAAGCCTTACGGCGAAAAGGGCGTGGAAAGCATCTTCGATATTCTGTTTGACGACAGCGAGGACGAGGACAAGATACCCGAAATGGCGGCTGCAAGCGGAAATGTTGTGGGTGACACTATGTTCTGGCAGACAATGGCTCTGTCGGTGACGGCGAAATATACCGAAAGTAATGTTGACAGTGAGATTACTCCTGTTGATAATACCGAAAGTATTAATTATGCGGCGAATATCCCCGAAATTACGGAAAATGTTTCGCAGACAGCGGCGGAAAAAATCCCCGAAAATACGGAGAATGTTACTCAGACAGCGGCAAATATCCCCGAAATTACGGAGAATGTTTCGCAGACAGCGGCGAATATCCCCGAAACGACGGAAAGTGTTCCTCAGGCGGCGGAGAAGCTCCCCGAAAAGGAGATGATAACTCTCCCGAAAACCGAAAGGGGTGATGTCCCCGAAATGCCGAAAACGGAGTTTGTGGAAAGACTTACAAGGCTTTCCGAGGCACTCAGGGCAGAAATTTCCGAGAAGATAGGCGATGTTACCGAAAGCAAAATTCCCGCAGAGGAAGGAATCTCTCAGGCGGACAGGGACAAAATGAACGTCTTTGCGGTCAAAAGGGTGAACGTTAGCTTTGCGGCGGGCGAGATAGAAGCTCTCACAGGCGCAGAAACCGCAGCCCCAGACATTACGGAGATAGCCGATGATACGCATTTCTCTGACATCTCAGCGCAGATTGAAAGAGTTATGAAGGCGGAAATGGCGGCAATTCCCGAGAAAAACACCGTCAGGGAGCTGAATATCAGGCTCACACCCGACGAGCTGGGCGAAATAAATGTCAAGCTCACAACCGACGGCGAAAAGCTCACAGTAGCATTTACCGCAGAAAACAGCTCCACGGCAAAGCTTCTTTCCGACAACATCAGAAGTCTTGCGGCAGCTATCAGCAGGAACGATGCCGAAACCGAAACAGCTTACCTTATTCAGGCGGCAGACGGTTCGGAGAGTGCTTCACTTAATCTTTCGGCAGGCTCTTCAAACAGCTTCGGCAGAGGTGAACCCCGGAACAACGGCGGACAGACCGTTTACAGAAGTTCTTCTTCCGAAACGGACGAACCCGCACAGGAAACAATTTTAATTCGGGAGGCGAAATTATGGCAAACAGTATAAACAACTACGGTATTGACGGCATTGGAGTTTACGACAAATATTCAAACAAGCTTATCAACAGTGACGAAAAGAAGTCCTCTACCCTCGGTCAGAGCGATTTTCTCAAGCTTATTGTTGAGCAGATGAAAAATCAGGATTTCAACAATACCACCGACAATAACGAGTTTATTGCGCAGATGGCTCAGTTCTCGTCCCTTGAGGCTATGCAGAACTTGACAAATTATTCCAATCTTTCCTACGGCACATCTCTTGTAGGCAAGTATGTTACCGTTAAAACGGGCGACGAGGATTATGTTACGGGACTTGTTGACTGCGTTGCGGTGGACGGCGGAAAGTACAGCCTTGTTATCAACGGCAAGGAGTATCCTTCAAGCGGCGTTGTTGAGGTAATTACAAAGGACGTTTTTGATAGGCTCCAGCAGGAAAATACCGAAAATACCGAGGAAAGCGACACCCAAGAGGCTACAAAGGCAAATGCTTCGGCAGATGCGTCTGTTCAGGCAAGAATTGACAAGCTGATGGAGGAATACGAAAAGGCGACCTCCGAGCTTTACGCAGAGCTGCAAAAGTCCATCGAGGAAATAAAGGCTGAGGTATACACCGACGAAAGCCCCGTTATGACAGAAGCGACCGTTAATGCGTACAATTACGCAGGCACAAGAGTTGACGTTGTTCAGTCAAATGTAAGATCATCTTCACCCGACAGCTATTCCGTAAGCACAAGCAATGCGGCAGCGGGAATTTCGGGCAGCAGCAATGTCAACAGCACAGGCGTTACCGAGGATTACCAGCTTTGCCTTAAAAGAGCAAAGGAAACAGGCACAAGAATGGCTGCTCCTCAGTACATATTCAACACATCTATCACAAGCAAGATAGACACATCTACCGTTCTCGGCAAAACAGAATCGGGAAGAGCATTTACCGACATCGGTTTTTCGGGCGTCGGCAGACTTGGTGAGGTAGTTACCTGGGCAGACGGCACTCAGCGTGTAGAGGTCATCTCTCCCTACGGATATTCCGTTTACTTTACCACCTCGGGCGAGCATACTCTTGACGAGATATGCAATTTTGACTGCGCTCCGGGACAGTATGCAGGCGAATTCAACGGCAATGAGCTGGCTATCAGATACTATTCAAGAGCATACACAGCTGCCGAAAAGGAAGCTATGGAAAGCTTTAAAAGCGGTATCAAGCAGATGAATATCGTTAAAAATACGGAAGTATAACAGGCGGAAGTGGTAAATTATGCTTATCAGCGAATATTTGCAGCTGAGAAATAATATTTCCGTCACAACGGGAAACGTTTCCCCGGGAAGCTTTAGGGATAATACCCCAAAGGTCAACGAAAACGGCGCAACCTTCGCAGAGGAGCTGGAACGGGCAAACCAACTTGCGGCTTCTAAGGTGCAGTTTTCAAAGCACGCCATCGAACGGCTGGACAACAGGGACATTGACATTACCGAGGGCGATATGCTGGGCAGGCTAAACAAGGCTGTTGAGCTGGCGGAAAGCAAGGGTTCAAACGATGCTCTCGTTATCGTGGATCATGCGGCGTTTCTTGTGAGCGTGAAAAATAACAAGGTCATTACCGCTATGAATACAGGGGAAATGACAGGCAGCTGCTTTACAAACATCGACTCGACCGTTATTATGTGATCGGACCTTTATGGAGATCATTCCGTCCCGACCGACTGACGGACGGAAAAACGGTTGAAAATACAAATTATATCAAAGGAGTAGATTCAGCTATGATGAGGTCACTTTATTCCGGTGTTACCGGACTGACAACACACCAGACAAGAATGGACGTTATCGGTAATAATATCGCAAACGTTAATACATACGGTTTCAAATCCTCCCGTACCACCTTTAAGGATATTTACTATCAGACTGTAAAGTCCCCTTCAAGCGGTACCGCAAATGCCGATGACACAATGGGAAAAGCAGGCAACAACCCCACAGAAGTAGGTTACGGCGTTCAGATAGGTTCTATCGACAAGAATATGTCCCGTTCAAGCTTTGCGGGAACAGACAGAACCTTTGACCTGGCTATCAGCGGTGAGGGCTTCTTCATCGTCGGCAAGCCTACTGCAGACGGTACAGAGGGTGAAGAAGGCGGAATGGCTGACATCACCTACACAAGAATGGGTAATTTCGGTCTTGACAGTGACGGAAATCTCGTAAACGCTAACAACAAGTTCGTTCTCGGTACACGCAACGACGGCGAATTCGACAGCGCAACTATGGAATCCGAGGATAAGGCTCCCTACGAAAAGGTGCCCTCCGCACTTCAAACCATCAATGTCAACGCACTTATCAGAGAAGCCTTCGGTGATGACACTCTTACCTTTAAGGATCTGGAGGCATTCTCCATCGGCTCGGACGGCGTTCTGACCGCTACCTATGGCGGCGATATTGCGGCTCTGGCAAGAATTGAAATTGCCGTTTTCGATAATCCCGAGGGACTTCTCCAGGCAGGAAACACCGACTTTATGATCTCCGCCGCATCGGGCAATCCCGGTCTGAGAAAGCCCGGCGATCCCGGCGCAGGCACTACCGAGTCGGGTAAGCTGGAAATGTCCAACGTAAACCTTGCTCAGGAATTCTCCGATATGATCATCACTCAGAGAGGCTTCCAGGCAAACTCCCGTATTATCACCACTTCCGACTCCATGCTTGAGGAGCTTGTAAATCTTAAGAGATAATTTTTCGCATTAACGTAGGGGCGCGTCCTGTCCCGCAGGTTACAATATGCGGGGCGGGATGCGTCCACTACAATAAATGTCAGCTAATTCTAATGAGGTAAAATATGATTCAGCTTACAAGACTTAACGGAACTATCCTCCTTTTAAACGAGGAATTTATGGAAATAGCGGAGGATACCCCCGATACCGTAATTACCATGCAGAACGGTCACCGCTATGTGGTCAAGGAAAAAACTGCGGAGATAATGGAACGCATATCCGAGGCAAAGACCGAATATGCCGAAAAGCTTTTTGCACGGCTCATTGCCGAAAAAAATAAATAAGGAAATTCCCCGCTTTTTGTGCGGATAATATAAATAAGGAGCTGCTTTTTTATGAATATAACCGGAATCATCGGTTTGGTCATTGCCTTTGGACTTATCATCTGGGGTATGATGAACGGAGGAGAGCTGAAAAACTTCTGGGACCCTGCCTCGGTCGCTATCGTTTTGGGCGGTACTATCGGTGCGGTCATCTTTACCTTCCCCGCTTCTACATTGAAAAAGGTGGGCGTTATGCTGAAGCTGACCTTCGTTCAGCCGAAATATGACCCCAACAAGTACATAGACGAAATGGTGGAATACTGTAAAACAGCCCGCCTTAAAGGTATCTTGCAGCTGGAAGAAGCCGCAAATGCCTGCTCAGACCCATTCGTGAAATCTGCGCTCATGCTTATCGTTGACGCAAATGACTCCGAAAAGGTGCAGTCTATGCTGGACGACTCCAT
Organism: uncultured Ruminococcus sp.; assembly: GCA_945877315.1. Classification (GTDB taxonomy): domain Bacteria; phylum Bacillota; class Clostridia; order Oscillospirales; family Ruminococcaceae; genus UMGS1889. Next base: position 27,351 of record CAMCRP010000003.1, on the reverse strand, counting down.
CGACTTTATGTGCGACAGACACGAATCTAACTTCGCCCTTTGGACAAAGGCGGGTGCTATCGCTCCTGCAATGGGAATGGTCGGTACGCTGGTCGGTCTTATCAACATGCTTAAAGGTCTGGATCTCTCCGACGCAAGCTCGGCTGCAAACCTTGGTTTGAGTATGTCCACGGCGCTGATCACTACCTTCTACGGCTGTATCCTCGCCCACGTTATCTTTAACCCTATCGCAAATCAGCTGAAATATCTCCATAACAAGGAGGTCCTCTGTATGCAGATAGTTAAGGAGGGCGCTCTTGCTATCATCAGCGGCGCAAATCCCCGTTATGTCGAGGAAAAGCTGCGCATGATGCTCCCCGCAACGGCAGACAAGCCCAAGGGCAAGGCTGCGGCTTCCTCCGACAGCGAATAATTGCGTAAATTATGAAAATATAATAGATTTTACAGGCTTTTTTCATCATTTCGCACAATATTTATCAAAAGCTATGGTAATATCAATTAATATGTGTTATAATAGTAGAATGATAGAATAGACTAGCTGACAGAATTTCTGAAAAAGATTTTGTCACTTAGGTGGAATATTATCCCAACTTGAAATCGAGGTGATCTCTATGGCAAGGCGTCCCTCCGAGCCTGAGGCAGAAGGCAGCTGGATGGATACATACGGCGACATGGTTACGCTGCTGCTGACGTTTTTCGTGCTTCTGTTCTCTATGTCCTCTATGGAGGATTCCAGGGCGCAGATAGTTATCGCTTCTCTCAGCGGTCAGCCCGTTGAGGTCATTGCTGAGATCATTGCCGAAAATACGGGAGAGAAGGACGCAGACGCTACCCTTTCCATCTTCGACCCTAACGGGGAAAAGCAGGACGATGCGTTCGAGGATATTTATCAGTTCCTGAAAGAGGTCATTGCCGCTTCGGGAAACACCGATAATGCTACCGTGGAAATGACCGATTTTGCCATTTATCTGAAATTCAAGGATCAGGTTTTCTTCGCCCCCGACAGTGATGTGCTGCTGGATTCGGGCGCAGAGATACTTGACGAGATCTGCGGCGGACTCAGGGACATAGACAGCAAAATCAGTGCTGTCAAGGTCAGCGGACACACCGCTCAGGCTCTTACCTCCGACACCAACGAGTGGGAGCTTTCTTCGGGACGTGCCGATGCCGTGGTAAATCACCTGATCTCCATGAATATCAGCGATTCATCGAAATATTCCGCAACGGGCTACGGTAAATACCGCCCCGTTTCCGATAACAACACAAGCGAGGGACGTACCCAAAACCGCCGTGTTGAGGTGGTTTTCATCAGAAAGGACGCCGACTATACCGATCCCAAGGTGCTTGACGAGTTTATGAAGCTGGAGTTTGGCCCCAACTATCTCCAGAACGTTGACCCCGAGGGCATTCCCGTGGAAAAGGAAGATCAGACCGTTACCGAGTCCGACGATCCCGCACTTGCCAACAATAATGAAGGCAATGAATAACACACACATCTAATCCGATTGACCGAGGTGAGGATAGAAAATGGCTGACGTACTGTCGCAAAGCCAGATAGACGCCCTGCTCAACAGCTTCAGCGCAAACGGCTCCGAGGCTTTCGAGGAGATCGAAGCAAACGATTCCAATAACGTCAAGAACTACGACTTCAGAATGCCCCGAAAGTTTACCAAGGAGCAGCTGAAATCCGTAGAGGGTATCTTCGAAACATATGCCAGAGTTGTATCCTCATATCTTACGGGACTTCTCAGGCTTTACTGCAAGGTTGAGGTGCTCCAGATAGAGGAGCAGCGATACAATGAGTTCAATAACGCTCTCCCCGATTATGTCCTGCTGTCTACCATAGATATGGGCATTGAGGACGAGGACGTTATGGAAACCTCCATTATTATGCAGATATCAAACCCCGTGACCTACTGTATGATAGACAGGCTCATGGGCGGCGACGGGCAGTTTACCGAGATAAACAGGGATTTCACCGAAATTGAGGTAGGGCTGATGACCAACGTTATCAACAAGCTGACCTCCAGCCTTAAACAGGCGTGGGACCCCTTTATCGAGATACACCCGAAGCTTACTAATGTGGAAACCAACGCAAGAGTTTTGCAGTCCATCGCCCCCGATGACGTAGTTATTCTCGTCATGCTGGAGCTGGAAATAAGGAAGATGAAGAACACTATCTCCATCTGTATCCCCGCGCTGAACCTTGAAAGCATGATGGCGAAATTCTCCGACCGATTTGCCAAAAACGGAAAGAAATTCGACGTCAACAAGGATAACGAACGCCGTGAGGAGATACTCAACGGCATCAAGAACAGCAAGCTTAGGATCGACGCTATCCTCAGCGAAACTCAGGTTGACCTGTACGATATTCTCACCCTCCAGCCGGGAGATATTATTCCCCTGAATATGAGCATTTCCGATAATGTTACCGTTAAGATCGGCGAACATATATGGTTCGACGGAAAGCTCGGCGAGAAAAATGACCACAAGGCTATAAAAATAGATAATATATACAAGAATTGAGGTAATGGAGATAATGAGCAGCGAAAACCCTGTTGTTGAAGGCTTCGGCGAGGTGGAACAGGACGCCATCGGTGAGATACAAAACATCACCATGGGTGCCGCCGCAACCGCAGTTTCCAACCTGCTTGGCGCTAAGGTGTGGATAACAACTCCGCAAGTCAGCGTTGTTCAGGTGAAAAATTTGTCCTACCCCGATTTGGAACCGTCCATACACGTTACCATTCAGTACATAAAGGGAATAAGCGGTTCTTCCGTGCTGGTTTTGAAGCAGAATGACGTTCAGCTTATCCTTAATCAGCTTATGGGACAGCCCCTCGTTGTTACGGACGATTTTGAGTTTGATGAGATGAATATCTCCGCCGTCTGCGAGGTAATGAACCAGATGATGGGTGCTTCGGCTACGGCTCTTTCCGAGCTGATAGATACGCCTATCGACATTTCAACGCCTGTCGCAGAGGTGCATGACAAGGATAAGCCCTTCGCTTTCGAGGAGGAGGACGTTGAAAAATACGTTTGTCAGATAAAGTTCAACATTACAATTGACGGCGTTATAAACAGTGAATTCATCACCGTGCTGACCATTGACCTTGCAAAGGCTATGGCGGATAAGATGCTGGAAGGCTACGGCACCGCTCTTGACAGCACTCCTGCGGATTCCATTGCCGGTGAAGTCGAGAAGATGGCTTCGGAAAATCCCGACGGAAAACTCTCTCAGGAGCAGATAGAGGCAATGCTTGGCAGTCCAAAGCCCGCAGAGCCTGCACCGTCCTCAGGCGGCGGAAGCAACCTTTCTCAGGAGGAAATAGAGGCTCTGTTAAACGGCGGAACGGCAGCTGCAAAGCCATCAGCTCCCACTATGCAGACACCTCCCCCCGCAGCTCAGCCCATGCCAAATATGGGTATGCAGAATCCCCAGGCAGCGTATAACCCGCAGATGCAAAATCCTCAGGCGGCTAATATGCAGCAGATGCCGAACGGTGCAGCCCCCGCATATGGCTACCCTCCTCAGTATGACCCCAATATGCAGTACGGTATGCCCCCTCAATACGGCTATCCGCAGCAGATGTATATGCAGCCCAATGTAAACGTTCGTCCCGCACAGCTCAAAAGCTTCGAGGATTACAATTCTCCGCTGCTCAACAAGGACGAAAACGACAACCTCAAGCTGCTGATGAATATCCCGCTGAACGTTACCGTTGAGCTGGGTTCCACAAGCAAGAAGGTCAAGGAAATTCTGGAGTTCCAGCAGGGTACCATAATCGAGCTGGAGCGTCAGGCAGGTGCTCCCGTTGACATTATCGTAAACGGCAACCTTATTGCAAAGGGCGACGTTGTGGTTATCGGAGATAATTTCGCTGTACGTATTACCGAGATAGTGAAAAACCGTCTGCTTGAAACTATCAGCGAGAAAAAATAACTAAGGTTTACCAAAGGCTTAAAATAGAAGATCCTTTATGGCGAACGGCTCCCGCAGATGCCGTACAGATAATAACGCCGACAAAATACACTTTCCGCTGCGGAGAAATGGAGTAACATTATGGATAAGAAAATTCTTCTGGTTGACGACGCTGCATTTATGAGAATGATGATCAGAAACGCCCTTACTCAGAACGGATATACAAATATCCTTGAAGCTGCCGACGGCGAGATCGCATGCAATACATATGCGGCAGAAAAGCCCGACCTGGTTATCATGGACATCACTATGCCCAACAAGACAGGCATTGAGGCTCTCAGAGATATTAAGGCAAGCGACCCCGGCGCAAAGATAGTAATGTGCAGCGCAATGGGTCAGGAGTCCATGGTTGTTGAGGCTATTAAGCTGGGTGCTCTGGACTTCATCGTTAAGCCCTTTAAGCCCGAGAGAATTCTCCAGACCGTTAAGAAGGTCATTGGCTGATAATGAAGGAAATATTTACGGTTCTTCTGGCATTGACGGGGGTACTGCTGCTTATATGGCTGACCTGCCGTCTTGCTAAATGGCTGAATAACCGTGTATATTCGGGCGGGGACACTTCGGGAACAAACGGGGGCAGCCGACTGCTTAAGGCGGTTGAAAGGCTGCCCCTTTCCAATGATAAATATCTGCTGGTCATAAAGGCGGGGGATAAGTATCTGCTTATCGCCGTCAGTCCGCAGCATACGGAGCTTCTTTGCGAAATTGACAAGGAATATGCGGAGAAGGTCTGCCAAAACGGCGGACAAAACGCCTATGGGACGGATTTTCTGTCCGTTCTCAAAAAAACAGCAGCCGAAAAGCTTCGACGCCCCGACGGAAACGGCACTGCAAACAGCGATGAAAAGGACGGTAATATCAATGAAGAGTAAAGCTACGTCTTTTGCAGCCGCTGTCAAAGCCGCTGCCGCAGGGGCGGTTTCTTTTGTCGCAGCGGCGGTAATGTCCCTGTCTGTCTGCGCCGCAAATACGCCCGAAACAACGTCGGAGGAGCCTATCGTTACATCAATCGTCACGGAGGTGCCGAACGTCGAAACAAGCGTCCCCGAAACGACTCAGACACAGGTTGAGCCGTTCCCGCAGACCGATCAGACTGTTACCGAAACGCCATACGATACCCCCGTCACCGACGGCGAGGACGAGGAGTCACTTCTGGAGCGTCTGGGAATAACCGGTTCAAACGATACCATCGACCTGATGCTGCTGATAACGGTGCTGTCACTTGCGCCGTCTATCATTATAATGTTCACCTGCTTCACAAGGATAATTATCTCCTTCTCCCTGCTGCGAAATGCTATGGGTATCCAGCAGACCCCGCCGAATCAGGTGCTTGTAGGTCTTGCGCTGTTTCTGACGCTTTTTATTATGACACCCGTTGTTGACGAGATAGACAGGGTAGCATATGCCCCCTATAAAAATGGGGACATTACCATGACGGAAGCGTTGAAGGAAGCCGAGGTACCGCTGAAAAAGTGGATGCTCGCCAATACGTCCAACGACTCCATGTCCTTTTTCATTGACCTGACGGGCGGGGATTATCCTCAGACTAATGAGGAGGCTATTGAGAAGCTTGACTTCCGCACGGTGGTTCCCGCATTTATCCTCAGCGAGATAAAGAAGGGCTTTGAGATAGGATTTCTTTTGTACATACCGTTTTTGATAATAGATATTGTGGTTTCGTCCACGCTTATGTCGCTGGGTATGATCATGCTCCCGCCTGCGACTATTGCCATGCCGTTTAAGATACTGTTGTTTGTTATGGTGGACGGTTGGACATTGTTGGTGGGTTCGCTTATCAGCGGGTTTAATCCGGTAACATTTACATAGGCAACAAACAAAGCAAAAAAAGCAAAAAGATAAAAGTTTCGCCAGCCTTTTCTAAAGGCTGCGGGGTCGAGGGGCAGCGCCCCCGTCGCTCTCCGCAGAGAGCGAAATCCCCTAATCTAACAGTCACATCAAAGCAACAGCAAAGCCCACAAAATCAACAGCCCCAACAGCACCGCACACAAAAATAACAGTAAAGCCACAAACCAACGACAATCACAAAAGCAAAGAAAACTATCACGGTGTGCGGTGCTTCGTGAATAATTTTAAAGGCGTCCACGCCTTTAAAATTATTCACACCGCCGACAGGCGGCAAGGGGTACTCGCAAACTATGGGAAAAAGCAGAGGTCATATCAAAAAATGCAATAAAATAAAAAAGTTTGCACCTTGACCGTTCAGCTTTCTTTTCCCTCAACCGCCTTTGTAATCTCTGTAAGTTTGTGGAACCCCCGCAGAGGGGACAACCTTATAGGGGAGGGGGACAGAAAAAACCCAACAAAGCGGGGACTTTCCCCCTCCCCTAACGGTTTTCCCCTCTGCACTCCTCTTTCCCTCTCACCCCTCCCTCTTTTCCCCGCTTTACATTTTGGCTTAGTGATATAGATGGTGTTCTTGTGGGAGCTTGCGTTTGTTTGTGTTTTTACTATTTTGTTTGTGATTTTTTGTAAGTTTGAAATGTTGCTGAGAAAGCAAAAAGCCGAAAAATTAATGCGCCTATATGGAATTTGCTTGGTTTACAGAAAAATTCCACTTTTCACTTTCCACTCTCCACATTTAATTCAACACTCAACTCTCAACACTAAACACTAAATGAAGGGATTGATAAAAAAATGTCGCAGGACGCAGTTCTGGAAATATTTCATAACGCATTGACCTTGACTCTGCTTCTCTGCGGCCCTATGCTGGTAATAAGCATTGTTATCGGTCTTGTCATTTCCATTATACAGGCAGCAACTCAGGTGCATGAGCAGACTATCACCTTCGTACCCAAGCTGCTTGCCATTGCACTTATACTGCTGATAACAGGTCCGTGGATGATGAACCAAATGAACGAATTTACCGTTCAGCTGTTCGACATCATCTCCGAAGTTTCGAGGAATGGCTGATGGACTTCTGGAGTGTGCTTCTCACAAACCTTGATACAAATCTGCTGGTGTTTGCAAGGATTCTCGGCATTTTCGCCTTTAATCCGCTGCTTTCCAGAAGAAATATCCCCGCTATGGTCAGGGTAATGGTATCTCTGGCAGTAACCGCCGCCGCATTGACCGCTGTTGACGTTTCGCCCGTTGTAATAGGCTCTGCGGGAGAATTTGCCGTGCTGATACTCAAAGAAATGCTCATAGGCGTTACTTTGGGATTTATTACACAGCTTTTCCTCTCCTCAACGCTGCTTTCGGGCGAAATTATGGATATGCAGTCGGGTCTTGGAATGGCGAAGATATACGACCCCGCCTCGGGGGTTCAGATGCCGCTCATGGGCTCTGTAACGTCCTATATGCTGTATCTGATGTTCTTTGCGTCAAATGCCCATTTGACATACATAAGGCTGTTTGTCATAAGCTTTGACATTATCCCCATAGGCTTCGAGCGGCTGAACCCAAATCTCGGAATGTCGGTGATGAACTACTTCGCCGCCGTCCTCGTGCTGGGTCTGAAGCTTGCTATGCCACTGTTGGCGGCGCAGCTTATTGTTGAAATATGCGTAGGAATACTCATGAAAGCCGTCCCGCAGATACAGGTAATGGTTGTGAATATGCAGATGAAGCTGCTGTTCGGACTGTTTATGGCGGTTGTGCTATGCCCCATATTTGCGAATTTCCTTGATAATCTGCTGTATCTGATGAATGACGCAGTCGCAAATGTAATGACATCAATGACAGTATAGCTTACAATTCGATATTACCTAACATTTGTTAGATAAAATATAATTTCATTCGTATAAACCCGAAACGCCGTACAAGGGGGGATGCACAATGGCAAGCGACAGCGGCGAGGAGAAAACCGAAGAAGCGACCCCCAAACGAAAACGGGACGAACGAAAAAAAGGTAACGTATTCTCCAGCAAGGACCTTACCGCAGCATTCTTTATTCTGGGAATGTTCGCTATGTTCAAGGTGCTTTCTCAGCTTATCCTTGAAAGCCTTACCGACTCTATGACCTATTGGATAGGCGTCAGCGGGAAGGGCAGCCTGCTTCTTGCGGACGGCACATTCCCTACCTCGCTCCTTCTCAGGGCGGGACGGACGGTGCTTCTGGCGGCAGGACCGCTTCTTATTATCGGTATCGCCATAAACATTATTATGACAGGCGCTCAGACAAGATTTATCTTTTCGCTGGAGCCTGCAAAGTTCAAAATAAGCAGACTGAACCCCATTGAAGGCTTTAAGAAAATGTTTTCCCTGCGTTCGGTGGTGGAGCTTTTAAAATCTCTCCTGAAAATCGCCGTTATTTTCGCCCTTGTCAAAAGCGAGATAGAAGAGCAGCTGCCCACAATTATGAAGCTTTCGGAAATGGAGCTTATGCCCGCAGTTGCTTACATATGTTCAACCACCTTTTCCATTGCTATGACCATTGGAATGGTTTTCGTGTTCGTGGGAATACTCGACCTGCTTTATCAGTGGTATGACCATAACAAGAACCTGAAAATGACCAAGCAGGAGGTCAAGGAAGAATACAAGCAGATGGAGGGCGACCCCCAGATAAAGGGAAAGATAAAGCAGAAGCAAAGGGAAATGTCCCAGCAGCGTATGATGCAGGACGTACCCACTGCGGACGTTATTATCAGAAACCCTACTCACTACGCTATCGCCGTCAAGTATGACCCCGAAAGCGCAAAGGCTCCCGTGGTGGTTGCCAAGGGTGCCGACTATGTTGCTATGAAAATTATAGACATTGCCGAGGAAAATGACGTAACCATGGTGGAAAACAAGCCTCTGGCAAGAGCCCTTTACGATAAGATCGACGTGGGACGTGAGATCGCCCCCGAATTTTACCAGCCCGTGGCTGAGATCCTCGCATTCGTATACGATCTGAAAAACAAAAAGCTCCCATTCGAGGAGGAAAAGCGTTCTATTTCCGATATACGTGACGAATACCCCGAGGATATTATAGATTTCGATAATCACTGACTTAAATGTGAAGAGTGAAAAGTGAAAAGTGGAGTTGAAACGCAACATTCACACTATAAATTTCACTTTCCACTTTACACATTTCACACTAAACAGAAGGGAGGAGTACCAAGTGAAATTCAGCCTGAAAAGCATTACCAACAACATTGTCCCCGTGTTTCTGCTGCTGGTTATCGTGCTGATAATTATTCCGCTGCCGACCTGGCTGCTGGACTTTATGCTGGTGCTCAATATCTCCATTTCCCTTATTATCCTGTTAATGACAATGTACATAAAATCACCGCTGGAGTTTTCGATTTTCCCGTCGCTCCTGCTGGTGACTACCATTTTCCGACTTTCGCTGAATATTTCGTCAACCCGTCTTATCCTCGGAAATAAGGGCGATGCGGGACAGGTCGTTTACGCTTTCGGACACTTTGTTACGGGAAATAACGCCGTTGTGGGATTTATCGTCTTTATACTCATTGCCGTGGTGCAGTTCCTGGTTATCACAAAGGGTGCGGAGCGAGTTGCTGAGGTTTCCGCAAGATTTACTCTGGACGCTATGCCCGGTAAACAGATGGCTATTGACGCCGACCTTAATTCGGGTCTTATAGATGAAGCAACCGCCAAGAAACGCCGCTCGGACGTTCAGCGTGAATCCGACTTCTTCGGAGCAATGGACGGTGCTTCCAAGTTCGTTAAGGGAGATGCTATCTTCTCCATCGTTGCGGCGTTCGTAAACCTTATAGGCGGCGCAATTATCGGTCTTGCCGTTGAGGGAATGGACTTTGGCAGCGTCCTTTCCACATATTCCATCGCAACCGTGGGCGACGGTCTGGTTTCTCAGATACCTGCATTGCTTATCTCAACTTCAATGGGTATGATAGTTACCCGAAACGCCTCCGAGGACAACTTGAACGCCGATATGCGTGCGCAGCTGACCTCTCAGCCGAGAGTTCTCTGCATTGCGGGCGGCGTTATGGTAATTGCAATGGTTATCCCCGGTTTCCCGAAGCTTGCCTGCCTTTTGTGCGGCGCATTGCTTATAACCTGCGGAATTTTGCTTATGCGAAGTACTCCAACAGAAGCCGAGCTCCTTGCCGCACAAGCCGCCGAGGAACAGGCTATGGAGGAGAACAAGCAGGCTCTGTCCGAAATGGAATATTACAAGGACATCGACAATGTTTACAAGCTCTTAAATGTCGAGCCTATCGAAATGGAGTTCGGTTACAGCCTTATCCCCTTGGCGGACGAGGCAAGCGGCGGAACCTTCATCGAGCGTGTTATTATTTTCAGAAAACAGTTTGCGCTGGATATGGGAATGGTTTTCCCGTCTATCCGTATGCGTGATAATCAGCATATCAACCCAAATCAGTATGTTATCAAAATAAAGGGCGAGGTTGTGGCACAAAATGAAGTGCTGGTTGACCATTATCTTGCGCTGGACAGCGGAAATGTCACACGTGAGGTGGACGGTATCGACACGGTTGAGCCTGCCTTTAATATCCCCGCAAAATGGATAGCCGAGGAGGACAAGCTGGCTGCCGATATGGCGGGATATACCCTTATTGACCCCACTTCCGTTATGATAACCCACCTTTCCGAGGTCATCAGACAGCATGCCTACGAGCTTCTGTCACGTCAGGACGTTAAGACCATGCTTGATAAGCTGAAGGAAACAAGCCCCGCCACCGTTGAGGACATCGTCCCGTCGGTGGTGTCGGTGGCGTATCTGCAAAAGGTGCTGTCCATGCTTTTGAAGGAGGGCGTTCCTATCAGGGATCTGGAAACCATATTGGAAACGCTGTCCGACTATCAGCATACCTTAAAGGATATTGACATTACCGTTGAGTATGTCAGACAGGCGTTAAAGCGTACCATAACAAGGCGTTTTGCCGATGCGGGACAGATACGTGTCCTGACCCTTGACACGGAAACGGAGAACAAGATAGTAGCGGGTGTGAAGAAGTCGGAGCAGGGATCGTATCTTGCCCTTGACCCTGTGACCATACAGAAGCTGATAAATTCTTTGAATGAGCAGATAGATAGGGTAAAGGAAGTTGTTCCCAGCCCGATTGTTTTGACATCGCCTATTGTTCGGGTATATTTTAAGAAGCTGGTGGATCAGTTTATACCGAATATTACGGTTTTGTCGTTTAATGAGATTGATAACACCGTTCAGATTCAGGCGGTGGGAAATGTTGTTATATAATGTGAAAAGTGGAAAGTGGAAAGTGGAATTATAAAAAACGAGCGCAGCGAAAAAAAGAAAAAAAAAAAAAGAAAAAGCGCCGCAGGCATCTAAAGCGCCTTGGGGTCCAGCCCTTTGGCGCTAGAAAGGGCTGGTCGCTCTCCGCAGAGAGCGAAATCCGCAAGCTGCAAATCCAAAAGTTGTAACATCAAGGGTATTAAAGCTAACAGTCCCCACAAACAAAAGCCAATCAAGCAAAATCCTCAAAAGAACAGGAGTAAAGCCACAATCTTCCAATAGGAAAAGAAAAACGTCCACGTTTTTCGAATTCCGTCGCACAAAAGCTAAAAATACCCACAAAACAGTAAAGCCGCAAAACCAACAATAGGAAAAGAAAAACGTCCACGTTTTTCGAATTCCGTCAAACAAAGACTGTGATAAGCCACAAACATAAATTGTTCCCCTATCCCACTTACTTTTGGTGACAATACTTTAGTGACCTCTGTAAGTTTGCGCAACCCCTGCAAAGGGGACAACCTTATAGGGGCGGGGGACAGAAAAAACCCAACAAAGCGGGGACTTTCCCCCGCCCCTAACGGTTTTCCCCTTTGCAATCCTCTTTCCCTTTCACCCCACCCTCTTTTCCCCGCTTTACATTTTAGTGTTGTGATATAGTTTTGAGTGCTATTGTTAGATTGCTTTTGGTTTAGTGATTTACTCCTTAATTTGTGATTTCTTTTAGCTTGACATTTTACTGATGAAGCCGAAAAATGTGAGTAACTGCGGGACGGGAAACTAAAGCTATGCTTTTTCCCCTACAATGGTTGTTTGATAAAGCGATTTCCGTCACATAAAGTTAGAGTAAAGCCACAAGCATAGTGAGTAACTGCGGGACGGGAAACTAAAGCTATGCTTTTTCCCCTACATAAAATTGTTGGATTTACCGAAAAATTCCACTTTCCACTTTTCACTTTACACATTCTCCCAAAAATTTCTCCGAAAACAGTAGACAAATCGGGTAAAATGGTGTAAAATTAGAATAGGAAACTTTAGCTAAACGGAGGTGAGATAATGTCCCCTCAGACAGAGGAGCTTTCACCAAAAGAACAGCTGCTTATCAAATATAAGGAAACGGGCGGTACAGCACTGCGCAATGAAGTCGTTACGCAGTATATGAATGTCGTAAAATACGCCGCCGCTTCCACACGAAATATGTACTGCAAATATGCCGACAGCGAGGACATTATCAACGAAGGCGTTATTGCCCTCATTGCCGCCGCCGAAAGCTTTGACCCGTCACGGAACGTCAAGTTTGAAACCTATGCGTCCGTTAAGGTCAGGGGCGCAGTTATCGACTATATCCGCAGGCAGGATATTATCCCGAGAAGCGTCCGCAAATTTGCAAAGGATTATGACACGGCGTTTTCTGCGCTGTTTTCCGAGCTGGACAGGGAGCCTACCGACGAGGAAATTGCCGAAAGAATGGGCTTGTCCGTCGAAAAGCTTCATAATATGACCGCCAAATCGTCAGCCGCCCAGACAATTTCTTTGGACGAAATGATGAACGACGGCAGCTTCGATCTCCCCGAAATACCCTCCGAGGAAGGCGTTTGGGAAGCGGAAAAGCGTCTGTGGGTAAACGAAAGGCGGAAAATTCTCGCAGATGCCATAGACAAGCTGAACGAGAAGGAAAAAACCGTCATCTCCCTTTATTATTACGAAAAACTCAGGCTCTCCGAGATCGGCAAGGTGCTTGACATTTCCGAGTCAAGAGTCAGTCAGATACACTCTAAGGCCGTTTCAAAGCTGAAAATGTATACGCTGGATTATCTGAAAGGTTGATTTTTATGCTAAGAGGTTTTTACATATCCGCAAATAATATCATAAATCAGGAGCGTGCGCTGAATGTTACCACAAATAACATCGCCAACAGCAGCACCGCAGGCTACAAGCGGGAGCTTTCCATGCCAACCACCTTTGAGGAGCGGCTCCTTCTCCTGAGAAGCAGAAAGAACGAAACAGGCACTATCCAATACAGAACACAGGACTACACCTGGACAGACACCGAACAGGGCACCCTTGAATACACCTACAAGCCCCTTGATATGGCGCTGCGGGGGAACGTTTTCTTCAATATCGAAGGACGTGTTTCGGGAGAACGCTGGCTTACACGTGACGGACAGTTCGCCATTGACGGGGAGGGTTATCTCTCTCTTGGCACGGCGGGACGTATCCTGGACGCAAACGGTCAGACTATCCCGCTGGGTACCTCCGATTTTACCGTTTCCGAAAACGGCGTTATCACCACAGGGGACGGACGGACATATACCCTCGGTCTTACCTATGTTGACGAGTACACCGATATGGAGCGTTACGGGGACAATATGTTCAGACCCTATGACGGGGCGCAGATAGGCAATATCCCCGATGATGCCGATTACCGTGTTATTCAGGGCGCATATGAGCGTTCAAACGTGGATCTCGGCGAGGAAATGGTTGACGCTATGGCGTATCAGAGAAACTTTGAAGCCTCCGCACAGGCACTCCAGATAATGAACAGCATTAATCAGATAGTTGCAAACGACCTTATGAAGATATAACAGACAACAGCATTTGAAAGGAATGAGCTGAAATGAGCAGCATAGGCTTTTACTCCGCCGCATCGGGCGTATTTACCGCTAAGGACGCTATGGATATTACCGCAAACAACGTTGCCAATGTGAATACTAACGGATATAAGCATCTCCGTCCTTCCTTCGGCGACCTTATCTATACCGAAAGAAAGCTCAGAAATGAGGAGGTTCAGACGGGACACGGCTCAAGAGTCCTGAAAACCGACCTTATGTACGGCGTTGACAGCTTCGCTCAGACGGAAAAGCCCCTTGATTTTGCCATTGCCACAGAGGGACTGTTTGCCGTCCGTGAGGGAGATTCCATTACCTACACAAGGGACGGTTCCTTCTATATGAGCCAGAACGCTGAGGGCGTTTGGGAGCTGGTGAACAGCCGCGGCGGTTACGTCCTGGACAATGAGGGGAACAATATCCCCATTCCGTTCCTTGACGATACTACCGAAATAGACAGAAACACTCTCACCGAAACAATAGGCATTTACAATTTCGAAAATCCCTACGGACTTGACCCCGTTGGCGACAACTATTTCGTGCAGACCGCATCAAGCGGCGAACCTCAGGCTGACCCCGAGGCAAGGAAGCTTAACGGCTATCTGGAAATGTCCTCGGTAAATCTGGGAACGGAAATGGTCAAGGTAATTGAGTTCCAGAGAGGATTTCAGGCTAATGTCAATATGGTCAAGACTCACGACGAATTGCAGAATATTATAAACCATCTCAGACAGTAATAATTAAAGGCGGCAGATCCCGCAAATAATCGGAGGTAATTCAATGGCGATCATTAAAATAGACGATTTAAGCTCCATGCACCTGGACGTGCTGAAGGAGATAGGAAATATTGGTTCGGGAAACGCCGCAACTTCTTTGTCCGAAATGCTGGGGATAATGGTTGACATCAGCGTGCCCAACGTTAAGTTGCTGGGCTTCGACGAGGCTGTGCAGTTCCTCGGCGGCCCCGAACAGATAGCTATCGGCATGCTGGTGCGTCTGACGGGCGATATTTCGGGCATGATGCTATATGTTATACAGGAAGCCTTTGCGGCAAATCTTGCAAAGGCTATTATGGGTAAGGAAAATCTCTCCATTATGGCGCTGGACGAGATGGACACCTCCCTTATTTCCGAGGTGGGAAATATTATGTCCGCTTCATATGTGAACGCAATATCTTCATTGTCGGGAATGTTCATAGACATTTCGGTGCCGTCCCTCTGTGTGGATATGGTGGGAGCCATACTCAGCGTGCCTGCTATTGAGTTTTCAAAGATAGGCGACAAGGTGCTGTTTATCGACGACAGCTTTATTATGGGGGATAACGAGGTCAGAAGCAATATGATACTTGTCCCCGAGCTTGACTCTCTCAATAAGCTTTTCTCGGTTCTGGGAATACAGTAACAATTATCCGAGATAAGAAATGAAAGGGCGGCAGAATTTATGAGTAATCTGATAAATATCGGAATTTCCGATCTTAATATTGCAAAGGGCGATGATACCCTTGTTACATATGCTCTCGGCTCCTGCGTCGGGATCTGTCTTTACGACAAGACAAAGCAGATAGCAGGGCTTGCACACATTATGCTGCCGTGGAGCAAGGAGTCCGCAAATGCTTCGGACAATAAGCGCAGATTTGCCGATACGGGCATTACCGAGCTTATTATGATGATGAATATGAGCGGTGCTTCCGCTTCACGTCTGACGGCGAAAATTGCGGGCGGTGCGCAGATGTTTGCCACAAATTCCGCTGTTTTCAATATCGGAGAAAGAAATGTTGAGGCCGTTAAAAAGGTGCTTGCCACCTATAAAATTCCCATTATCGCCGAGGAAACAGGCTCAAACTTCGGCAGGACGGTTTTCTTCTCCGCTGCTGACGGAATTATGCAGGTCAAGGCAGCGGGAAAACCCACTAAGAACGTGTAAACTTCACTTTATAGTGTTAAGTGTTGAATTTCCGGTAATTCCAACATAGCTGTACATAAAAACAGGCAGATTTTCACATATATAAAAAGATATACAGAAATAGAAAGAGAGGCGGATATTATGACCGAAAATATGAATAATGCTATGATGAACGGCGGGGAATCCTCAGAAAAAAAGGGTGTTCCCGTAGACGGCTTTGTAACGGTGACCGTCGGAACAGGCAATAAGGACGCATTTCTCAGCATTTACGAACCTCAGAACGGCGGCAGGGCTGTCACCTATGAACAGGCGATCGCTGCTCTTGACGAAAAGGGTGTCCGCCACGGCATTGATTTCGATGCCATAAAGCTGGCTGTCAAGAACCCCGAAAGCGTCGGACAGATAAGGGCGGCGTTCTGGACACCTCCCGTTGACGGCGTTGACGGAACTATCACCTACCATTTCGACAAAACTCACGAGCTTGCTCCCAAGGAGGACGACAAGGGCTTTGTTGACTACAAGAATCTCGGTCTTATACGAAATATCCTCAAAGGAACAGTCATTGCGGATATTACTATGCCTACCGATGGCGAGCCGGGCATTGACGTAAAGGGCGTTACCGTTCAGCAGAGAAGGGGCAAAAAGGCTGTTTTCACCCTTGGTCAGAACACTATGCTCAACACCCCAGGCACGCAGATACTTGCTGCCTGCAACGGTCATCTGAAATTCTCGGGCGGCTGCTTTTCCATTGACAGCACCGTTACCATTAAGGGCGACGTTGACGCTTCTGTGGGAAACATCGACTTTATCGGTGATATTGTCATAAAGGGCGAGGTTATGGAGGGCTTTAAGGTGTCCTCCCAGAAAAGTATTCACGTTGACGGAAATGTTACGGGTGCGACTATTGAAGCAGGGCAGGAGGTCGTTATCAAAAAGGGCTGTATAAACTCAAATATTACGGCTCACGGTGATGTTACCATAGGCTTCTGCGAGTCTGCGAAGATAGTCTGCGACGGTAATCTCAGGGCGCAGAGCTTTGTTACCTGTGATGTTTACTGTGCGGGAACGCTTACTGCTCAGGGCGGTGAAGGTGTTATTATGGGCGGTAAATACATAGCACTTCAGAATATTGATGCTCAGGTCATAGGCACGAAGAATTACACGCCTACCAGCATAACCGTCGGCGACAATGCCATGATGTCCGAGGAAAAGGAAAATCTCGAAAAGGAAATTGCCAAGATAGTCACAAGAATGACTACTCTGAAACAGGTGGTGGATTTCCTTAACGAAAAGAAAAAACAGGGTGCCGTTCTCCCGCCCGAAAGGGAAGAGATGCTGACTGCCGCCGTAAAGGAGCGCATTAAGCTCAACTGCGACAAGGGTGCCCACGAGAAGCGTATCAAGGAGATAAATCAGTATCTTCAGAACAAACAGAACCTTTCCGTGACCTGTCACAAGCAGCTTTATCCCGGTGTTAAGGTGGTCATAAATGATTCCGTTTACACCGTTTCCGATCAGTGGGTAAAGGTGCTGCTGACCGAGGACGGCGGAGAGATAAAGCCTGTTCCAATGTGATATTTTGGGGGACGTGCCTTGCGGTGCGTTCCCTTTTTTCGGATTTTCGGCAAAACAAAAAGGCGTCTGAACCACCGTCAGACGCCTATTTTACGTGGAGCTGGAAACGTGACTTGAACACGCGACCTGCGCATTACGAATGCGCTGCTCTACCGACTGAGCTATTCCAGCAGATAAGCGGCAAAAAATCACCGCTTAATTATTATACTATATCCCGACGAAAATGTCAAGAACTTTTTCAAAAGTGAAAAGTGAAAAGTGGAAAGTGAAAATAATTATTTAAACGAAGCTTTTGCAAATAGAACACTAAAAACTCCACTTTTCACTTTCCACTTTCCACATTAATCTCAAACCTCACTCAGTCGGCTCGGAAGAATTCTTATTTACCTGCGCATAAAACCAGTCATCAAGAGCCTCCTTGGAAATGGAGTAGCCGCCCTTGCTGTTCTGGATATACTCGGTGATCTCGCCCTTTTTGATAAGGCTTACCACCTCGGTGGAATCGGACAGATTCAGATACTGCGCCGCTTCTGTGTCTGTCAGATATGTCCTCTGAGCGGTAGCGGACACGCTTATATTCTCGGGTACCTTCATAGTGGACGCAAACTGTGTATTCTCAATGGTTGCATTGAGCTTGGTTATTTTCCCCGCAATATTCGCCGAAGCAATGATAATGCAAATGCCCAAAATAAGCGAACCTACAACAGTAGGGCTGATAAGTGACGGCTGACGTCCTCTTGACGGTGCGGAATTTCTTCTCTGATCCATAATGATTACCTCCGTTTTGTTTTTATATGTTTATTGATATCTCCTTCGACAAGCTGAACGAGTAAATATATGCTTCCTTAACGGGCGTCCCCAGAATAAGCCCCAGAGCCGCCGAGTAAAGCCGCAGCTGCATACCGTATCTGTCCGCCAGAATCTCTTCCGTAACGCCCCTGTCGGTCTTGTAGTCCATAAGCACAACGCCGTCCTCCTCGAAAAAGAGCGCATCGGCGATACCCTGCAACATTCCGTTAGTTTGATTATACACTTTTCCCAGCTCATCGTCAAGAGATAAATCGGAAATTTTCACTAAAAACTTCTTTTCCCGCATAATTTTCTGTGAATTTTTCAGCCGTGAATACAGCCTTGAAGCAAAGAACCCATTCAGCCGCCGCCTGTCAAGAGCGTCCGCCTCCGCCTCGGAGATGAAGCCCATATCGCAGACGGACAGTATCGCCGCTTCAATGTCCCGTTCAGCCAGCTCAAAGTCCGCATACTGCATAAAGGTGTGATGCGCCGTTCCCCGTTCTGCGGCGGATATTTTTGCGGGACTGTCGGGCAGACGGAAGATATTCTCCGACAGAGTGACCTTCTGCTCACTCTTGGCTATCTCGGTAACAGTCAGCTTTGCCGCCAGCTCCGACTGCGCATTGTCATATCTGAAACCGCACAGCCTTTTGATATTTTCAACAATAGCCTTGTCGGGCAATTCCTCGGCAATTTGTTCGGAAACGCTTTCATCGGGCTTTCCGCATTTTATCCTGCCGATCTTGAAAAGTGTTGGCTCGACCTTGCCGCCGCTTATCGCCTTGAAATCGCCGTGAGTTGACAGCGTTCCCAATATCCAGTCCATAAAGCAGCCTGCGGTTTTTGCGTCGGTATATCCCGAAACGGCGTATTCATCGCATTTGTTCAGCAGATTTGTAAGCTTTTCGCCGTCGGGGACGGTAATAAACAGCTGCTCCCTTGCACGGGTGAGGGCGACGTACAAAAGCCGCATTTCCTCGCTGACCAGCTCCCGTTCCTTACGCTTTTTCAGCACGGCAAAGGGGACTGTCTGATACTTTTGCCGCTTGCCCCGCCGCCTGATACGGAATGAAATGCCCAGCTGCCTGTCAAAAAGTGTCTGTTTTTGCAGATCCTGTTTGTTAAATCCCTTAAAGCCTCTGCACAGGAACACAAAGGGGAACTCCAGCCCCTTTGACTTGTGTATGGTAAAAATCTGCACAGCGTCCGCCGACGCAGAAACCGTGGCAGCGGAGGTCAGGTCCTTTTTGTGGGACTTTAGATTGTCAATATATCTCAGAAATCCGTTCAGACCGCCCCCCGAGGACGCTTCGTAATTCTTTATGTACTCGGTCAGCAGACGGAGATTTGCGCATTTCTGCCGACCGTTTCCGCTTGCCTGCATGACCGCCATAAACGCCGTGCTGTTGTAAATATGGGTAACCAGCTCCCAGACGCTTGCACGGGACATATACTGCCGAAGGGATATGACCGTCTGCATGAAATCCTCAGCCTTTGCAAAAAGCTCCCACCCCGCCCGATGATATGAGGACAGCAGGATATTCAGCTTAATATAAAGGGGCTGACCGCCGTTTGGACTAATGCGCCTTGCAAAGCTTTCCAATTGGGCAATGTCCTCCGCCGTAAATCCGAACATAGGCGACATAAGCACCGACAGCACGGGAATATCCACAAGAGGATTGTCCAGCACTCTCAGGAGATTTAGCATTACCGATATTTCCCAGGAATCCAGATAGGCGGGGGAGCTTTCGCTGACCGACTTTATCCCCCGTGCGGCAAGGCTGTCGGAAAACAGTCCCGCAGCCGCCTTTCCCCTGAGAAGTATGCAGAAATCCTTTGGCGTGCAGGGACGGTCCGCACCGTTTTCGTACACGGGGGCACCGCTTTTTATCATCTCGGAAATGCGTATGGCGGCGGCTTCTGCCTCCAAAGCAGCTTCTGCCATATCCTCCTCGTCATCGGTATCTGCACCGTCGGAATTGTCTGCGGGAACGGCAGCTTCCTCCTGCTCGGCAATAATTATCTCGGAAAGTCTGGGACGGTCATTATATTCCGCACCGCAGACCAGCGCTTCATTGTCGGTATAGTCGATTCCGCCCACCTCCTCGGACATGGCACGGCGGAAAATGTAGTTTGCAAAGTCAACCACGTCACGGCTGCTTCGGAAATTTTTGTTAAGGGAAACGGAAACATTCTTCGCCTTGCAATCGTCGGAATATTCCTCGGAGCTGTGCAAAACCTCCGTAAATATCCCCGGATTTGCCAGACGAAAGCCGTAAATTGCCTGCTTAACGTCCCCGACACAGAAGATGTTATCCCCCGCTTTTTCCGCCGTTCCGTCGTGGGACAAAAGGCGGAATATCATATTCTGGGCATCGTTTACGTCCTGGAATTCGTCTATCATAATTATTCTGTAATAGTCGGAGATCCGCCTGCAAAGGTCTGTCCGTGTGACCTCGCCTTCGGGGGATATTTCCGCCAGCAGACGGACAGCCAGCTGCTCGCCGTCGGAAAAGCTGACAGCACCCTTTTCCAGCTTTTTCTGCCACAGACAGTCGGACACATTGCGGTAAAGCTCCATAAGCAGCGGCACTATTTTTCCGTGAACAGCCAGATCGTCGGCGGCATCATCACGGGAAATAATAAGCTCGGAAAAGCTTTTGCGGCAGTCCTTGTATCTGTCACGATAAAGCTTTACCCGTTCAACATCGTCGTCGCTGTAATCGTCCTTTTTGGTCTTTACAGTAAGACGGGAAAAGGTGTAGTCCCGCAAAGCCTTTACATTGGGCGACGAAAATACCCTGTCCCAGGAAAAATCCTCTGCCGAAACATTTGCCCGCATTTCTCCCGCCGCCGCAAGTATAAGGCTTATCTCCTCGGAAAGGGTCAGATACGCCTTTGAGGAGGTGTTCATAAAGCAGTCGGCGGTATTCTTTGCTGAAATTGCAGCCTGTTCAGCCCTTTCAAGCTCGGCAAATGCTATATACGCATATTCCCGCCCGAAAATGCTTTTGTCGGGGTCGGTTTCGGAGAATAACTTACAAATCTGGTCGGCTGTATACCGTGGGAAGGGCAGAACGCTCATAAATTCCAGCAGCCCCGTTATAAGCTCCTCCAGCGGGGAATCGTCCGAGTCGCAGAACATATCGTTTAACTGCCTTATGTCCTCGGGACGCTCGGTGTACCATTTCTCGAAAACGTCGTTGACCGCCGCCCGAAGTGTCAGCTCCTGCTCCGTTTCGTCCATTATGCGGAAATCGGGGGCAAGCTCGGCACTGTCGATATTTTCCCTGATAAGGTCAAAGCAGAAGGAGCTTATGGTGGAAATTTTGGCAGTTTCCAGCTTTGAATACTGCTCGGCAAGCCGCATATCCTCGGGGTTTTCCGCCATCTGACGGGAGAATTCGTTCATCAGGCGGCGGCGCATCTGTGCGGCTGCGGCGTTTGTGAAGGTAACAATTATCATTCGGTCTGCGGGGATATTTTCACAGGCATTCGACAGCTGACGGACAAGCCTTTCCACCAGCACGGAGGTTTTTCCGCTGCCCGCCGCCGCAGATACGATTATACCCTTGTTCCGTATGTCGATAGCCTGCTGCTGTTTTTCCGTCCAAGCCACAATAAACGCCCCCCTTTTTGTAAGTGTGAAGAGTGAAAAGTGGAAAGTGGAATTATATTAAACGACGTTTACTATAATTGTGGAAATGCTTAAAACTCCACTTTTCACTTTCCACTTTCCACATTTTTATAACCTTTCCACATTGTAAAAAAATCCGTCCGCCGATATATCGGAGAACGGAAAAAATTCTGGTCGGGGCGACAGGACTTGAACCTGCGGCATCTTGGTCCCAAACCAAGCACTCTACCAAACTGAGTTACGCCCCGAACAATATATCTATTATACCACTTCTGTGCATAGTTGTCAAGGATTTTTTTAAATTGCACGGAAATCAATTTTCAAAAAAATTTAGTGAGGTCAGTGACTGCCTGCAGATACGCTGTATTTTGGGCTTTTTGCTGTCGGAAACAATACGGCTGAATAAATTTTCCCCCGCATTGGCGGGTTAATTGCCGTTGGTGCGGGGGTTATTTCAGCAGCTTTTTATCACTATCATTAAGCAGCTGACAGTGTTCAG
Organism: uncultured Ruminococcus sp.; assembly: GCA_945877315.1. Classification (GTDB taxonomy): domain Bacteria; phylum Bacillota; class Clostridia; order Oscillospirales; family Ruminococcaceae; genus UMGS1889. The sequence continues at coordinate 5,214 of CAMCRP010000003.1, read as the reverse complement.
TGGTCAGAATATGGCTGAATATCTGCTTTTTCTGACCACTGAACACTTGTTGGGGATTATCTTTTTGTCAGCAGTGCGACGCACTCCACATGCTGCGTATGCGGGAACATATCCACAGGATAGAACCCCTCCGCCTTATATCCGCCCTGACAGAGGAGCTTCACGTCCCTTGCCATAGTTTCGGGATTGCAGGAGATGTAGACTACCTTTTTCGGGGATATTTTGCACAGAGCCGAGATGAACGCCTTGTCCGAGCCTGCCCTGGGCGGGTCCATGAACACCACATCGGGGACGAAACCGCCGTTTATTGCGGTGTCCTGCATAAACTGTCCCGCATCGCCGCAGAAGAACCGCACATTTTTGCAGCCGTTCAGCCTTGCGTTATGGTCGGCATCACGGACAGCGTCTTCGTTCAGCTCGCAGCCGACTACCTCCCCCGCTAATTCCGAAGCAATAATGCCGATAGTTCCCGTGCCGCAGTAAGCGTCAATGACCTTGGAATTCTTGTCCAATTTTGCCAGCTCAATTGCCTTTGCATACAGCTTTTCCGTCTGGACGGGGTTTACCTGATAGAAGGATTTTGCGGAAATGCGGAAACGCTTTCCCATAAGCTCGTCCTCGATATAGCCCTTGCCCAGAAGGACGGTTTCTCTGCCCGTTACCAGCAGCCCCGTGTCGGTCTTGTTCACCGTGAAAATGACCGTTTCAATGTCCTTGAATTCGTCCTTCAAAGCGGCGGCAAGCTTCTTTCCGCAGGGGAACGCAGGTGTCGCCGAAACCAGCACCACCATTATCTGACCCGTCTTAAAGCCCTTTTTTATGAGGATATGCCTAAGCGTCCCCCGACCTGTCCGACGGTCATAGGGGAGAACCTTGAAGCTTCTCATAAGCTTTCTGACCGCCGAAGCTATCTTTTCCGCCCGCTTGTCCTCTAAAAGACAGCCGCTTTTGCAGAACACAACGCCGCCCGTGGACGACTGATAAACCCCCGAGATAATATCCCCGCTGCTGTTGACCGCCAGGGCAGACTGCACCTTTGTGCGGTAATGGTAGGGCGTGTCCATTCCGATGATGGGATAGACCCTTGCAAACCTGTCCAGCAGCGTGCCGACCTTTCTCTGTTTGAATTCCAGCTGACGCTTATAGGGCATATTCGACAGCTGACAGCCCGAGCATTTTTTGCGGACGGGGCACTGCTTTTCCCATTCCTCAAACTCAAATTTCGGCTGTTTATCGTCCTCGAGATCATCGAAAAAAATCTCGTCGTTCCGTGAATTTTCCTTGATGGGCTTACGTTTTCCGCCTATGGGCTGATTATTTCTCTCGAAATAAATAGGCTTTCTGCTGTTTCCGTTTTTACTCATATTTTTCTCCTTATACGGTCATATCTATTGTGGATCGTTTAATCTGATTCAAAACTCAACATTAAAAATTCCACTTTCCACTCTTCACATTTAAAATAATACCACATTTCCCGCCATAAGTCAACGAAAAAAGCCGCCGCCCCGATTGCTCGGTGACGGCGGCTCTGATTTCGTATTTTACAGCTTAACGGTGGCTGTATCGGAAACTGTACCTCTCTTATATGCGCCGTTTTCCAGATAAAGCGGAGCGATCTTGTACTTGTAGGTACCCGAGGACAGATTCTTGAAGGTGTAGGAAGTGCCGCCCTTTAAGGTTACGCACTTTTCGTATGCCTTTGTTTTTTCATTGTAAAGGTAAACTCTGTAAGCATCTGCGTCCTTGACTGCGTTCCAGCTGAGCTTGATGCTTGTGGAGGAAACCTTCTTAGCCTTGAGGGTCATTTTGTCCGAGGAAGAAGCAGTGCTTGTTCCCGAGGAAGGCTTTGAAACGCTCTGATTTGTACTGCCGCTTGACGATGCCTTGATAACGCCGTTCTTAACAGCCGCCTGAGCAGCGTCCTTGTACTTCCATGTAACGGTCTTTCTGTCGATAACGCCGTAGGTTTCCTTGCCGTCATTGGACTTGAAGGCGTTGTTGTCCCATCTGATACAGGGCATGAGCCGCTTTGCCGCAGCCGCAACGAATGCACCCTCGATCTCTGCCTTGTTTTTGGTAGCAGCGACTGTACCGAACTCGCCGATAATAACGGGGATACCGTTCTTGACATACTTGTTATAAGCTTTGTCCATCAGCGCTTCGTATTCCTTGGGCTTTTCGCTGTAAATATGAATGGTAGTGATAAGCTTATCCTTTGCGGTATCTGTGGGCATTGCGAAATACTTGTTTATAATGCCGTCGCAGGAGGTGTCATAGCCGCTGATCATCAGATAACGGCTCTTGTTGTTGCCGCCTGTTGCTCTTACGGTGTCAACAAAGGTCTGGTTAAGCTTGTTCAGCGTAGTGATATAATCCTGAACGGTGGTGGAGATATTGTTGATATTGAACCACCACTCATTATTTGTGCCTACCGCTCTCGGCTCGTTGATACCCTCAAAAACGACCTTGTTTCCGTAGCTTTTGAAGGTGTTTGCTATCTGAGTCCAAATGGTCTTAACGTACTTTTGGGAGCTTTCAAGATGTGCGCTGTCGGGGTAAAAATAGTCCTTGTTAATGTCGTGGTGGATATTGATGATGACATACAGATCCTCGTCAACGCACCAGTCAACGACCTCCTTGACTCTTGCCATCCACTTTTTGCTGATGTTCATCTTGGAGTCAATGTGATTATGCCACGAAACGGGGATTCTGATGGTCTTGTAGCCCATCTTTTTTATCTCGGAGATAAGTGCCTTGGTGGTCTTTGCGCCGTTCCATGCGGATTCGTAGTCCATTTCGTCGGAGAGCCAGGTGCAGTCGGACGCATCAAAGGCATTTCCCAGATTCCAGCCTGTGCCCATTCCCGAAACGAATTCCTGTGCAGACGCCGCATTGACGCTTGTTGCCGCCGCTGCGGGAACTGCAATGCTTACGCACATTGCCAAAGTGGTCAGAAGGCAGAGTGCCGCTTTTAACAATCTTTTCATACCGTAATGATCCTCCGTTATCAGCCGTTTACAAGCTCTTCAAGCAGCTTCGGGAGCTGTTCGTCCATATTTTCGTCGGTAAACTGGCAGGTGCCCACAGCCTTGTGTCCGCCGCCGCCGTATTTGAGCATAAGGCTGCCTACATTTACGTTAGATGTGCGGTTGAGAATACTGTATCCCACAGCGCAGGAGCAGCCCAGACCGCCCTTGCCGTTTACTATCCAAGCGGAGATGTTCTGTTCGGGGTACAGGCTGTAAATAAGGAAACGGTTGCCCGAATAAATGGGGTCAACACCTCTCAGGTCGGAGATGATAACGTCCTTTTCAACACGAGTGTGTGCCTTTACCATTTCAATGAACTTTTCGTTCTGCTCGTAATAGACCTCAATACGCTCGCGGACATCGGGAAGGGCGAGAATTTCCTCGGTATTCATGGTACGGCAGCATTCCATCAGCTTTTCCATCAGCTGATAGTTGGAAATGGTGAAATTTCTCCAGCGTCCCAGACCTGTTCTGGGGTCCATCAAAAATCCCACAAGTATCCAGCCCTCGGGGTGAAGGATCTCTTCTCTGGTGAGATTTCCCGAATCCACCTTGTCAACAGCTATCATCATATCGTCGAAATGGGAGAAACGCTCCTTTCCGCCGTAATAATCGTAGATGATACGTGCGCAGGAGGGGGTAATGCGGCTTTCGCCCTTGTACTTGCCTGCCAGCTGATTTCTCTCATGCTCGCTGGAATGGTGGTCAAACCACAGTCCGCAGCCCTCAACATAGGGGACGTTGGCGAGGCAGTCATTTTCGGTTATTTCAATAAGTCCGTCCTGAAGGTCCTTCGGGTGGGCAAACTTCCAGCTGTCGATAATGCCGACCTCTTTAAGGAGTGCGCCGCAGGCAAGTCCGTCAAAATCGGAACGTGTAACTAATCTCATTGTAATTTCAGCTCCCATAGATAATAGTTTGTTATCATAGATAACCATTCTCTAATATTATACAACATTTTTTTACATATATCAAGAGAAAAACAAGACGATTTTCATTATGCACCGTATAAATAAACAGCGGAAAATTGTGCATAACGCCAAAAGCTAATGTGAAGTGTGAAAAGTGGAGAGTGGAATTAAAAGTGTTAAATGTCAAGTGATAAATGGTGAAATTACGAAAAAACTCCACTTTTCACTTTCCACTTTCCACTTTTTCAATTACCACCAGCTCCATAATGTACCCCGTCCCCGGCTCGGTTTGGATATAGGTTTCTCTGTCGGAATATTTTGAAAGCTTCCGCCTGATATTTGACATATTTACACGCAGCAGTGTTTGGGGATTTACTATCTGACCGTCCCAGATATGGTCTGTTATCTCCTTATAGGTGACGGTTTTTCGGTATCTTCTGCTTATGTATTCCAGAATTTTGTACTCGTTTTCCGTCAAATGAATGTCATTTCCGTTCACAGTCGCACGGCGGGTAAGGTAGGAAACAGTTAGCTTTCCCAGCATAAAGCAGTCGGACGAATCGTCCTCAAACGCCGCCGTCTTGGAATATCTTCTCAGTGCCGAACGGAGCCTTGCGGTCAGCTCCTTGGGGTCGTAGGGCTTGGTGACGTAATCGTCTGCGCCTGTGTTCAGCATGGCTATTTGCTGCTTCATATCGCTGATGCTTGACACTATTATGACGGGGATCTCCCCCGAGCTTTTTATGATGGGCAGTAGGTCTGTTCCGTTCATATCGGGGAGCATAAGGTCCAGCAGAACGGCATCGGGGGAGGAACGCAGCTGTTCGATCCCGCTCATGCCGTCCCGTGCGGTCAGGTAGTCATAGCCGTTTTCTTTTAGGACATTTACAATTATTTCCATATTTATCTCCTGGTCCTCCACCACGAGAATCAGAGGCTTGCTTTTCAAAATGCTACTTCCTTTCTGCAATCGGCAGCTTGTGCCATGCGTATTTGTGACTAAATTAGTAAATATTAATTAAAAACAAATTATTATCTTTATATTATCATATCATTTTTATAAATTCAACTTATGAAATATTAATAATTCATTAAAAAGACATATTTCTAAATACTATTCGACATAATTCGACTTTATTAGTGTTGAGCGTTGAGTGTTGAGTGTTGATTAATGGGTGTTCCCCCGCCTTCGGCGGGGAAACACCCATTATACTAATCCTCTATCAACATATAGACAATTTTGCAAGTGTATCCCTATGATGAGTATTGGAAGT
>CAMCRP010000002.1 GCA_945877315.1 uncultured Ruminococcus sp. | reverse complement strand
CGCAGGACATTCTTGATTATGATTTGATGAATGTAATTATGGTATGTCTTGGAGATTCAGACACAAAGGAGTGCAGAGGCATTATCCGAATGCTTCACTCGCTTCTTGTGGCAAGGATCCCCGCAGCTGAGAAGAAGAGGATAGTCCATGAAGAATATGGTATCCCCATAAACAAGGAGATCGATAAGGAGGTCGATGATATGTGCAATATCAGTTTGCTATATATTAATAGGGGCAGGGCTGAAGGTATTGAAATAGGCGAATTTAGAGAAAAAGTAAAAATGATAGCAGAAATGTTTCGAAACAGCATTCCTGTTCCTACCATTGCAAATATTGCTCATCTTTCCGTTGAAGAAACCGAAAAAATTATCCGTGAAAACACATAAGAAGAAAAATTAAGGGCAGCCGAGTCAGATGTGCTTGTCGGGAATGGGACCGTATCAGATCGCCGCAGTATTATCCGATGAAAAAGTGCTTTGTCCCTCATACCACTGTAAATATCCCATATGGGCACACCCACCAAAGCAGCTATATTTCGATATAAAAAGCGTTACCATTCATCTCGAACGGTAACGCTTTTTATCCCATCACATTTTCAGAAAGTGAATTGACAACCCCTGTCTGTTCAAAAACTAAATCAAAATATTGCCGTCCTCAATACGCACGATAGAATCAGCACAACCTGCAATATTCATATCATGAGTCACCATAATTATTGTTTGTCTGTATTTGGTTTGCAGACTTTTCAGCAAGCTTATCCTTAAACTATTCTTAAATTTCTAAAAAATTCTTTTAATTGACAAACTCCACAAAAAATATTAACGTCAATGCTATTCTGAAAACATAACTGACGCAAAGTTTTTGCCGAACTTGGATCGGTACCGCATTTCTGAGAATATTGCAAGTGACCTTATTGAACGGGAATAGTAATATCACCGACAGTTACGGAAACGACCTCATCAATAGGTATAACACAGCGAAACTGTGCATTATAATCGACATCATATCCCGTGCTTGTACGTGTGCCGCTGAACCCGGAGGTTTCACATACTCTGCCGCCCGCATTCAGAATTGACCGACCGCTGCTGTTTTCGGTGTTAAGCACCCAGCTTCTGTTATCGACCGTCATGCAGCTTCCATCGGAAAAATCTATCCTGAAATCAGGGGATTCTGTTATTTTATTATAACTATCATAGCTTAGGCAGTGACCCTTTACAGATATGCGAAGCGGAGAAATTTCCACACTGTTTATCTGCATTTCGGCATTTTCTCCTTTATAGGTTGTAAACCTTGCAGTGCTGCCAACATCATAGTGCTTTGCAAGCGTCTGCGGCATATTGAGTATTTCAAAGGAGAATGCAGCCATATCATCGGGAGAAACAGCATTTCCTGTAATAACTGCGGTTACGGAATCTCCTGCCGAAATTTCCGATTCGCTGCTTATATAAAAAGCGGCATCGGCAGATCCGTCATCATTTTCATTTAGGAAAATAAGTCCCGACTGCCTTCGGGCAGTATTGTCGCCATTAATTGTAACATTGGCATCTATGGGCAGATCATTTTCGCGGATAGCTTCACCGCTGACATCGTTAATGTGCATCTCACCGTAAAGTATGGTTCCGTCGCATATTACATTTCCGAAGGTGATCTCATAGGGAAAGCTGTCATCAATAATATCAAGCGTAAAATCCGAAGTTTTAACAGTATAATCCGAAATGTTTTCCGAGATCTCAGAAGATGTGTTTCCGAAAAGGCTGTGCAGCCAGTCGGAATGTGCGGCATATACTGCCGTTGTGCCCACAAGCATAACCGCACAGGCAGCGGCGGCAATTTGTCTTACAAAATGAGTGCGGGAGCCCTTTGTTATGCGTGATTTTGCCGCTGCGACAATATCCTTTTCGGCGGTAATAGAATCAAAAACCGCCTTGTATTCGTTCATGTATTTATCCATTAAAATTTCTCCTTTCAAGCTCTTCTTTCAAAAGCAGCCTTGCTCGCTGAAGCCTTGTGGTGACTGCCGTCTTTGAAATGCCCAGCTTCTTTGCCGTTTCGTAAACACTCATATTGTCGCAGTAATACAAAAGCAGCACGGAACGGTATTTCACATCAAGACAATTTACAGCATCAAATATCTCGCTTTGTTCGGGATATGCAAATTCTACGCTGCCTGCATTTTCTTCTGTCAGCTCATCACCCGACAGCTTTTTCCGTTTGCGGAGCATCATAAAGCTTTCGTTTATGACCACACGGATAAGCCACGCCTTGACATGTTCATCATCACGAAAAGGCAGCCTTCGGACAAGCAGCTTATAAATAGCTTCTTCCGCTGCGTCCTCAGCATCGGCTTTGTTTCCGAGAATAACAAGTGCGTGAGCATAGAGCATATTTGTGTATTTTCGGGCAATGCTTTCAAATTCTGTTTTGTTTGTGATATGATCACCTTCTTGTATTTGGTACCAAGAAATTTATCTTTACAAAACGTTTTTCATATACTACAATGCTTTAATAAGTCATTTTGTCACAGGGAACGGTAAATTTGTATGGCTGCATAAATTTGTGCGATGGTTTTGGGTATATTTACTATTTTCATTGTCACGAGAAACTATTTCTATTATAGCGTATTTTTCGTTGGTTGGGAAGATTTAATTAACGTTTTTATAGTGCGATTTTGCTAATTTTTTGATTGAAAAATGTATGTTATATACAAAAACACCATGTTTGAAAATATATTTTGCCATACCGCTTGACAAATTGTATTTTAATGATATAATAAAAACATAGAGTTAAGAACTATTAGTTACGAACAATAAATTACAATCAAAGAAAGAGTGATATTATGTCATACAGCATAACCGATTATGAAAGACCGTCCGTTGCGGTGGACGCTGCGGTGTTTGGAGTTGACGACCGCAAGTCATCTACCATGGACGAAAAGGTTCTGAAAATTCTGCTTATTAAGCGAGGTGAGGAGCCGTTTAAGGATATGTACGCTCTCCCCGGAGGATTTCTTCAAAAAAATGAAACTGCCGAAGAAGCGGTAAGCAGAGAGCTTGCGGAGGAAGCGGGTGTTACGGGTTCAAAGCTTATTCCCCTGCGTGTTTTCAGCGGTGAGGGCAGAGATCCCCGAGGCTGGATAATTTCGGCGGCATTTATCTCTCTGACAAACACAGTTACGCTGTCAACGGAATGTCAGTCAGATGCTGCCGAGGCAGTATGGATGGACTTTCGCTATGAGATAAACGGCAGCTTAGAAAGGATAATTATTTCAAAGGACGAAACCGTTCTGGAAATACTAGCGGAAAACGGCAGCGTGATAAAGAACGATTTTCCATTCGACCACGGTACAATTATTTACGAAGCATTCAAGAAATTACAGGACGAGGTCAGATATCACGATATTATTTTTGACCTGATGCCTGAGCTGTTTACCGTTTCCGACCTTCATGGTCCGTATCAGATGATACTTCAAAAAGAGGAGTCAATGCAGGCATTCAGAAAAAGAATGTCCCCGAAAATTGAGGAAACAGATGAGTATGACGACACCACGGCGGCACACAGAAAATCAAAGCTGTACCGCAGAAAACTGTTAAAGGAGGAGTAATTTTGGAAATGTTCGGCGGAATGTTTGGAAAGATAGCACCGGGAATGTGCAGACTTTCCATGAACGGAGAAATTGCGGTGAAAACCACTTCGGGATATAAATCCTACAATGTGAAATCGGGAAGGCTCACAAACTGTAATAGCTTTGTGTTTGACATAGGCGAGGATTTCTTCTTTGTTATCCCCACAAAAAAGGCTGCTGTTGGGGATATTATCCTTGTTGGCGGCAATCCGAAATGTGTCCTGAAAAAGGAAAATGACATTATAACGGTCATTAACTATGAGGATTCCACCATTGAAAATATCATTCCCGAAAGGCAGATTTTTTTCGGAGATGTATATTTCTTCGGCAAAATAGTTTCGGTTTTCGGAAACAGCAAATCAAAGGGAAAAAACGGCATGAGCAAAATAATGAAGTATATGATGCTTTCCGAAATGATGAAGAGCAAGGGCGGTTCTCAGACTATGAACCCCATGCTTGTAATGGCAATGGCAGGCGGGGGAATGAACGAGATGTTTGACGGAATGTTTGATTTTGATGGTACGGAAGGAGAAGATGAATAATGGGCAGCGGAACATGGAACAGAGCTTCATTTGACGATTACAGCAGACGTGCAGGCAGACGGGTTTCGGCAAGCGGAGATATTTTGGGAGTATTTTCTGCACAGGATATGTTTAGGTCAAGACATTTGGCAGATGTGCTGAACCCTTATGGGGTAATGAGAGAATGCTGCGACAGCGAAGAGCACCCCGAAACGGTGCCTGTTATCCTTGCCCTTGACGTTACGGGAAGCATGGGAAGTGCCGCTGTTGAGGTTGCAAAACGGCTCAACACGGTAATGACAAAGCTTTACGACCAAACCAAGGACGTGGAGTTTATGATAATGGGCATAGGCGACCTTGCTTACGACAGAGCACCCATACAGGCTTCTCAGTTTGAATCGGATATACGCATTGCGGAGCAGCTTGACCAACTTTATTTTGAAGGCGGGGGCGGTGGAAACGGCTTTGAATCCTATACGGCGGCGTGGTATTTCGCCCTTAACAACACTCGTCTTGACTGCCACAGCCGTGGGAAAAAGGGTCTTATCATAACAATGGGAGATGAACCGCTCAATCCCTATCTGCCGAAAGCTCCTCTTGAAGCGTCCTTGGGTGTGAGCAATGAAAAGGACATTGAAACAAGGGAGCTTTACAAGGAAGTGACCGAAAAGTTTGAGGTTTATCACCTTGCTGTCATTGACCCCAGATCGAACGGTGCAAGATTCGTGGAAAAGATTATGAAAAGCTTCGGGGAATACCTTGATAATGAACATCTCAGAAAGGTCAATCTGAATAACATTACTCCCACAATTATTAATATCGTAACAGCCTTTGCGGGGGGCGAAGCGGCGGCTGAGGAGAAAAAGGGGCTTAGAAAGCTTATTTCTTGGTAAAGGAGTGAAAGTGATGAAATACAGCGGACATGAAATCAAGGTCGTTATCGGTGCGTCCTACGGCGATGAGGGCAAGGGGCTTATGACGGATTATTTTTGCCGTCAAGCCTACAGAGCGGGCAAAAGCTGTCTGACGGTGCTGCATAACGGCGGGGCACAGAGGGGGCATACCGTTTCATCAAGGGACGGTGTCCGTCATGTATTTCATCATCTTTCTTCGGGGACATTTTCTTTTTCCGATACATATTTTGCTGACACTTTTATTATCAATCCTATGGTTTTTGCGGGGGAACATTCCGAGCTTTTTCCCGATACGAAAATTTACTGTTCTCCAAAATGCAGATGGTCAACGCCCTTTGATATGATGATAAATCAGATAGCAGAGGACAGCAGAGGGGAAAACCGTCACGGCAGCTGCGGCTTTGGCATTTGGGAAACTATGGTGAGATATGACAGCGAAAAAACCGTTTCCTTTCCCGAATTTATGTCTGTGAGCAAATCGAAAAGGGCTGAATATCTCAAAAATATCCGTGATAATTATCTGCCAAGGAGATTGCAAAAGCTGGGGATTTCCACGCTTTCAGATGAATGGAAGGAAACTGTTTACAATGATAAGTTAATAGAAAATTTCATTTCCGACTGCGAATATTTTTATGAAAATACCGTAATTGCAGACGCAGAGATCCTTGAAAATTATCCTTATATTGTGTTTGAGGGAGGGCAGGGACTGCTTCTCAGTCAGGACTTCGGGGAAAATGAAAAGCATACCACACCAAGCTATACGGGAGCGGAAAATCCCGTCAGAATGATAGGTATGCTTTCGGGGGAAAATGATGTTGAGGTTTGCTATGTGACAAGGACGTATCTTACCCGTCACGGTGCGGGTCCCTTTGAGGGGGAATGTTCAAAGAATGAGATTGATCCGAATATGTTTGATATGACTAATGTCCCCAACGGCTATCAGGGGACGCTGAGATACGGCAGACTTGATGTGAAAAAACTCCGTGACAGGATATCTGCCGATTTTGCAAAATTTGAGTCGGTGCTAAATGCAAAAATGTCACTTGCGGTCACTCACCTTAATGAAACGAACGGGAAATTTGTTACTCCTGACGGAGATGTTTTGCCCGAAAGCATTGGGGTCAACAAGCTGTACTGTTCTTATGATGAGTATGGTGAGAAATTATAGCAATCCACAAAAATAACGTTATTGTAGGGGCAAAAGCATAAATGCTTTGGTTTCCCCGCCCGCAGATTTCAATAGTTCTTTTGGTAACTGCGGGAAGGGATGCGTCCCCTACAAGTGTGTTAGGATATTTTTAAGTACTGCTATAGATACATCAATAAGGCAGCAAGAAAAATGAAATTATTGATTTAATCAGTGGTTCCTTAGTATATCATATTTTGGGGAATTTGTCTATATTTAGGTTGAAGATTAGTATAACTTGCTCGTAAAAAATCTCGGTATTCAAGATAGGCAAAAACAGGGCTGACTCAGCATAAGCCGAATCAGCCCTGTTCATATAAATCTATTTTCGGTTATGTCACAAATTATCAGATACCAAACCCAGCCACCATATCCGCACACTCCTGCGAACCAACAAATCCCGCCAGAACGTCCTCACGGGTGTAGCCCTGATTTGCCATGCGGTCCAGCCAGTCCGCCTTGCCTGCGGGGTCGGAGGAACGGTCGAAGAATACCTCGTACATATTCTCAACAAAGTCCTCGTCGGAGAGATTTTTCTCCAGATATTCGGGGGAGAAAATGAAGTCAAATGCCAGCTTGTAAAGGTCACGGTCATTGATGTAGCCGTTCTTATGGCTGTTCAGACCGTCAATGTCATAGCCTCTGCCCAACGCCTTTGTGTAAAGACGGGCAATGAAGGCTATAAGCTCCTTGTTTTCGTCGGGAAGATCGGCATAGTCCATTGTTCCCTGTTCAATGCCGTACTCGTCGCATATTTCACCGAACTCGTTTGACTGTGTGAAGCCGATGAAGATATGTCCGATAGAATCGCCTTCGTCAAGCACCCTTGTCCAAGTTGCCAGACCTTCGGGGTCGGGATCTCTGTTAAGGAAGGTGTTATACATAATTGTTACACGTTCCTCATTGGTAACGTCCAGCTCGATAAATTCGGGGCTGAACACGAAATCATATGCAACCTCTGTGGCGGATACTCCGTTTTCCAGATTGTCAATGTGAGATGCCTTGTTCTCGTCGGGAATGCGTCCCAGAATATTTTTGTAAAGCCTGTCAACAAAGGAAACTACCGCTTCTTCCTTGGTCAAAACGGGGATAGACTCCGTCTTTTCGTAGCCGCAGACCTTGCATGTGTAGGTCAGAACACCTTCGGTTTTCTCGGTGGATTCGGAGGTGATAACGCCTTCGTCGAAGCTGTGTGCGGTAACGTCTGTCTTATCGCCGCATACGGAGCAAATGTGGTAATGATTCTCGTCATTATCGCTTACCCATTCTATGCCGTAGGCGTGATGTGCGGGTATTTTCAGACCTGCAAGGGTAACCTCTGTTGCTGCCCGATCGTCTGCGAAGAGCTTACCGCAGTCGCACTTATAATGCGCCTTCACGCCGTCTGTTGTACAGGTTTCGGGGACTTCCGCAACGGGAGTGAGATGATTTATATGGATATGTCCGAGAGCGGAAGTCATTACATATCCGCAGTCCTTGCAGACCTCGGCTGTTGTTTCGGTTGCGGCGGCATTGGAAGAATGCTCTGCCTTGTCAACCTCTGCACCGCAGTCGGGGCATTTGTGCCAATGATATGTTTCGTCATTTTCCCATTCAGCAGGTAAATTGGGGTGTGTGCAATTGGACACAAGTATTGTTGTCGTGCCTGTTCCTGCGCTATAATTAGCAGTTTCGGGTGTTCTTGCACTAATTGTGAAGGTCGTTCCGTTTGGTGTGTCGGCAGGAATTACAAAAGAACTGTCTGTAATAGGTGTTTCTGCACCGTTACCGATCTTATAGAAAAATTCGACCGAGGGACAATCATTAAGCGAATCGTTGTTCGGATTCTTCACTTCTGCTGTTAACGTTACGGTTGTTGCCTTTCCCGTAATAGCAGAGGAGGGACTTTCCGTTACCGTAACTGTGGGAGTTGCCTTGCCGATAATAAAAGCATACTCCTTGCCAGCGATAGTTCCGTCGTTCCATACAGTGTTTACTTTATCATTTAGAGAAACGGTTACCGTATAAGTGCCTACGTTTGTCTGCGTGCTGCCCGTAACTGTGTAATAATCGCTTTCTGCAATGGTGTAGGTCTGTGCCCTTCCGTCATAGGTAAATGCAGTTTCGTCCTCGTCAGGAATACCGACTACCTCAAGCCACTTGGCATTGGCTGTATCATAGCAATACTTTTTCGCAGTTGTCCCTACGGTTACCACATTGGGATCTGCTGCTGTCTTTGCGGGGAGATATGCGTATATCTTTGATTCGCCGTTGTGTTTTGAAGGATAATCTTTGCCGTTGATTGTGATAGCTGAGCCGTCTGTGTTTGTGATTTCAAGGAGATAAACATTGTCTGAACCGTTGGTGGGGATTACTGCACTCTTGCCGGAACCGCCGCCGATAGCGTTTGCATCCATACCCGGCGTTGCAATTACAGATCCGCCGGTTATTATGATGGTATTGCCTTCAGCATTACTACCACCTCCTATACCTGCACCATAATACTCAGTTGAAGTGGTAACAATTCCGCCGCTTATGGTTATATTCTTGCCTTCACCGTTGCATCCGCCACCTATACCGGCACTGGAGGCTCCTCCGGTTGCCTTGACTATACCGCCGCTTATAGTTATATTTGTTCCGCTGCCTAAATAACCTCCGCCTATTCCGGCACCTAAATATGCACCATTTGCAGTAATGTTTCCTCCGCTTATGGTGATATTTGAAGTGCTTTTTTCTTCTCCTCCTCCTATACCTGCGCCACACTCACTGCCTTTTGCTTCAAGAGAGCCTGTTCCTGTTATAATTAGCATACCTGTGCTTATGCCGCCATTTTTCTGCAAGCCTGCACAATGTTCACCGCTTTTCAGCGTGTTTTCAGAGCCGTCCGCTAGGGTAATTGTAACATCTCCCGTGCTGTCGTCCGCAATTTTGAATGCACAAGCACCACTTGTTCCCGAAACGTCAATATTCACCCCTGCAAGGGTAATATTTGCGGAAATGGCGTCCTTAACTTCAATACGGTCTTGCGTGGTTGTGCCGGAGATTATCAGCGGCGTTTCCGTCAGAATAGTCAGCACATTGTTTTCGTACTTGTAATCCGTATTTTCAGTTCCGCCTGTTACCGACAAATCTCCTGCACTTTTCAGTACAAGATGAAGCGTACTTTCTTTTTGAATATTGTAATCCGAAAGAGTCTTGCCCTCATCCAACTGTTTGCCGGCAAATATAAGCCTTTGCTTATCGGTAGGAATTCCTTCCTTCTCTTCTATCTTACCCTTAATAGCTTCTATACTGTCCGTCGGCTCTACCTCTATTGTAATAGTCTTGCTCTCAGGTGTCTTTACAAATATCTTCATTGCCGAAACGGTTATGCCCATTGCCGCAATAAGCATTATAGACATTACCGTTACAACTATACTTTTGATTATTCTTTTCATAGCCGTTCTCCTCTCAGCATTCCTTTCTCCAAAATCAAAAAGCACCTTTAAAGCCCTTATCAAAAGAGTTTGAAAGACGTTATACTTTAATATAGAAGAGTTGCCTGCCAAATATCATGTTTAATCAGCTTACTTTCTTAATATAGTGTGATATTTCTGTTAAATATGTTCAAAACAAGTATAACATACTCTGCCGAAAAAATCAAGAGCTTTTATTTGCATTTTGTGACTTATTTTGATTTTTCTGTTAAATTTTATACCAAATTGTACGAATGGTACAAATGGCACTCTCCCGTATTCGGCAGGGGAGCACACATTTTTGATATTTTCCTATGTGCGGTCTGTAGCTTCTGTAAATCTGATAAAATGCACAAAACAATTTAACAACATTCAGCATTTATTATATGGCGTCACGAATTTTCACCAAACTAACAAAAATCTATAGGATTTCATAGAATTTCAATAATTATCTTTTATAATATGTATTTGGATAAAATTAAAGAAAAGAAGGTTGAAATCAAATGGAGCTATATGAAATCTTTATGGATCTTGCGCTCATAATTCTTGCCGCAGAGTGCTTCGGTCTTATTGCCAAAAAGCTGAAAGCACCTCAGGTGGTAGGTCAGATCATCGCAGGTCTTATTATCGGTCCTACGGTTCTGGGACTTGTACATACGTCGGACTTTATCGGCGCAATGGCAGAGATCGGCGTTATGCTGATAATGTTCTCGGCAGGTCTTGAAACAAATCTAAAGGACCTTATGAAAACGGGTCTGCTGGCACTGCTTGTTGCATGCGTAGGCGTGTTTGTTCCTCTTGTGGGCGGATATTTTCTATATTCCTTCTATCATTTCGGAGGGCTTACCGCTATCGGTTCACCCGAATTCTATGAATCGCTGTTTATCGGCACGATCATGACCGCAACCTCAGTCGGTATCACAGTCCAGGTGCTAAAGGAAATGGGCAAGGTCAAGACACGTGTCGGAACACTTATCCTCAGTGCAGCTATCATTGACGATATTATCGGCATCGTTGTTCTCACATTTGTGATCAGTCTTGCAGGCGGTTCCGATTCCGCAGGCGGCATTGCAGATATTATCAACAAAAACATGGGCGACGTAGCAAAGGTTATTGTAAACGTGCTGCTTTTCTTCGTGTTTACGATTCTTGCGGGAATTCTTATTTACAAAGTATTTAAGGTGCTCAACAAAAAATATCCCCACCACAGACGTCTTCCTATTTTCGGACTTGCATTTGCAATGCTTATGGCATTCTGCGCAGAAAAGCTTTTCGGTATCGCAGATATTACAGGCGCATATGCAGCAGGTATCATTCTTTGCAGCTTGAAGGACAGCGACTATGTTGCGGAAAAGATGGACATAAGCTCCTATATGATCTTTGGACCTATATTCTTTGTTAATATCGGTCTTAAAACACAGCTTGACAGTCTTGATTCCAATCTTCTGGTATTTGCCGTGCTGTTTGTTATCGTTGCCCTTATTACAAAGGTTATCGGCTGCGGCGGCGTTGCTAAGCTTGCAAAATACAATCTGAGCGACAGCTTAAAGGTCGGCATAGGCATGATGACCAGAGGAGAGGTTGCGCTTATCGTTGCTTCAAAGGGACTTTCCGTAGGCATTATGGATCAGAAATATTTTGCACCCGTTATCCTGCTGATTATCTGTTCCTCTATCGTATCTCCCATTCTTCTGAAGGTTCTCTTCAAAAAGGATAAGAACGACGGAAACGATCCCGACAATAACGAAGAAGCCCCCAAGGAGCTTGAAACTGCAGCCTCGGCAGGCTGAGTATCGGGTTTCCCGACGGTTTTCTCATTGAAAGCTATTTTAAGTAACCGAATTTGTATTTATCAGGAGCCGATTTTACTCGGCTCCTTTTGTTTTGGGAGCGTCGGGGTCATGAGGGGTATATTATACTAAGGAAATACTGATTAATGGGTGTTTAGTATTACGCCGAGCCATCAGCATTTCTGCGAAAATAACAAAAAGGTGTACCCCGCCAACCGAGGTACACCCGCTTTATGATTTTCTGAAATATACCTTAAATTCCACACCCTTGTCGGGAACACCCACAGCCTCTATCCTTCCGCCGTGACGTCTGATTATCCTGTCGCAAAGGGCAAGACCCACGCCGCTGCCCTCAATTTCATCGGAATGAAGCCGTCTGAAAACCTCAAAAAGCTTGTCATAATGCTTCATATCAAAGCCTATGCCGTTATCCTTAACGGAAATGATGTAATACTTTTTATCGACGGTTGAAGATACGGATATTTCTGTAATTTCCCGTGATTTTGAGAATTTCAGCGCATTTGATAACAGATTTCTGAAAAGCAGCCGAATAAGCACACTGTCCCCCGAAACCTCGGGCAAGGGCGATATGTTCAGCGTTATTTTTCGGTCGGGTTCAAGGGCAAGAAGCTCCTTGCAGACATCATCTGTCAGAGCGTTCAGATCAATTGCTTCGATTTTAGGAACGGCATTGCAGACCCTTGAAAATTCCAGCAGATGCTCCGTCATTTTAAGCGTATTTACGGATTTTTCTTTTAACATTCCCATTATCTTTTCGGCATCGTCGCTGTTACCGTCCCGAAGCTCATCTTCAAGCGTATCAACAAGCATTTTCATAACACTAAGCGGCGAACGCAGATCGTGTGACACCGCCGAGGTGAACATTTTCAGCTCACTGTTTGCATTTTCAAGGGCAATGGTTTTTCTTGCAATTTCCATATGCGTTTTTACCCTTGCAAGATATTCCTCCCGAATAAAGGGCTTGACAACATAGTCGCAGCAGCCCGCTTCAAAGCCCTTGCGGATAGTTTCCGAGCTGCTGTCGGAGGAGAAAAAGATCACGGGAATATTTTTCGTCATTTCGTCGGACTTTATGGTTCTGCAAACGTCAAGCCCGTTCATATCCTCCATTTTTATATCAAGCATAATAAGGTCGGGCTGATGATTTTCAAGATAGGACAGCGCCGCCTTTCCGCTTGTGACCGCACGAACCTTGTAGCCCGCTTCAAGAAGAATACTGCCTGCAAAGGTTATCTGTTCGGGGACATCATCAACAATGAGAATTTCGCCCATGTCACTCATTGAATTTACCTCCGTGTAATACTAATTTCTAATCAAAGTATAGACAAAAAATCTGCACAAAACCCATATATGCAAGCTTTTGCTTGATTTTTTGTCTACTTTAAGATAGGAAATTAGTATAAATTATTCCGTCATCAGACGCTGCACCTCTGCACCGTCGGCTGCTTTGGTATCGTTTTTGTAAATTATCTTTCCCTTTTCCATTACATAAAGCATATCGGTATTTTGCAGCACAAAATCAAGATACTGTTCCACAAGCAGAACGGTAATGCCCTTCCACTCGTTTATCTTTTTGATAGCCGCACCGATATCCTGAATAATGGACGGCTGAATACCCTCAGTAGGCTCATCGAGGATAAGTATTTTCGGGTCTGCCGCCAACGCCCTTGCAATAGCCAACTGCTGCTGTTGACCGCCAGACAGGTCGCCGCCCCTTCTCTTTGCAAATTTCGGGAGAATGGGAAACAAATCAAAGAGATAATCGGGAACAGTCCCCTTCCCTCCCAGCGGCTGTAATCCCAGCTCAATATTTTCCTGAACAGTCATCTGCGGGAAAATATCACGCCCCTGAGGAACATAACCGATACCCAGCTTGACCCGCTCATAAACGGGCTTTTTTGTTATGTCCTCACCATTGAAAATTACCTGTCCCGACGGGGTTTTCACTATTCCCATAATGCTTTTTAGAGTAGTGCTTTTTCCGACGCCGTTTCTGCCGATAAAGCCCACGATTTTGCCCTTTGGAACATTAAAGGACAGATCTTCGATAACACGGCTTTCTCCGTAATATGAATCAATATTTTTAAGCTCCAGCATTTTCACTCACCGCCTCTGCCAAGATATACCGCCTGAACTGTCTTGTCCGCAAGCACATCGTTTATGCTGCCCTCCATAAGCAGCTTTCCCTCGTGGAGAACGGTAACGATATCCGCCGCTTGCTTTACAAAATCCATGTCATGCTCAATAACGATAATTGTGCAGTCCTTTTTTATCTCTTTAAGGATCTCGCCTGTTTTGAAGGTTTCGGGCTTTCCCATGCCTGCGGCAGGCTCGTCCAGCATGATAATTTCGGGCTTCTGCAAAAGCTGCATTGCAATTTCCAGCCACTGCTTTTCGCCGTGGGCAAGGCTGCCCGCTCTTACATCTGCACGTTCTTTAAGACCCACTTTTTCAAGTGTTGCATAGATATTTTCCATATCCTCATTTGACGGCTTGCGGAAAATTGAATCCATAATACCCTTATGCCCTTTCAGCGAAAGTATCATATTTTCCGTGACGGTAAGATTTACGAAAACGCTTGGCACCTGAAATTTTCTGCCAATTCCCTCCGTGACGATTTTATATTCCTTCATACCCGTCAGTCGGACAGGCTCTTTCTCCTTTGGATAGAACATAACCGTCCCCGAGGTGGGCTTTGTCTTTGCACAGATAATGTCAAGCAGAGTAGTTTTTCCCGCACCGTTGGGACCGATGAAGAAATGAACCGTGTTTCTTTTTACGGCAGTTTTTACTTCGGTAAGTGCGTAAAATCCGTCAAAGCAAACGGAAATATTATTTATTTCAAGAACATTTTCATTTACGCTCATTTTGCTCCCTCCTTTGCGGGAACTGACTTTTTATTTTTCACTCCGGTGATAAATGCGGGGATCTGATTCTTTACAATTCCCACAATACCGCCCTTAAAGAACAGGATCGTTATGCAGAAAACTGCACCGATTATGTACTGCCATATCTCAACCATACTGCCCGAGCTGAGATTATATTCGCAAAGATTGATAAGAAATGCGCCGATGACCGCACCGATAATTGTTCCTCTGCCGCCGATAGCCACCCAAATCACCATTGTAATTGAATATGCGATAGTCATCTGCGAGGGCGTAATGCTGCCGTTAAAATTTACGAAAACCGCACCCGCAATTCCCGCAATTGCCGCAGAAAGAACGTAGATAAAGGTCTTGTAGCTGCTGACATTGTAGCCCGAAAAATAAGTCCTGTTTTCACCGTCACGAATAGCAACCAGAAGCTTACCAAATTTCCTGCTAACAAGGAATTTTGCCAGCGCATACACAATCACCAGAATTGCCAGAGAAACATAGAAAAGCGTGAACATATTTGCTCTGTTTGCATCGCCCTTTATGCTGCCGAAAACGGTCTTTATCTCGGTAATGCCAACATTTCCGTTTGTGTAGGGAGAAAGTGCGATAAATATGGAATACGCCGCCCATGTGAGAGCCTGTGAGATAATGGAAAAATACACGCCCTTAACTCTCTTTTTGAACATAAAATATCCAACCAAAAACGCCACCAGCGAGGGAACGGCAACTATCAGAATAATTGTCAGCGGCAGATATTTGAAGGGACGCCATGCAAGGGGCAGCGTTTCAATTCCGCCGATGTGCATAAAGTCTGTTATCTGTCCGTTTGTCTGCTGCAATTTAAGATACATTGCCATGCAGTAGCCGCCGAGAGCAAAGTACAGTCCGTGACCCAGGCTGAGTATTCCCGTATAGCCCCAAATAAGGTCAAGCCCAATAGCGACTACCGCAAACGCAATACATTTTCCGAGGAAAAGCACTGTCGATGAACCGCTGAGCATTCCCGCATTAAGCATTAACGGCATTGCCGCAAGAATAAGCACTATAACAGTAAAGCAAATATTATCTCCCTGCTTTTTGATAAGCTTCATAACTGCACCCCCTTATTCATCAAGGCTTCTGCTCTTAATAACGAACAGGCCCTGCGGACGCTTCTGCAAGAATACGATAACGATAAGCAGAACGATAGCCTTTGCAATTGTGGAAGAAGTATAATGCTCCGTGAAAATGCTTGCCGACCCGATAATTGTGGAGCCGATAACAGTTCCCAGAAGCTTTCCTACGCCGCCCAGAACGACAGCCATAAAGGAGTTTACAATATAGCTTTGTCCAACCGTGGAATCTATGGAACCGAGAAGTGCCACCGAACAGCCCGCAATTCCCGCAAGCCCCGAGCCGATAGCAAAGGTGATATTGTCCACCTTACGGGAGTTTATTCCCATGCACTGAGCCATGGTTCTGTTCTGCATAACCGCACGCATCTGTTTGCCGAAATTTGACTTGTACATGATCAGCCATACAAGGAAAAGGCAAAGGGCAACCATAAAGATAATGAACAGTCTGTTGTAGGAAAATGTGCAGCCGCCGATAGTGATACCGCCGTTTAGGAAGGACGGTGCATTGACGTTTACGCCCTGTGTTCCGAAAATGCTTCTTGCCGCCTGCTGGAGAATAAGGCTTATGCCGTAGGTTGCAAGAAGGCTGTCTATTTCACGTCCGTAAAGTCTTGAAATAACAAACCGCTCAAGCAGACTGCCCAGCAGAAAGGTCACAAGAAATGCGAACGGAATTGCCGCGAAGTAATAAATGTCCCTGACGCTTTCGGGGAAGATTTTAACGAATATCTGCTGCATAACGAAGGTCATGTATGCACCTATCATAAGAAATTCGCCGTGTGCCATATTGATGACCTTCATAAGTCCGAAGGTAATGGCAAGACCGATAGAGGTCAGCAAAATAATGGAGCTGAGGCTTATGCCGTTAAAAAGCGTGTTTATAAGCTGTTCCATAAAAACACTCCTTTTCGTGAAGAAAAATAAGACGAAATCTTCGGCTGCAATAATTTTAGATGAAATCTGTGCAGCCGAAGATTTCGCTCAGGAGGGGGATTTTTTTACCAATGGAATAAGATATTATCGATTATTCAAGAGGCTGAATGCCTGCTGCAACTGCCCAATCATATGTAGTAAGATAAGGGTCGGGAGCTACGGGGTCGGTAGCATATACTTCGTTGATAAGTCCGTCTGCACCAACTTCACCGATTCTTACAGGCTTTACAAGATGGTGATTGTCGCCCTGAATGGTAACTGTTCCTTCGGGAGCGTCAAAGGAAATTCCGCCTGCTTCGATTGCTGCAACAACAGAAGCCGTGTCAAATGCGCCTGCCTTTTCACAAGCTGCCTTCCAGAGATATACAGCGTCATATGCTGCTTCTGCGGGGTCGCTTGTTACTCTGTTTTCGCCGTATGCTGCCTTATATGCGCTTACAAATGCTTCGTTTACGCTGCCGGGAGTGGTCTGATAATAGTTCCAGGAAACCATATGTCCTTGAAGAATGTTAGCGCCGATAGTTGCTACCTCTTCCTCTGCAATGGAGAAGGACATGGTCATATATTCCTTGCTTGTGTAGTTCTTTTCGGACATCTGCTTGAAGAAGGAAACGTTGCCCGTACCGTTGAGAGTGTTGATGATAACATCGGGCTGTGCAGCTTCGATCTTGGAGATGATAGCTGCAAAATCCGTCTGATCCATATCGGCGTATTCCTCACCGACAACTTCAAGTCCTGCTGCCTTAACCTGTGCATTGATGATCATATTTGCAGTTCTGGGGAATACATAGTCAGAACCTAACAGGAAGAACTTTTTATATCCCTTGTCAATAAGATATTCAATAGCGGGAACGATCTGCTGATTGGGTGCTGCACCCGTGTATACAATGTTTGAGGACGACTCCATTCCCTCATACTGAACGGGGTACCAGAGAAGTGAGCCGTAATCCTCAACAATAGGCTTTACCGCCTTTCTGGAAGAGGAAGTCCAGCAGCCGAAAATTGTTGCTACCTTTTCGCTGTCAATGAGCTTTTCAGCCTTTGTTGCGAATGTGGAAGGCTCAGAAGCACCGTCCTCCTCAACATATACGATCTGCTTGCCAAGCACGCCGCCCGCTGCATTTATCTCGGAAATGGCAAGCTTTTCCGCATCGCTGACAGCCTTTTCACTGATAGCCATTGAACCTGTCAGGGAGTGGAGAAGTCCCACCTTTACGGTGTCATCTCCCGACGATACAGCCGCTGTTGTTCCCTCGGAAGAGGTGCCGCCGCCCGCCGAATTTCCGCCACAGCCTGTAAGTGACATCATCATTGCCGCCGCTGCAGCAACCGCCGCAGCCCTTGTTAATTCTAGCTTTCTCATAATTCTTTCCTCCAAATTTAAAATAAAAAAGTCGGTTACGGAATTTAAAAAACTCCATAGCCGACCTCTTTGTCGATAAAATTATTCTTGAATAATACCCATCTGGCGGAGTGCCTTTTCGTTTTCCTCCGTGCCCTTCTTTTCAAGGATATCATCGCCCAGCTTGATTTTCAGATACTCGATAATAAGCTCTGCGCATTTATCCCTGCCGATTCGGGCACTGTTCAGTGTCATATCATAAAGCACGGGATTTGTCCAGGTTTCGCCGCCCGTGTAGTATTTGTAATAATCTGCACGGTATTTGTCCGTCTGATATATCATATTGTGCGCTTCTTCTTCGGTAACGCCCAGCTTTGCGGTAATAGACTTAACGCAGTCCGCACGGGGTGCTTCAATATAAACGCTGACAACATTGTCATAATCCCGAAGCAGATGATTTGCACATTTTCCTATGATAATGCAGGACTGATTTTTTCCCAGCTCACGGATTATTTTTGCCTGAATGTTGTATAGATTTACATCGGACGTAAAGCTTCTTTCCGTAGGCTCGACGATCTCGTCTTTATTGTTTGCTTTCATCAGCCGCTTGATAAGATGATAGCCTCTCAGCTTTTCGTCCACCTGAAAGAAAAGGTCTTTTTTGATACCGCTGTAATTTGATGCCATTGCAAGTATCTGACTTTCGTAACAGGGAATGCCAAGCCTTTTTGAAAGGTCAAGACCTATCTGCTTTCCGCCGCTGCCGAAGCCCCTTGCTATCGTTATAACGTAATTATCCATTATAACATCACCTTTCCGGAGTTTTCTGTTTTCATTTGATATTTAGATTATAGCACACATAATCCTGCATTAAAACCCGAATAATCAGATAAAACACGGTAAAAAACAGTAAAAATATAGTTTTTATGAAAGTTGAAGGAGGATATTATTCATTATGAGTCCTAAACTGCGTAGGCGTAACGCCCGTCATTTCCTTGAAAATTTTCGAGAAATAATCCACCGTTGAATATCCCAGCATATCGCTTATTTCGTAATTTTTGTAATTTCCCGTTTTCAAAAGCGACTTTGCTTTTTCGATTTTTACAGCCGAATAAAAGCTGTTAAAGCTTACTCCCATATGTGATTTAAAAAGCTTTCCGAAATAATCCTTGCTGAAACCGAAGCTTTCCGACATCTCTTCAAGAGTGATTATCCTGTCGGAATTATCTGAAAAATATCGGCAGATATTGTGCGGCATACCCTCCTCGGGGACGGTAATTTCAAGGCTTTTTGCGGCAGCCTTTACCTCCTTTGCGATCTCCTGCTTTGAATCAAGCTTTTCCTTGACACGCAGGAGCATTTCCTTCAGCTTATTGTCCTCGGCGGGCTTTAGAATGTAATCTGTCGCACCAAGAACAAGCCCCTGACGTGCATATTCAAATTCATCATAGGAGCTTACAAGCACTACCTCACTTTGTATATTTTTCGACCGCATTTCACGCAAAAGCTCTATGCCGTCAATAAACGACATCTGTATATCGGTGAGAATTAAGTCGTACTTTTTCTTTTCAATAAGCGCAAGAGCATCCTTTCCGTTAGACGCCTGATCTTCAATGCAAAAGCCACAGTCGCTCCACACCTTTTTCTTTGAATATATAAATCTGAGTGCGGAATCATCTTCAACTATAAGTATTTTATACATTTGTGTTCCCCTCTCCCAAAATATTTATAACGCTGTCAAAATCGTATTTGCTTACGGCTTCGCTGATTTTTGCAAGCTTTTCGCTGCTCAAATTCCGACGGAAAACATCAAAGTATTTCTCAAACCATTCCGCCGCATAAATGTCATAATCGGCGCAAAGCTCAATGAATTTTTTCTTTACATTTTCATAGGGCAAAACGTCGGCAACGCTCTTTTTCCTGCTTTCGAACGCCGAAATAAATCCGTCAAGCTCTTTTATGGTGTCCTCCCAGACAGACTTAAATTTTTCAAGAGAAGTGTATTCACCATTAATAAGCTCAGCGTGAAGCTTTTCCGAAATGTCACACAAACGGTAACAGCACATATTCCCCGACATACCCTTTATATCATGAAGAATACTCCGTGCGGTATCAAACCGTCCGCTTTTTATATGCGACTCCGCGTATTTGCAGCTGTTGCGCTCATTAAGCAAAAATTTCTTGACAACATTATACAGCAGCTCATTTTTTCCGCCCAGATTTTTCAAGGCTTCCTCAATGGAAAAACAGCTGTCACGGTCAAGCAGATCTTCCGTTTCATATGCGGAAAATTCGCCGCTCAAATATTTGCAAATGACGCTTTTAAGCTTTTCCGCACGGAACGGCTTTGTGAGATAACCGTCCATTCCCGAGGCGATTATCTTTTCCCGTGTACCCGAAACAACGTCTGCCGTAAGCGCAATAACAGGCGCCCTTACACCCTGTGAACGGAGTCTTTCGGCAGTTTCATAACCGTCCATAACGGGCATATGCAGGTCAAGAAGTATAAGGTCGGGGGAATTTTCCTTTGCAAGAGTGACCGCATCATTTCCGTTTTGCGCCGTTATGACATTAAGTCCGAATGAGCCTAAAATTTCACGTTCAATATCAAGATTTACGGCGTTGTCGTCTACAAGCAAAATGTTTTTTTCGGGCATTTGTGAAATATCAGAAGCTTCATTAGCTTTTCTGACAGTACCCTTTTCAAATTCAGCCTTGAAGCGAAAATACGAACCTATACCCTCCTCCGATGAAGCGATTATGTGATATTTCCCGCCGCTCATTCCCTTAACGATAAGGTCGGAAATGGACAGTCCCAGACCCGTTCCGCCGTACTTTCTTGTAACGCCTTCATCGGACTGTATGAAGGGCGAAAATATCTTCCCGATGTCCTCCTTGCGTATTCCGATACCGCTGTCACGAATGCCGAATTCCACCACATACCGCCCGCTATTCATTCCCATAAAAACTGCGGACAGGGTGACATTTCCCTTTTCGGTGAATTTTACGGCATTTCCCACAAGATTCACAAGCACCTGCCTTAACCGCAGAGGATCTCCCGAAACAGCATCGGGAATTTTTTCTGAAATGTCCAAAATAAGCTCTATTCCCTTGTTTTTGGCGGTTTGCTCCATCATTTCATATACTTCGTTTATGAGCAGATTCAGTTCAAAGGGAACATTTTCAAAGGTCATATTTCCCGATTCGATTTTTGAAAAATCAAGGACGTTGTTTATAAGCCCCAGCAGATTTTCCGAAGCTATGCCGATACCGTGAGTACATTTTTTCTGTTCATCATCAAGATCGGTTTTTTCCAGAAGATAAAGATATCCCGTAACGGCATTGAGAGGTGTGCGCAGCTCATGGCTCATCTGTGCGAAAAACTGCGTCTTTGCTTCGTTTGCATGGTCTGCACGTTCCTTGGCAATACGCATATTTTCTTCTGCCTGTGCCCTGATTTTAAGCTCCCTGCATAGCACCAGCGACAGATGATTGAACACCTCACCGAACCGAAAAAGCTCTGCCGAGCCGCCCGGAACAACACGCACTCCCGACAATTCCGCACTTGAAATATTATCCTCAATATCCGAATGGGAAAGCGTGTCGGAATAGCGTTCGATGGGCTTTATGTAAAAATAGTTTATGCCCATAATTATCATGCCCACAAGGATAATTACCGCCGCCGAACCGATTATCTGCACATATGATGCGAATGCAATGCCCCTTGCGGCGTCCTCCTCCGCCTTGTTAAGACGGTCAGCCATTGCCGACTGAAACTCCTTTATGGGCGAAATTATCATAGATTTCGATTCGTTGTAAAAGGCATCGTAAAGAATTGCTTCCGCTTTTCTGCCCATTTCGTCCGCCGACATTTTTTCATATTCGGCGGGCAGTTCGCATTCCTCCACCATTTTGACGTAGCGGAAAAGCTCCTCATTATAAAAGTAATCGTCGGCGGTTTTTCCGTCGGAAATTAGCTGCAGCTTCATCGAAATAGTTTCGGTATTTATGAGCATATCCGAATACTGCTTTGCCTTTTCCAGCAGCTCGCTTTCGTTTGACGGAGGACCGTAAGCATATAACTCCTCGATAACACCATCTCTCGTTTTTGAGGAATAGACCTCGTGCCAGTAGTTGTACAAATGTGTAATATCCCCCGTGACGGAATACCGTCTTGCTTCGTCTGTCAGATAATCGGAGGCATCGGCAAGCTTTTCACCCAGCCCCCGCAGTGCTTCGGAATTTTGCCTTGCATCGTCCGCCGCTTTAATGCAGCTGTTCATATATCTTCCGCCCGCAAGCATAATGGTAATAACGCAAAGAAATATCATCACGGTAATAAGTGAAAGGGTCCTGCTGCTGAATGTGTTTTTCCTGTTCTTTTTCATTTTTATATCACTTCTTTTTTGCAAGATAAATTCAGTTTACTTGCAGAATTTTACCATAGATAACAGTGCTTGTCAATGACATTTTTTTGAATTTAAAGAAAATTCTCTTATTTTTGCTGTGTTTTCTCTGTTTTTTACTGTATCAATAAAATTAACACTGTGATATAATGAAATCAACAAAACAGGCAAATTGCAAGGAACAACGGCGTTCGTGCGGAATATTTATCCGTGCAAACGCTATATTTTTATCCTAAAGAAAAGGAGCGATATAAAATGCACCTTACCCCAAGAGAACAGGAACGTCTTATGACACATTATGCAGGTGAACTTGCAAAACAGCGAAAAGCAAGAGGATTAAAGCTAAACTATCCCGAAGCGGTGGCATACATAACCTCGGAGCTTTTGGAGCTTGCCCGTGACGGTCTTTCCGTTACAGAGCTTATGAG
Source organism: uncultured Ruminococcus sp. (assembly GCA_945877315.1). Taxonomy (GTDB): domain Bacteria; phylum Bacillota; class Clostridia; order Oscillospirales; family Ruminococcaceae; genus UMGS1889. Next base: position 87,571 of record CAMCRP010000002.1, on the reverse strand, counting down.
CAAGGGCAGACAGCTTTTATCCGCAGATGACGTTATGGACGGCGTTGCGGAAATGATACACGAGATACAGCTAGAAGCCACATTCCCCGACGGAACAAAGCTTGTGACCGTCCACGAGCCTATTATCCCGAATAACAAAATTATCCCCGGAGAAATGCTCATTGACGACGGCGAAATAACCATAAACGAGGGCAAAAACGCAATCGAAATTACCGTTACCAACACCGCCGACCGCCCCGTTCAGACAGGTTCCCATTTTCATTTCTTTGAGGTCAATAAAATGCTGGAATTTGACCGTGGGGCTGCCTTCGGAAAGCGGCTTGACATTCCTGCGGGAACTGCCGTGAGATTTGAACCGGGCGAAAGCAAAAAGGTAAGACTTGTTGACATTGGCGGAAAACGTGTTGGAATGGGACTTAACGACCTAACACAAGGCTGCTTTGATGATGAAAGCGTCAAGCGTTCAGCTCTTGAAAAGGCGAAAAAGCTGGGATTTAAGGGAGTATAATCTTGAAAATCAAAGATTTTCAAGATTATTGGAGTTTTGCTTCTTCGGCTGCCGCCTCGATTTGCTAACGCAAACCGCAAAACTCAGAAAGGAATGATTATAAAAATGTTTAAGATGAATAAAAAGCAATATGCCGATATGTACGGTCCCACAACGGGCGACAGGGTGCGTCTTGCGGACACTTCCCTGATTATTGAAGTGGAAAAGGACTATACCGTTTACGGCGATGAAGCCAAGTTCGGCGGCGGGAAATCTCTCCGTGACGGCATGGGACAGTCCTGCACCGTCCCCGACAGCGAATGTCCCGATACGGTTATAACATCTGCACTTGTGGTGGATTCTACGGGAATTTACAAGGCAGACATCGGTATCAAGGACGGCAAAATTTGCGGCATAGGCAAGGCGGGAAATCCCGATATTATGGACGGTGTGACGCCTTCGCTGGTGTTCGGCGCAGGGACGGAGGCCATTGCGGGTGAGGGACTTATCCTTACCGCAGGCGGCATTGACACACATATCCATTTTATCAGCCCAACGCAAATCGAAACCGCACTTTATTCGGGCATTACAACCATGATAGGCGGCGGAACGGGTCCCGCAGACGGAACAAACGCCACCACCTGCACTCCCGGAAAATTCAATATCGAAAAGATGATTGAAGCGGCAGAGGAATATCCCATGAACTTAGGATTTCTGGGAAAGGGAAACAGTGCGGACACAAACACTCTTGCCGAGCAGATAGAAGCGGGCGCATGCGGTCTGAAAATTCACGAGGACTGGGGTTCAACGCCTTCGGTTATTGACAGGGCACTGACTGTTGCGGATAAGTACGATGTTCAGGTTTCCATTCACACCGATACGCTTAACGAAGGCGGATTTGTGGAGGACACTCTGAATGCTGTCGGCGGAAGAGTTATCCACACCTATCACACCGAAGGCGCAGGCGGCGGACACGCTCCCGATATTATAAAGGCGGCGGCGTTCCCGAATATTCTGCCGTCCTCTACCAATCCCACCATGCCATTTACGAAAAATACCATTGACGAACATCTTGATATGCTTATGGTCTGTCATCATCTTGACAGCAAGGTCCCCGAGGATATTGCATTTGCGGATTCGAGAATACGTCCCGAAACAATTGCGGCGGAGGACGTTCTTCACGATATGGGAATTTTCAGTATGATGTCCAGCGATTCCCAGGCAATGGGACGTGTTGGCGAGGTCATTACACGAACATGGCAGACCGCCTCAAAAATGAAGGATCAGCGAGGTATTCTCCCCGAGGATAATGCCCGAAACGACAATTTCCGTGTTAAGAGATACGTTTCAAAATACACCATAAATCCCGCAGTTACACACGGAATTTCCGATTATGTGGGTTCTGTGGAGGTTGGAAAAATGGCTGATCTGGTGCTTTGGAAACCATCAATGTTCGGCGTAAAGCCCGAAATGATAATCAAAGGCGGATTTATCTGCGCCTCAAAAATGGGCGATGCAAATGCGTCTATCCCAACGCCCCAGCCTGTTGTTTACACGAAAATGTTTGGTGCGGAGGGTCTTGCGGTAAAACGCTGCTGTGCGACATTTGTATCAAAAGCGGCAATGGAAAACGGCATTGCAGAAAAGCTTGATTTACAGCGGATAGTTCTTCCCGTAAAGAACTGCCGCAGCATCGGCAAAAAGGATATGCGCTTTAACGACAGAACGGGAGATATCAAAGTCGACCCCGAAAATTACCATGTGACCGTTGACGGCGAGGAGATAATCTGCGAGGCTGCGGAAAAGCTCCCGCTTACACAAAAATATTATCTGTTTTAATGGAGGAATAAAAAATGGCTTGTTTTACAGTTCCCGCAGCAGAAGCGATCATTACGACCGCTGCGCAAAAAATTATCGAACATCACGAAAAGAAAACAGGGGAAACCTTATCTGTAAATTTTTCCGAAAAAATAGGCTGGCTGAACAAAATGCTTTGGGGCGGCTCTGCACTTCTGGCGTTTGAACACGTTTGGCACGGCGAAATAACGCCTTGGTTCCCGTTCCTTACAGCGGCAAATTCAGCCGAAAGCACTATGGCAATGCTTCACGAAATGTCAACCTCGGGCGTTGCTATGGCAGTCCTTGTAACGGCTGTTTGGGCAGTTATGGCTGCGGTCAGCACGGCTGTCGAAAGGCGCAAAAATAATGCTTTGGAAGGTGCTGAGAAATGACACTTCTTATCACAATAATTGCCGCAGTTATCAGCACAGCGGTGTGGTACACAAGCGAAAAGGCAAGAAAGCACAATGTCAGTCTGCTTTGCTTTATGTATTGGGGTGCGTCACTTATGTGGCTGGTTGACGCAGTTGTTGAGTATATGGAAGCGGGTGCGGAGTATTTTCTTCCCGCAGGTGCAGATATGATAAACGACGGATTTTTGGGACTGTCCGTCACCGCCTTTGGAATGGTAATATGGCTTGTTTCTCTTCTTTTAAAAGACCCCGACGGCGTTGTAAAGGCTACACTTACAAAGAAATGAAAGGACACTTTTTATGATAGCGGAAAAGATAATCGGAAAGCTTCACGATACATCAAAGCAGGTGGAAACCGTCACTATCGACTGGTTTGAGCGTGACAAAAAGCTGCTTCGCAAAACCACATCTTCGGGGGAGGATATTGGCATAAAGGTAGATTCCCCGCTTAATGAGGGCGATATTCTTTACGAGGACGACAGAAAAATTATTGCCGTGGAGATAGCACCCTGCGACCTTATAAGCGTAAATGTCGGTTCAATGCAGGAAATGGGACGGCTTTGCTTTGAGCTTGGAAACCGTCATCTGTCGCTCTCCATTTCCGAAAATAATGTTAAATGTCCCTATGACGAGCCGACCTTTGAATATCTGAAAAGGCTTGGCTTCAAGGCGGAAAAAACTCACGAAAAATTTGCGGGATATATCGAGTGCAAAGCCCATGCACATACCCATTCTCACGAACATCATCATGAATAACACGGGAATTATTTCGCTGATGCAGGCACTTGACAGCCTGTTTCCAATAGCTACTTAGACCCTGTCAAACGGTATGGACACATATACTCAGAAGGAGATAGTAAAGGATAAAAACAGCCTTGAAAGGTTTCTGACTGCGTATATTTACACTCTACCCACAAATGATCTGGGATTTGCCGCAAAAGCCGCATCGGACTATGATTTTTCTATGCTTGACGAGCTGTGCACCGCTTCAAAATCCCCCTATGAGCTGCGAAACGGCAGTGAAAAGCTTTGTGCAAGATTTCTCAAAGCAGAAAAAATGCTTGGCGAATTTCAGCGGCTTGAACGCTACTTTGCAAAAATATCCTCGGGCGAATGTCTGGGACATCACTGCATTGCCGTGGGACTTTTCATTGCAGATACAAATACGGATATTATGACAGGTCTGGAGATGTATTGTTACAGCCTGCTTTCGTCCATGGTAAATCATGCGGTAAAGCTTGTGCCGCTAAGACAGCTTGACGGTCAGGCAGCACTTAGTGATGCTATGAAGCTTATCCCGAACGCAGCGGAAAAGGCGATGTCAAGTCCCGAAGATGAGCTTGGCATAAGCGGCTTTGGCTTTGACCTGCGTTCTATGGAGCATGAAAAGCTGTATTCCCGAATTTATATTTCATAAAGAAAGGCGTGCTTGAAAATGTCATATGTAAAAATAGGCGTAGGCGGTCCCGTTGGTTCGGGAAAGACCGCACTTATTGAACGGCTTACAAGAAAAATGTCCGAGGAATACAGCATCTGCGTTGTTACCAACGATATTTACACAAAAGAGGACGCTGAATTTCTCATAAAGAACTCCAAGCTTCCCCCCGAAAGAATTGTGGGCGTTGAAACAGGCGGCTGTCCTCACACTGCCATCAGAGAGGACTGTTCCATGAACCTTGAAGCTGTTGAGGAAATGGCGGAAAAATTTCCCGATGTACAGATAATTTTCATCGAAAGCGGCGGAGATAATCTTTCCGCCACATTTTCCCCCGACCTTGCAGACGCAACTATTTATGTCATAGACGTTGCACAGGGAGAGAAAATACCGAGAAAAGGCGGTCCGGGCGTTACCCGCTCCGATCTGCTTGTCATAAACAAAACAGACCTTGCTCCCCTTGTAGGCGCAAGCCTTGAGGTTATGGCAAGGGATTCGGAAAGAATGAGAATCGGCAGACCGTATATGTTCACAAATCTAATGTCCCTTGACGGCGTTGATGAGGTCATTTCCTGGATAAAGAAAAATGTTCTGTTTGAGGACTTAAAATGAGCCGCCTTTATATCTGCGCCGAGAATAAAAACGGCAGAACGGTTATAACAGACAGCTTTTTCTCATCTCCCATAAAAATAGCAAAGCCTTTTTATTACCCCGACCACACCGAAATTATGATGATGACGGCAAGTGCGGGAATGTTCGACGGCGATATTTACGAGATCGAAATCATTGTTAAGGAAAACGCTTCTCTGAAGTTTACGGGACAGTCTTTTACGAAAATTTTCAAGGCTGGAACAAAGGGCGGTGCAGCTCAGCGTGTGAAAATATCCGTTGAGAATGGTGGAAAGCTTTTGTATCTTCCCCAGCCCGTTATACCCTTTGCGGAAAGCATTTTTGACAGCAGGACGGAAATATTTCTGGACAGCGGTTCGCAGTTTGTCATGCAGGATATTTTCTCATGCGGACGGACTGCCATGAATGAATATTTCGCCTTTAAAAGCTACCGTTCACGAACTGCAATTCACATTGACGGAAGGCTTGCTTTTCTTGATAATGTGAAGCTTGTACCCAATGAAGCCAACCTTTCGGGCATCGGCTTTTTTGAGGGACACACCCATTCGGGAATGATGTACACTTACAATTCGGACAGCAATAACGGTCTGTGCTGCACAAATGCACACAGGGGCAGGGTGTTTCGTATGCTTTCGGATTCGGCGCAGGAAATATGGGACGCATTTTCCGATGAAAAATAATTTTGCCTGTCCCCATAGGCTTTATGCAGTTCCTATGGGGACAGGCTTTTCTTTTTGTGAAATTCCTCGAATTATTTCTCTGCCATATCAAAAACCTGATAATATGCAGAATATTTCATATTGACCTCAGCAGAAAGTTATTATATAATATCAAAGAAGCAGTCAAATAAAAGGCGTTTTGCACAAAATTGAAATGCGGAGGAAAATACGGTGAATACAAAAGAAATAATCATTGACGGAAAAGCTGTAAATACTAAAGAAAATATGCGGTACAGGGGTGCGGGAATGGTCAGTGCCAACAATTCCTCCCGCCTGCTCCTTGACTATAAATCTGAGAATCCCGAAGCCTACCGAGAGCTTCTGGAATACATTTTCGGAGATGAGGGTATCGGTATAAACCACCTAAAAATTGAAATGGGTTCGGATATAAATTCCTCCTCGGGAACGGAACCCGCTGTTATGCGCAGTGCCGACGAAAAGGCTGATGTCAGAAGAGGTGCGGGGTATCGGCTTGCCGCAGATGCCAAGGAAATAAACCCCGACCTTACCCTTGATATGCTTTGGTGGAGCGAACCGAAATGGATAACGGACGCAGATGATGTTTATGCCGCAAGATACAAATGGCATAAGGAAACGCTCCGTGCGGCTTATGAGGTGTACGGTCTGAAATTCGACTATATAAGTGCGATACAGAACGAACGGGCAGCCGACCTTCATTGGGTAAAGTATCTTTCGTCACATCTGAAAAGTGAGGCGGACTGTCCCTATGATTATTCCAAAATAAAAATAGTAGGCGGCGAAGAGGTATGCACATGGGGCTTTGCCGACAGAATGTATGAGGACGAGGAGCTTATGAACGCCGTTGATGTGGTGGGCAGCCACTACACAAGCACTTCAACCGCTGCTGCACGAAGGCTGGCAGAGGAGCACGGCAAGGAGCTGTGGTTCAGCGAAGCAAGCTCCCCCATGAGCTATGCACAGGGCACATACAGATTAGACGGAAAAAATTCGGGCATTGCGGATATTAACGGCGCACTTGACATTGCCAACAGAATTATAGGAATGTACCCCAACGGCGGAATGACACTTTATGAGTATCAGCCTGTGGTATCGGCATATTATGACGGCGTTACCTACTGCCAAAAGCAGCTTATTTCAGCCGCCGAACCATGGAGCGGATATTATCTGTTGGACAGCGGCTTTTATATGTCGCTCCATTTTTCACAGTTTATAAAGAAGGGTTGGGCGTTTGTTGACAGTGCATGCTTTAGCGACGGAAAGGCAGGCGGCGACGGTCACTCTATTGTTGATGCAGTTTACAGCTATATGACCGCCGCAGATACATCAAGCGGAGATTACAGCACAGTTATTGTCAACACCACATCACAGCCTATGGAATATTCCTTTAAGGTATCGGGTCTTGACAAAGCCTGTGCAAATGTAAGCGTTTGGGAAACAAGAGGTCCCGACAGCGGCAGCTATGATGAAAACTATTTTAAAAGAGTGTCGGATATTGTTCCCGAGAAAAGGGACGAGGCTTACAGTTATAGGGTCACAGTGAAGCCTTATTCTATGGTAACAATATCAACGATCGCCCCAAAAAGAACCGAATATAAAAATGCCGACCCATCGGAAAGAACGGTGCTCCTTCTGCCCTATGCGGACAATTTTGAGTATTCCGAATATCCCGAGGATCATCTTTACTCCGGAGGAAATGCCCCCAGATATACCACCGATCAGGGCGGAGCTTTCGAGGTGGAATCAACCGAAAACGGCAATCGCCTTGTTCAGCAGATAACTCCCGAAACAAAGGCAAAGGAATGGGGTTTCACTCCCGACCCTGTGACCTGCTTTGGTGATGACAGGTGGTATAACTACAGCTTATCGGTAAATGTAAGGCTTGACAGATCGTCGGAGCCGAATAAGAATTATGTGGGCGCAGGCATCAGGTATACTCTTGCCTGCAATGGCGCAAGCGGATATTGGATAAGACTCTTTGAGGACGGAAAGTGGAGTCTTATGGCAAACAGCTCAGAAAAAGCAGCGGGAAGGCTTGAAGACTTTGACCCGAATATTTCACATTCCTTGAAGATAAAGGCGGTAAACAACGTTATTTCCGCTTGCATTGACGAAAATACGGTCACAGAATATGTCAGCGAATACGTGCCGCTTATAGGTGCGGGACGCGGAGCATTGTACAGCTCATACAACAAAAACAGCTTTGACCATCCGCTTTTGGAGCCTGCGGAGGGTTCGGAAACTTATATTACCCGTTATGACAACACAGACCCTTGCTTTGAATATGAGGGCGAGTGGGAGCATAACAACATGAGCAGCTTTAGAAATTACAAAAGAACCATTTCCAAAGGCAATAAGGGTGCTGTGCTGACCGTAAGCTTTGAGGGAACAGGCTTTGCACTGACAGGTGAAACAGAGGGCGGAGCAGTGCTTTCCGTTGAAACAGACGGCGGAAAACCGAAGAAAAGCAAGATTTGCAAAACAGACTCCCGTGAAATTTCCTACCGCTGCGGCGGACTTGAGAAAAAAGCTCACACCGTCAGGATAACCGTTGCTTCGGGGAAATTTTGCGTTGACGGAATGGAGGTCATCGGCGGAGAGGTACCTTATCCCGTGAATACGACCTATGGCGGGATATAAAATATACCAATACTAAGAAAATACCGATAAATATAGCAAACGACAAAAATGATCTTACTTTGAGTGTAATTGAAGTTATGTATATATGTCGTTTACTATATGTGCTCCCCCGTCAAAGGCGAGGGAGCACCTATCTATATAAATCACTCGGGCAAAAAGAAAAAGGAGCCGCGAAAGCAGCTCCGAAAATTATTTTAACATAGCAAGTATCTGTGATTTCGGCTTTGCGCCAACGGACTGTTCAACGACCTTACCGCCTTTGATGACAAAAAGGCTCGGAATGCTCATTACGCCGAATTTCTCCGCAAGCAGCTGCTCCTCGTCAACATTTATCTTTCCCACCTTAATATCGGGATTTTCGTCGGCGATCTCGTCCATAATGGGTCCCACCATACGGCAGGGGCCGCACCATGGTGCCCAGAAATCCAGAATAACAGGCTTGTCACATTCCATAACTTCGCTTTTGAAATTGTTCAAATCGATTTTTACAGCAGACATTTTCGTGTCCTCCTTTATCATTTATGTATTTATTATAACCGTTTTTTACGGAGCCTATCCCATGCTTCGTTTATCGTATTATAGCACATAAATTGATATTTTTCGTGACATAGAAGATAATTTTTATTCGAAAGGTACAAAGGAAATACTTTCATATTCGGCGGTAAGAGGCAGCTTGCTGTCGTCAAAGGCGTTCAGCCAGCTGTCAACGCCGGTGCCGCACCATGCGTTCATCATAATTTTGCTCGGTGTCACAGGGATATTTTTGTCGGCGGTGTAGACCTCTGCTCCGTCCACGAACCACACTATTTTGTCCTTATGCCACTCAAAGGCGTAGGTGTGGAAATCCTCCGAAGCGTCAAAGCCTAAGTCATACATATATTCGTGTCCCCCGACGCCGTTTGTGAAATAGTTGAACTGCACCTTAGTGGTATCCTTGCCCAGTATCTCAATGTCTATTTCGTCCCACGGATTTCCGTCGGAGGGACCCGTATATGTAAAGAACGAGGACACAACGCCGTCATTCTTGATAGCCTTCATTCTGACCTCATAGCGTCCGTAACCGTAAAATTCCTTTGAACGGTACTCACCGCCCGAGTAGGGAACAGCGACGGGGGTTTTGTCCCTGTCGATAATAAGCTGCATTTTGCCGTCGTTGAAGGTGCAGTTGTCCTTCCGCCATGTGACATTGAACATACTTCCGTTGCACCACCCGTCGGCAGGCTCGAAAAGCTCGGACGCACCCTTTGAAAGGTCTACAAAGGAGATGTCCGCAGCAGCCTCGGCAGCTTCGGTAACAGCAGATGTTTCAGCGGGATTTGTGTCCCCATTTGAATTGCCGCAGGAAGAAAACAGCATCGCACAGGCAAGCAAAACGGTAATCGGCTTTGCAATAACACTTTTTTTCATAACAGAATACTCCCTTTTCATTGTTTTTTCTGTATTATACATTTTTATTTGCGGAAAATATATCACTTTTTTGTTGTAAATATCAATAATTTATCCCCAGTTGGAACGATAATACTTTTTGCGGAATTCATTGGGCGTCATTCCCGTGTACTTTTTGAACACACTTATAAAATGACTGTGTGAGGTAAACGCCAGATAATTTGCAATATCCAGCGACGGAAAATCGGAATATTTCAGCATATTCTGCGCCGTTTCCACACGCTTTACGGAAATATATGTGCTGATAGTAACGCCGACCTCCTTTTTAAACAGCCTAGAAAGATAGGACGTACTCAGGGAAACATGCTCCGCAATATCCTCCTCGGAGATCTTTGAATGGAGATGGTCGTAAACATAGTCCATAGTCATAATAACGGGCTTTGAATACAAAAATCCTCGGGAAACCTTCTTCATCTGTCGGGTAAATTCCAGCACCGCTTCTGAATGGAGCTCATGTATCTCCTCCGCCCTTGTGCACTTGTCCGCCTTCATTATGTACAGGTCGCTGAGTGTGTATGCAGCTTCCATTTCCAGCCCGCCCTCAACGCAAAATCGTGTTATAAGTGCGACAGTGACAATAAAATGGTATTTCAGATTTCGCACGGGATCCTCGGATAAAATGCCCGTCCCGCTGCTGCCGAGAGGTGTCATTACCCGCTTTACTCCCTCAGTATCGCCGTTTTTCACACAGTCGTAGAATTCAAACTCCTTTTCAAAGGGTGAATGGGCAAAGGAGTATTCACGGTTCATAAACGCTTTATAGGTAAGCTCTTTTTCCGATTGGGACATTTTTCATCGTCCTTTCTGCTGTAAAGGTTTTCAAGAAAATTATATCACATTCGGGATGAAAATGCAACAAATATATTAAACGAAAGTCAAAATTATGATATTATTCTCCACGTTTACGTGGTATATTAAATGCAACGAAAACGGTAACGCAAACCTATAACAACTTTGATGAAGGAGAATTATTATGAAAAACGCAAAAAGAACTTTAGCCCTCGTTTCGGCGATAGCACTTGTTGGCTCACTGACCGCCTGCGGTTCAAACGGCGGCTCTCAGGACACAACCACAGCCACCACTGCCGAAACAACCACAACCACCGCTCCCAAGGAGCTTGACGAGGAAGATAAGGCTGCTGTTGAGGAGGTTGACATTGGCGAGGACGAGAACCAAAACGTCGGCAATATCAAGTGGCTTGCTACCTACGACATAAACCCCGACAACGGCAAGCCCAAGCTGTTCGCTCTGGAGCTGTTCGAGTCCAAATACGGCGGAAGTGTTGAGTGGATCCCCACCACATGGGAGAACCGCTACACCGACCTTGCTAACCTGGTTCTGGCAGGTACTGCGCCCGACCTGTTCCCCGCTCAGGAATTTGATACCTTCCCCATCGGTGCAGTTGAGGGAATGTTCCAGCCCTTTGATGATTATCTGGATTTCGACAGTGACCTCTGGACAGAGGGTACAAAGAAGCTGGCTGATTTCCACGTTATGGGCGGCAAGCACTACGTTGCACCCGTTGCCACCGACTCCAAGTGCCTGATGATCTACAACAAGCGCACCATTGAGGAAAATGGTCTGGACGACCCCAAGGAGCTGTTTGAAGCAGGCAATTGGACATGGGACACCTTCAAGCAGATGTGCTTTGACTACTGCAGCAGAGAGGACGACAAGTTCGCCTACGACAGCTGGTATTTTGAAACTCAGTTTGTACTTACAACAGGCACAGCTCCCATAAGCATGGAAAACGGTCTTGTTAAGAGCAACCTCACAAGTGAAGCCGTTGAACGTGCCGAGAATTTCATGTATGACCTGAAAAAGAACGACCTTCCCCTTCCTAAGCCCGAATTTGATTGGACAGAGCAGCCCTCTCGTATCAGCGAAGGCAAGACGCTTTTCTGGCCCTGCGCAACATGGGCACTTTGGGAGGCAGACCTCTCCAAGTTCGGTAAGCCCGATGAAATAATGTTCGTTCCCATGCCCAAGGACCCCGAGGCGGACAAGTACTATCTCCCCGCAAATATGGACGCATACGCTCTCTGCAAGGGTGCACCCAATCCCGAAGGCGCAGCAGCATTCATTAAGTGCAAGCTTATTGCCGAAAAGGACGAAAGCTCACTCGCTATTACCGAAAAGCAGTACCGTGAGGATTACGGCTGGACAGATGAAATGTTCGAGATGTGGTACAAGGTAAGAGAGCTTACCGATGCTAACCCTGTTGTCAGCCTGCACATGGGTATCCCCAGGGATTACGCAAACATCGTTGACGACAGCATCAAGCAGGCTTCCTTCAACGGTAAGGACTGGGCAACCACAAGAGAAGAGATCAGCGGAGCAGTTCAGTCCGCCATCGACGAGCTGAACAAAAAGATCGAAGCCATGTCATAACCAAGAATTATTCAATTTTTTTGAAATACTCCTGAATCATTGAGATCCCGCCCTTGCTGCAAACCGCAGTGAGGGCGGAATCTTTTTATGGAAATTTGTTAATTTGGTTGACAATACGACAATTCGGCTGTATAATAGGTGAAGAACCCCCTTTTTTCGGAAAAAATAAAAATTTTTCTCCATTGTCCGTACTTTGGGACATTGGAAGTGGTATAATGAAAATATCAAGCGAACAGACAGCCTATTATCTATTAGCAAGTAATACATTTACCATTTATCGGCATTTTTTCAAGCATAATATTCGGGAGGGGATCGTATTGACCGACGGAACAAGATCGGGAAATCAGAAGCTGACACTTTTATATCTCTACAAAATTTTATTTGAAGGTACCGACGAGGAGCACGCCATGACTTCGGCGGACATTGCCGAAAGGCTTGAAGCATACGGCGTTTCCACAAGCAGAAAGACCATCTATGAGGACGTAAACGTTCTCCGTGAAGCGGGCGTTGAAATACTTTCGGGACGGGGCAGCAACTCCGGCTACCGCCTTGTGGGACGTGATTTTCAGCTGGCAGAGCTGAACCTTCTTGCCAATGCCGTATCTTCGGCGAAATTTCTTACGGAAAAGAAATCTGCGGAGCTTCTGAAAAAGATAAGCTGTCTGACCAGCAGCTTTGAGGGCAGGCAGCTTCAAAGGGAGGTCTACATCGCAAACCGTCCCAAATCCATGAACGAAAAGATCTACTATAACGTGGACACCATTCACAAGGCGATCGCAGAAAAGAAGAAAATCTCCTTTATGATGTTTGACTATGACCTGCGCAAAAGAATGAATTTCCGTGAAGGCGTCCGCATCTGCTCGCCCTATGCCCTTTGCTGGAACGAGGAAAAATACTACGCTGTGGGGTATTACGAAAAATACGGCAAGATAACAAATTTCCGTGTTGACCGCATGACGGATATACATATCCTTAACGAACCTGCAGAAAAGAAGCCCAAGGATTTTTCCCTTTCCGAACACCTGAATTCCACCTTTTCAATGTTCAGTGGCGATTCGGAGGACGTCCGCCTGAGGTTTGACAATGACCTTATCAACGCAGTTATTGACCGATTTGGCAAGAAGGTGCCCATTTATCCCCACGGCGACGATCAGTTTGAAACCGTCGTTAAGGTAAAGACGGAGCAGCCGCAGCCCTTCTTCGGGTGGATATTCAAGTTCGGCACAAAAGCAAGGATAATCGGACCTGCTCATCTCATAGACGAATACAAAAGAATGTTAAAGGAAGCCGCCGACGCTGCGGAAGGCTCCGACTGACAATGGCTGCGGCGGGTATGCCGATTTGCGATACGATACAATTTATAAATATTTTATTCTCGGAAAATTAACCTGATTTTTCTCTAAAAAATTTTTGCTGACCTTGACAAGCCCCGAAACATATGATATAATGCAAGAAACTCTTTGCACTGCATATTGATCTACAGTACAAACTGAGCAGACCGTGACAATGCCGTCATGGAGTCGGGTCACAAAGGTGACAGTGGGATATTTCATCCACGGGACAGTAGTTGCTATTACTGATTCGTGGGTGTTTTTTTATACCTTTTTTCGGAAACCCCCACATATTGGTGACATGGAGTTATACTAACCGCTCATTGAATTGTGACAGTTATTATCAGGAGGTTTACCGACATGAAAAAAATCGAAGAAACAACCAGAAAAGCGACAGTTACCGAGGCAGAATTCCAGTCAACGGCAAACAAGGTATCGTTTGTCACAATTGTGGGAAATGTGGTGCTGTCCGTTGTCAAGCTGCTTGCGGGAATAATCGCCCATTCGTGGGCAATGATAAGCGACGCTGTTCATTCTGCGTCCGATGTGTTCAGTACCTTTGTGGTGATCATCGGCATCAAGCTGGCGTCAAAGGAGCCTGACAAGGAGCACCCATACGGGCATGAGCGAATGGAATGTGTGGCTGCCATAATACTTGCGGTCGTCCTTTTCATTACAGGTCTTGGCATAGGTGCGGACGCTTTACAGAACATTCTTAACGGCAATTACAGTGAGCTGCAGGTCCCCGGAATATTGGCACTTATAGCGGCAATAGTGTCAATAATCAGCAAGGAAGCCATGTACCGGTACACAAGGCACTACGCAAAGAAGATAGATTCGGGCGCATTGATGGCAGACGCATGGCACCACCGCTCTGACGCACTCTCCTCAATAGGTGCGCTTATAGGTATCGAGGGCGCAAGGCTCGGTTTCCCCATAATGGATTCTGTTGCAAGCCTGGTGATCTTCCTGTTTATTGTAAAGGCGGCGTTTGACATTTTCAAGGACGCTATGGACAAAATGATAGATCATTCCTGCGACGAGGAAACTCAAAAGCAGATATATGACTGCGTTATGGAAAATGAAAATGTCCGTGGAATAGACCTGCTGCAAACACGTATTTTCGGAAATAAGATCTATGTTGACCTTGAAATTCTGGCGGACGGTTCATATACTCTCCGTGAAGCACACAATATCGCAGAAGCTGTACATGATGACATTGAAAAGAATTTCCCGAAGGTAAAGCATATAATGGTACACGTAAATCCCACAGCCGCAGAGGAATAATACTATGACAGAAAGAAAAAAGCTTATTATTGACGGTATCCCCGCAATTGTGTGGGGAAAGCCGTCACGGAAAATATACATACACGTCCATGGGAAAATGAGCCGCAAGGAGTACGCCGAACGTTTTGCGGAAATAGCGGAAGAAAAGGGCTGGCAGACGCTCAGCTTTGACCTCCCCGAACACGGCGAGCGAACAGATACCGTCCACCGATGCGATGTGTGGAACGGCATACACGACCTGAACGCAATCGCTGACTATGCCTTTGCAAATTGGGACAATTGTGCGCTTTTTGCATGCAGTCTGGGAGCATATTTTTCCCTTAACGCCTATGGGGACAGACTCTTTGAAAGGTGCCTGTTTCAGTCACCCATTTTGGATATGGAATGGCTGGTAAGGCATATGATGATGTGGTCAAATGTTACCGAAAAGCAGCTGGAGGAAAAGGGTGAGATATCCACCGACATAGACACTCTCAGGTGGGATTATTACAGGTATATTCTATCCCACCCCATTACCCGATGGGATCTCCCCACTGCTATTCTGTACGGCGGAAGGGATAATTTGCAGCCCATTGAAGCTATCCGAAATTTTGCGGAAAAATTCGGAGCAAGGCTGACCGTTTCCGAACAGAGTGAGCACCCCTTTATGTCAGCAGAAGAGCTTGAAATTGCTGATAAATGGCTAGTTGAAAATATATGAAATGTCAGCATATAAAATACAATGAGGGAATACTATGAAAATTATTCTGCTAAACGACAAACAGCGCAAAGCCATAATCAATATGGTAAAGCCTGCGGAGAGAGATTATTTCTCCTATCAGAACTTAAATCTGCTTACGGCTGTATATGATGAAGAAAAGAAGGTCTGTCTTACAGTAACTCGTTTTATGTCATCGGCAATAACAAGAATGGACAGCCATTACGATGAATATTCCTATGCTCTGCTTACTCCCTTGGGCTGCTTTTCGGTAAGCTGTACGGAATCTGCGGGCAAATATTCTAATATTTTCAGCCCGCTGCCCTTATTCATTTCCGGTCAAAAAATTGCGGAAATGATAGCATATTATAATGATAACCGTTCGCAGAGGCGTGATTTGGCAAATGAAGCAGTAAAGGATACCGACACCAACATTTACAGCTATACGGAATGGTATCTTAAAAAACACTATTTTTAACATACAATTCGGAGGTTAAAAATGCTTACACATATCGGAACAAACACTATTGAAACAGACAGGCTTATCCTTCGCAGATTTCGTTATACAGATGACGACGCCATGCTGAAATACTGGATAGCCGACGAAAAAATTCAGTCAATGTACTCAGAACCTGTCTATACTACCAAAGAAGCTGTAAAGGAGCTGCTTGACAAATATATCGGCTCCTACGAAAAGCCCGATTATTACCGCTGGGCGATCACCGAAAAGAATTCGGACGAATGTATCGGACAGATAGCCTATTTCCTTGTGGACAGCAAAAACCATTTTGCGGAGATAGAGTACTGCATCGGCTCGGATTTCCAATGCAAAGGCTATGCCACCGAAGCGACAAAGGCGGTTATCAAATACGGGTTTGATAAAATAAATCTGCACAAGGTACAGATATGCACAAAGACCATTAACAAGGCGTCAAAGCGTGTCATAGAAAAGTGCGGATTTACTTACGAGGGCACTCTGCGGGACTATTTCTTCTTTAACGGAGATTACGTCGGAAGGCAGTTCTTTTCAATGCTTAGAAGTGAGTATGAAGCCGCGAAATAATACCTCGGCAAAAACGAAGTGCGCTCCCCTGTTCAAACGGGAAGCGCACTTTTTGTTATTCTGATTTCCTATTTTATCAATCGGGAGCCTTTACCGTAAATGTAACGGAAATGGTATTGACACGAGTTTTCTCTCCCAGCGGCATTATCTGAGCGGTACAGCCCTCAAGATTTCCGTCAGCCGTTCTTGCTTCACCGGGGAGCTTTTTCACCCAGCCGTTATAAAGATTTACTCGGCTGCATTTTCCGTCGTCGGAACAGGTGTAGCTCTTTCCTGCCATTTCAAAGACCTCACCGTTTATGAGTATCTCGTCAATAGTGTATGTATATCCGGGGAAAAGCTCCTCGCCGTTGGATATTCCCAATGCGGAGAACGCAGTGCCCTTTGCCGTGCCACATTCGGTGAAATCAAGGCTTACGGTGTATGTTCCCTCGCCCGTTATCTGAACATTTTGTGCCTTAACGCCCGTTGTGCAGCCTGTGGGGTCGTACACATCGCCGACGCTGTATGAAATGCCGTAATCTGCCGAATTGTACATTATCCACGCAATAGCCATATCATCGGAGGGAGGAAGCTCAATGCTCGCCGACTGCTCCTCGACGGCTTTTGCGCTTAATTCTTCTATTCTCGCCTTTGCTTCGGACTTTACGGTTTCAATGTCCTTGTCCTTATCGTTTTCATATCTGCGTTCCGAAAACAGCTTTGCAAGAGCCTCATTGGAAGTGGTGTTGGACGTTCTCTTGTAGAAATTACTACAATCCCAAAGCACGGGGCAGAAATCGTAAAGGTCGCAGTTATCAAGGAGATTTGCGTAGAATTTGTCCG
Organism: uncultured Ruminococcus sp.; assembly: GCA_945877315.1. Taxonomy (GTDB): domain Bacteria; phylum Bacillota; class Clostridia; order Oscillospirales; family Ruminococcaceae; genus UMGS1889. The sequence continues at coordinate 70,388 of CAMCRP010000002.1, read as the reverse complement.
TATCGGGCTTGATAGTGCCGTCCTTTTTCATTACCGCATATTCACCGATAACAACGCCGTAGCCCTGCTCGGAGAACTTGCTCAGCTGCTTGAACAATCCGTTCTGCTCTTCAATGTCTGTGGGAGAGCCCCAATGGTCAACGCTGTCCGTGCCGCAGTAATCCCAAGGAGTGTAGTAATGCACCGACAGAAGCAGCTTGCTTTCCGCCGAATCCTCGGGCATTTTGAAACGGTCATCGCAGGTATTGGAAATATCCGTGTTATATCCCGCAATAAGCAGGAAACGGTCTGCATTATTCCCGCCCTGAGAACGGATAAGCTTTACAAACTCGCTGTTTATCATATTGGAGGTTTCGTAGCACTCATTTTTGTTCAGCACGCCCTCGGAACCCGTTATGTCCTTGTCGTTCAGACGGTCGCCAAGCTCCTCATTTGCGGACTCGAAAATAAGCTTGTAGGAATAGTCCTTGAAATTCTCGCCTATCTGCGTCCACATAGACTTGTACATTTCAAGTCCCTTATCTCTGACAGCCTGATCCTCCGAACCGAACATTCCCCACCAGCCGCCGTCCCAGTGGTCGTTGACGATAACGTACATATCAGCGTCAAGTGCATAGTTTACCACCGTTTCCACACGGTTCATCAGACGCTCGTCAATGGTGTAGTCGCCCGTTTCAAAGTTCATGCCGTTTGTCCATGCAACAGGCAGTCTTATAGTGTCAAAGCCTGCGTCCTTCATGCCCTGTATCATTTCGGCGGTGGTGTAAGGCTGTCCCCAACCCGTTTCAAAACCGTCGGGGTTTGAGCCGTTCACATAGCCGCTGTGATTGTAGGCTTCAAGGGTATTTCCCAGATTGATACCGTTGCCCATTGCCCTTATCATATCAAGCGAGGTCATATTTCTGATAGCCTCCTCATGGTCGGGGACAACATTTTCCGCAGGAGCAGCTTCGGTTTCCGATACACTTTGCTCGGCTGCAGATGTTTCTGCGGTGTCTTTTGTGCTGCCGCCGTTCCCGCAGCCTGCCGGTATTAATGCGGCAAGAAGCAGAGCAGTAACAGCTGATAACGTTTTCATTTTCATACAGTTTTTCTCCTTAACCCTCAAATTTTCAGCGAAAATTTCTCATTAAATAAAGTTTACCATATTTTATTGGATAATGCAAGCGTTTTTTATGCTTTTCTACAATTCTGAGCAACTTTTTTTGCGCTGACATCAGGGCTTTCGGTTTTATCCCATACCGATCAATGGGCGTTTCCAAAATTTACTGCGGCATATTTTTTCAAATGCTTGATTTTATCTTATCAATACATTATAATAGGAATATCAACCCGAAAGGACGATCGCTATGGAAAAATATCTTGACGAATCCCTCACCCCCGAGGAAAGAGCAATTGCCCTCACCGATGCCATGACCGTTGAGGAACAGGCATCTCAGCTGAGATATGACGCACCCGCCGTTGAAAGGCTGGGAATCCCCGCATATAACTGGTGGAATGAAGCACTGCACGGTCTGGCACGTTCGGGAATTGCCACAATGTTCCCGCAGGCTATCGGTCTGGCGGCTATGTTTGATACGGAACTGACAAAGAAAGCCGCCGAAATAACCGCCCATGAAGCCCGTGCAAAATACAACGCATACACAAAATTCGGCGACAGGGACATTTACAAGGGTCTGACCTTCTGGGCACCCAACATTAACATTTTCCGTGACCCCCGCTGGGGACGAGGACACGAAACCTACGGCGAGGATCCCTATCTTACCGCCGAAAACGGCAAGGCTTTTGTAAAGGGACTTCAAGGTGACGGAAAGACTATGAAGGCTGCTGCCTGTGCAAAGCATTTTGCCGTTCACAGCGGTCCCGAGGCTGTCCGCCACGAGTTTGACGCAACAGCTTCAAAGAAGGACATTGAGGAAACCTATCTTCCCGCATTTGAAGCACTTGTCAAGGACGCTCATGTTGAGGGTGTTATGGGTGCATACAACCGTGTAAACGGCGAAGCTGCCTGCGCGAGTGATTTCCTTATGTCAAAGCTTCGTGAATGGGGATTTGACGGATATTTTGTGTCCGACTGCTGGGCAATTCAGGATTTTCACATGCACCATGGGATCACCTCCAACCCCGTTGAATCCGCCGCACTTGCTTTAAAGGCAGGCTGCGATGTAAACTGCGGCTGCACATATATGTATCTTCTCGCCGCCCTTGACGAGGGACTTATTACCGAGGAGGACATTCGCAAAGCCTGTGTTCACCTTATGCGGACAAGGATAAGGCTGGGTATGTTCGACAAAAAGACGGAGTTTGACGATATTCCCTACACCGTTGTCGCAAGCAGGGAGAACAAGGCAGTTTCCCTTGAATGTGCCGAAAAATCTATGGTACTGCTGAAAAACAACGGCATACTTCCCCTTGATGAAAGCAAGCTGAACACCATCGCCGTGATAGGTCCCAACAGCGACAGCCGCATTGCCCTTGAGGGAAATTACAACGGCACAGCGGATAAATATGTAACCTTCCTTGACGGCATCAGAGAACGCTTTGACGGAAGAGTTATTTATGCAGAGGGCTGTCATCTTTACAAGGACAAGGTTTCCGTTCTTGCACAGCCCGGGGACAGATATGCTGAGGCTCTTGCGGCGGCTGACTGTGCCGACCTTGTTGTGCTTTGCGTTGGACTTGACTCCACCATTGAGGGCGAAGAGGGAGATACGGGAAATGAGTTTTCCTCGGGGGACAAAAATGATATTAGTCTGCCCGAAAGTCAGCGTATTCTCGTTGACAAGATTATGAAAACGGGCAAGCCCGTTGTTTTGGTATGTGCTGCGGGAAGTGCCGTAAATACCGAGTGCGAACCCGATGCGCTCATACACGCATGGTACCCCGGTTCGGAAGGCGGCACGGCACTTGCTAAGATACTTTTCGGAGATGTATCGCCGAGCGGAAAGCTGCCTGTGACCTTCTATGAACGTTCCGAGCTGCTCCCCGATTTTACCGATTATTCCATGAAAAACCGCACCTACCGTTATGCGGAAAATAACGTGCTTTTCCCCTTCGGCTACGGTCTTACCTATGGAAATATCCTGTGCACCTCCGTTGAATATTCGGACGGCAAGGCTGTTGTCACCGCCGAAAACACGGGCGACAAACCGTCCGAGGACATTATCCAGCTTTACATTAAGGACTACTGCGAAAACGCCGTTCCCAATGTAAGCCTGTGCGGTTTCAAGAGGGTAAAGCTTGCGGCGGGTGAAAAAAATTTCGTGGAGATACCCATGTCCGAAAGGGCATTTACCGCTGTTGACGAAAACGGCGAGCGCAAACGCTTCGGCAGCCGCTTTACGCTGTTTGCGGGAACACATCAGCCCGATGAACTCAGCGAAAAGCTAAGCGGAACAAAATGCGTCCGAACAGAAATAAACAAATAATATAGAGATCGGGTGTCCCCACGCCAAACAGCGGAGGGACACCCGATTGACATTATATAAGCAGCGAATTTGCGAGTTTATGATCGCCGATCACTCTGCTTCGGGGTCAACGAACCTTTTCCAGAAGGTTTTGAGAATAGCGTAAAGATCGTCAATATGCAAGATATTCGATTCCATAAATGAAGAATCCCTATCGTCAAAGTCATAATCCTCATAATTAATATATGGAGCGTAGCTAATGACTTTATCCTGACCGACATTATAATCATTGATTGTGCCGAAAAATTCTTCAAGTTCGTACCGTTCTGTAAAACTCTTAGCAACATCAATAACATCCATATTTTTGAAATTCATTTTTTCATTGTCATCAGCAAATAGATTTATTATCTTTGCAAGGTATCCAATTGCTTCAACGTTAAATACTTCGCCGCTCCAATCATCATGATAGTTAGCACCATTGGCGTCATACACGTTGATCTCATTAAGGAGTTCTTCCGCAGTATACTCCTTCTTGCCATCGTCGCTGTTATAAACTATTTCTGCTTCTTTATCTTCAATCTTGATTCCTTTTGCATAATAATCAAACTTGGATTTGAATTTAAATTTGCAGATCTCACAGTAGAACATAGCCAGAAACATTGACATACATGAGGGTGTAAAGCTGCCAGTTAGATTGTATATACCGTCAGGATCGATATAGTTATCGTAACACTCCTTAATATAATATGCAAGCTCCACATCGATCCACTTGGCAGAGTTCTTTTTCTTATTTTCACCCGAGTAATGGTCATATGCTTTCTTTATCTCTTCACCAAATTCACCGGACTTTAGCGGAACAAAGATATTGTCTTTAGGAAGATATTTTTCGGCAATGCTCGTTGCAACCGCAGACTGCAGTTCCTTTGCAATATCCTCAATTCCGAAGCCCCTCGCAGTATCTATTGACCTCATCGCCGCAGACAATTCGGGGAGCATTCCGTAAAAATTGTCTATGGATCTTCCGTATATACCTGTCAGCTCACCGACCAACTCCGTATCAAATTTTATCGTATACATATCGCTTCACCATATCTTGCAAACCAAGCCGCCGGAACAGTCCTGTCTTATGCAAATAATTTTCAAAGCGGGCAGCCCGTACAAACCGCCCGCCGAACACATTTCTCTGCTTAATTGTTAGTAAAGAGCTGCTCCGTGGAAAGCCCATTAACGTCAGTTCTTGTCTTGTTTCCTGCCTCTTCGAAAATACCTGCGGCAGTTCTCAGCTTAGTGATCTCGGAATCAAGATTTGTCAGACATTTGGAAACATTATTCTGAACGGTTGTGTATTTATCAAAAAACGCCGTACCCGCTTCACCCTTGAAATAATTTTCAAGCTCCTTGATCTTCGACTGCATTTCCGTCATATAAGCGTCCATCTGCGTCTTTTGACCTGCTATCTTATCGGTCACACTGCGGATAGTAGTGTACCAAGCATCACCTAATAAATCGTAATAACTTTCGCCTATTGGCAAATTGTAAGGGTGTTGTGAGTAAATATTGCCGTCCTTGTCCATATATGTATTTCCGCCAAGCCATACTATGCCTGTAACATCAAACATAAACGCATGTGGTTCATGATATGGATTCATTGGATCATATTGAAGTTCACCTTTAGTCTTAGCAATCTGTTTGCCGCTAAGGTCATATAAATATACTGTTCCGTCATTGCCCTGAACCGGTATCCTGTCACTTGCTTCTCCCACAGTATATTTACAGCCTGAATTATTTCCGGTCAAAATAGTGGGATAGTTGCTGTCAAAAATAAGCTGACCATTTTTGTCATAGCAGTAAAAATACGTTTTTCTTTCCCAGGTTTCTTCATCACGCTCTGTGTTTATTACAACAATTAATCCATTATCCTCTACTAAACAATATTCATATTTGCAAGGTACCACCCATTCGCCGTTTTGATCAATAACACCCTTTGTATATTTACCGTCGTTATAATATCCGACAGAGGCTAGCCCATTTATAAATTCGCCTGCACAGTCAAATTCACATTTTGCTATTTCTTTTCCCTGCGCTGTAATATAGCCGTATTTTTGCCAATTATCCTTATTTGTTACTCTGAAGATCCCGTTTCCCGCAACATCAACGGAATAATAAGACGGTTTGATAATAACATTTCCCTTTGAATCCACTACACCTACGCCGTCCTCAGAATTGTTTTCATAAGCGGCATATCCGTAACACATATCATACATATCTCTGTCGGGAAAAGATGTGCTGTCTTTGATTTCCATATAGCCACTGCCCGAACCGTTGCCGTGTACCCAACCGGTATCGGTATAAAGATAACTGAAAACCTCCTCGCCCTTTGTATTGATATATCCTCGTACATGAGTCGTTGTTTTACCCTCTTTTTTGGAATCTCTCATGAAAAACGCAAGTCCCTCGGAAAACTGCGAAACATAATAATATCTCGTCGACAAATTTACAGAGCCTGCCCCCGTTTCAATGGAATAATACATTTCTCCCTCATATTCACTGTCATAGGTCGGGTCATCGTTTTCACCCCATGCCACCTCAACCGCTCCATCATTATTATGTCCATGCTTGCATATATAAGGATACTCGACGCCGTGTTCTGCCATAGCGTTAGCTTTTCGGAAATCATAATTTGACTTCAAATCATAGTTTAGCTTTCTCTCGCCATTTTCATCATAAGTAAGGCTGAACGCTTCAACAAGCTCAACAGTATATTTCTCCCCGGATTCCTCGCTGACCGTAACGGGTATGCTGATACCCTTTGCAACAGAAGCACCTGCGGGTATAGACTGACTGACCACAAATCCCTTTTCGACAGTATCGCTTTCCGCATATGAAATGCTGCACGTCAGTCCAACAGCTTCGCAGGCAGTGATAACTTCTTCCTCAGTCATTCCCGAAAAGTTCGGGGGCTTTTGCCTTGCTTTTCGTTTCCGACTCGGTCTGCGCAGCCGTTTCACTCTCCGAAACTGCTGTTCCTTCCGTGACTGCAGAGCTGTCCGAATCAACAAGCGTTCTCAGCCTGTCCAACATCTCCTTTATCTGCGGGTCGCCTGTGATACTGAAACCCTTTTCAAGCCATTCGATAGCCTTTGGAATATCACCTATTTTTTCGTAAGCCTCCGCCAAACCGAGATATGCGTCCACATTATTCGGGTCAATGTTGATCGCTTCTGTAAACTCAATTACCGCCTTGTCATAGGAAAGCTCTATCAGATATTTCCGTCCCAGATCAATATGCTCGGAAATATCGCCCGAGCCGCCGCCCCGCATGGAGAGCACCCCCAGCACTCCCGACACCACCACTGCCGCAGCTATAAGTATGTAGATAAGTATTCTTGTCTTTTGCTTTATTTTGAATTCCTCCTTAAATTATCATAAGAACATCGCCGCTTGCAACACCGTTTTCCGCAAAGCTCATTTCCCCGCAGAGAACAGCCCCGCTTTTTGCGCTGAACAGCGACAGCTCGCCGTCTAACAGCTTTTCACTGCCCTCAAATGAACGTATCTCGCCGATGATCTTTTTTATCCCCTCAGCAGCCGACAGCCTTTTGGAAATTCTGAACTCATAGCTTTTCATCGTAGCAGGACATTTTATTTCAACGATTATTTTATCCATTGTAAAACTCTTCCTTACTTAACCTGTCCCATTGAAAAATTCCGTTTTCATTAAGCCATTCGATAAGACTGCTTTCGCTTTGAAAGGGATAAAGCAGGAAACGTCCCTCGCCGCCGTCCTTAATAAGCAGCAGCAAAATATTATCGCAGATGTATGCCGTAAAGCCTTCCTGTGCACCCACAAAAATTTGCTGTGCCCTTCCCGGCGACCTTATCAAAAGGGCAATAACGCTGTTGACCGAGGCACTGCTGTCCTCGCCTGTAATAAAGCCCTTGTTTCTCAGGGAATCCATAGCCTGACGACATTCATCGTCACTCAGTGCGCCGCCCTTTGCAAAAATACCCCACGGCTTGATGTTTCCGAGATGTTCGCAAAGAAATCTCAGCTCTGTTTCCGTAAATTTATATGCTATCATATCCATCACCTCAAATCGGATTTTTCATTGGCAAGCTCTGCCAACGCCGTCTGCAAATTTACCTTATAGGTTCTTGAAATATATATGACGGAGCAGTCGTCCAGCTCGACGGTCATATTTTTGTAATCCGCAACGGAAATATGCCCGACATTTACAATAAAGCTTTTATGTATGCGGACAAATCGGGGCGAAAGCTGCTTCAAGACCTCCTCCGACGGCATATAAAATTCAAATACCTGTCCCGCCGTCCTGAGAGTCATTTTCTTGTTGACCGCTTCAAAATACAGTATAGCGTCCTGCGGGACGGTGTATTCTCTGGCACGTATTTTGAAGCGGAACTGTTCCCGAAGGTCTGCACGGCTTTTTTTCAGGTCGGCGGAAATATCGATGAATATCCTCTCGGCGGCTTCATATTTCACGGGCTTCATAAGTATGCCCGCAGGACGAAGCCCTGCCGAAGTGTAATTCAGTATATCGCTGAGTCCGTCTGCCAGCAGGATAATGTAATTCTGAAAATTCAGCCTGCGTATGCTTTCGGCAAGGCTTATGCACCGTTCACAGCCCTTTACAAGATACAGTGCCGCTTCACGCCCGAAAACTCCGTCTGCGCAGATGCTTTCGGGTATCTCGGAAAACGCCTTAAATGCTGCGGGGCTGTTGCTTCTTATGGCATATTCCGTGCATATATCGCAGATGCTCTTTGAAATATCGGAATCTGTGTCAAACAAAAAAATATCCAGCATTATTCCTTCTCCGGTACATATACGGTGCTCACCATCTGCCCGTCTGCGGCAAAACCTGTGTTAGACGGAAGCTGCTTTTGCTTCTGCGAAACAGGCAGGGCTATCTCCGGAACATTCTGATCTCCCGCTTTTCCGCCCAGATGAATACCGTGATTTTCCGATTTAAATGTGTTCGATGCAGTAAGATACGTTTTCCGTGAGCTGTTATAGCCCGCAAAAATATGTACCCCGTGATCCTTGCCCTTCGCAAAAAACGTATTGAAAAGCTCGGCACATTTGCCGCCTGCGGGGTCGGTGTAAAGCATTTCGCACAGCCTTGACATATCGTCAATGATAATGAATATCCTGCCGAATTTTTCAGCCATAAAGCTGTCCCTTGAAATTCCCGCACGCCTTTTTTCCTTGAATTCGGGAACAGCTTCATTTCTTTTTCCAAACTCGCTGTACAGAGTCTTTATCAGCTCGCAAACGCCGTCATAATCGGTTATGGTATTGCAGCCCTCGGGCAGTTCAATATCCATTCCGCCGACCTTGACTGCTGTCAGCCGGACATTTTTCTCTTCGGCATATCTGCAGATATTCTCGAAAACTCGTGCAATACCAATATCATCATGACCGCTTACGCAATAGCAATAAAAGCCCGCAAAAGGCATCAAATACGGCTCAGCACTTACGCAGTCATAGCCTATGGGCAGACTGTCGGTACCCTCTGTGCTCTTTATCAGCTCGGTATATGTCATATTTTCCGTTATTATGGGAATAGGTCTTGCCCTGTTGGCATTTCCGTATTTCTCCGCCAGCTCCCCAAACAGCTTCTTCATATTTTCCGCCCTTTCGGATTCGCTTTCACCCGCAGCGGGAAGTGCCGTCTGAAATTCCATTATCTCTCCGCCTGCCGACATAAGCCCCCGTCCGCTTGCCGCAGCGGGAAGGAAATCGGGTGCCCGTCCCAGAAGCTCGTTGTAATCTCCCTTTTCCGCCATACGCAGTGCAATGGAGCCTGACATATAGGAACGCATTTTGTACTTCATCTCAGAGGTGTTATTTAATGTCGCTGCGATTTTTATGCCGTATCTTATACCCTCACGCATCAGCCGCAGCAGCACCTCCTCATATTCCTCAAACTGCTCCGAAAATGCCCCGAAATTGTCAATTACAAGCAGCACAAGGGGCAGCGTGTTATGCCTTGTATACTCCTTGAAGCTGCCTATGTCGGAGCGTTCAAACAGCTTTCTTCGTTCATCTGCAATATCGAGAAGCAGCTTCATCAGCCTTCCCACAGCGTCCTCCTCGTCCTCATAAACAACTCCTCCGCAGTGAGGAAGTCCCTTGAAAAGCTTTAGCGTCCTGCTTGAAAAATCTATTATATAGAAATTGAACAGCTCGGGGGAATACTTCTTTACTGCCGAACAGATAAGCGTTTGAAGTAAGGTGGTTTTTCCCGAAGCAGCTGTTCCGCATATTTTCAGATTTGGACCGTCACTTAGGTCAAGGCAAACGGGGAACTGTATCTGCTGCTTGTAATTGTCCGCTTTTCCGTAAACGACACTTATCTGCCCGTGAACGGCAGGCATATCAATATCGTCAAGCAGTATGCTTCTCCCGAGAGGAGGCAGCCAAAGTGATCTTGCCGCAGAAAAGCCATGCTTTTGGCAATATCTGTGCTGTAACCTGTGACAGCTTCATCAAGGACGGTTTCTTCGCCGCTTGTCCCCATAGCAGTCAGTGCTTCGCTGTCGGGATAGGAGGTTTCCGGCTTCTCTATTTTCGGCAAAAGCCTGCCGTACTGTTCGGGCGGAGAATAGCCGTCGCTTACTCCTACCGCACTTCCTCCCAGCATAAGGGAGATGTTGTAGTCAATAAGGCAGATATTTCCGTCGGGAGTAAGCATAATATTTGCAGGCTTTATGTCGCTGTGGATTATAGGCGGTCTGCGGGAATGAAGATATGCCGCCGCCTCACAAAGCTGACGTGTATAATCGTAAACCTCACGCTTTGAGAACCGTTTCCCGCTGTCCGGAAGTGTTTTAAGGGAGCTGCCCTCAACATACTCCATAACAGTGTAGACCTTTCCGTCCGCTTCTATAAAATCATACACCTGCGGAATGTGGTCGTTTTTCAGATTTTTGAGAATATCCGCTTCGCCGTGTACATCAAGAGTACCTCTTATCTCTTCCTTTATGAGCTTTACGGCAACATATCTGTTAAGTCCACGCTGAAAAGCCTTGTAGACCGTACCGCCGCCGCCCGCACCGATACGCTCTATGATCTCATATTTATCTTCAAGTATCTGACCGGATACAAACATACTATCACTTCCAAGAAAAATTGTGGTATTTTTTCACCTTATATTATAAACCGACAATTTTCTGAATGTATTTTTCGATTCCACTTGAAAGATGCTATGAAATGTAGCATAATGTTAATGTTAAGAAACCGCTGCTCAAATCGAAAATTTTCCCTGTTACCTGAGTGATGTATTTAGGTGGGTGTTACCCTACCGAAGTCGGGGGAACACCCACTGATCGGTATTTCCTTAATTGTTTTCGTCTTGCAATGTCAAAATGTGTCAAATGCAAAGCAAAATATTATAGGGAAACAGAAAAATATGACTGCCGTCAGTGATAATTACAGAACCGTAAGCAGAAATACCGATGATGTGGCAAAGTATCTGAAATGCTATTTCGGTCATGACCTTTCCGATGACTGCCGTTCGCTGACAGCAGAGAAGATATTTTCCATTTTAAATGACTGCCTGTATGAATCCGCCTTTGAAAAATATCTCACATGCTATATCCTCAATAAAAAGTCCGCCGAGCTTTCGGAAAACGAAACGCCGACGGAATACTGCGCAAGAAAATTCAGAAGCAGTGGGCTTATAGGACAGTCAAATATCTTTTGCAGGGAAAAGCTGACTATGACCGAGACGCTCCTTAAAAAGCAGCTGAAAAACTGGTTTGGAGGAGTTACCCCGTCAAGGGAGAATATTTTTCTTCCGGCATTTGCCCTTGAAATGACCGGGAGCGAGCTTTCGGATATTCTCATAAAGGGTATCAGGGACAAGGGGATAAACTACAAAGATCCCGCAGAAGGGGCGACCCCTTTGTCATTTCGTATGTTAATTTGCGAAATGAACAAAGTTTGTCGCTCGGTACCGATAATTACTTCTTTATCGGTACTTCCCTAAACGGCGGAAGAGTTTTCTTTGATGAAAATAACAGCCTTGTAGATGGGGAAATTGTCCTGACCTATTGGGGCGAAGTCCTCGATAATAATGCTGCGGTGGGTTGACACATCACATATAAACGATAATGATTTGAAAGTATAGGTATTAAGCAAACAACTCCCCCGCCGTATGCCGCAACACGCAGAACCGCCGACAGAAAATACTATATTGTGCTCAAGGTCTGATACGATATATAATCAGAACCTACCCACGCTTTTTGTATGGCGTTGCTGTTATTAAAGCTTTCATTGTTTTGTAGTCCGTGGACATATTTTTGCGTATGATTTTTCGGGTCGTATGGCAGGCATATTTGTAATTACCATAATATCCGCAGTAATCCTGCGTTTCATTCCAAATATATTTTGTAATCCGCTCGCCGACAATAAGCGAAAGGCATATCACCGCAAGCTGAACTCTTGATGATGTTCCCAAGGCAAGCTCAACAACATATTTCCCCGTAAATGTTGTGAAAAGTGATTCCGCAACAATAGCAATCAGCCCCACAAGGAGCAAAACAAGCATTAAAGGCTGGCTTTTCCAAATCTCCGAGAGTATGTATCGCAGATTTTCGTAAAGCGTATATTTGCGCTTGTTTTGTTCGTTTTTCTTTTTCTTGTCCCATTTTGTAACTTTTACCATAATCTCACCTCGCCTTTATCATAACACAAAATTGACCGCTCGTGTTGATTTCAGAACGAACGGTCAATATACGGAACGAATGGCTTTGTCAATTGACAATTTTTTGAGCCTTTTTATCATGGATTAATAGGTACTTGCTTTTGTAGTTTTGATTATACTTGTCAGAATTTTTATAATTTCACGGCAGCCACTTACCACGCTGTCAAATTGTTCAGCGGAAATATATTCTGTTTCATTCAGTAATTCCGGCCAATATTCCGTTTCTTCCGCTTCTTTCAAAGCAATACTCATTTTACTCAGAAAGTCTGCTGTACTTTGTCCGTTTACTGCCTCTTTTACATTTTACTTTGAGTGTAATTTGAGTTATACTAAACACCATTAGAATTATGGAGAAGAAATCGCCGTAAAAAGTGAAACTGTTGAAAAGGGTTTTGCGTTTATGTTTTTTTCGAGAGATCCCCGTAAATAATGGGTGTTTAGTGTTATTCCCTGTTTTTCAGCACCTCCGCAGGAGTGATCTTTTTCAGCTCTGCAGTAAGCATACCATTCACCGCAAAATATATGAGCATGATTCCAACATAAATCATAGAATACATATACCACTCAAAATGCAGATTCATTCCGCAGGCAATGTTGGATATCATATAGGGATAGATCGTGTCCATAAACAGCTTGGAAACGGGTATGGCGATAAGCGCACCTACTGCAACAACTGCGGTATTTCCGTTCAGATACAGCTTTCTTACCTCATTTGTGCGGTAGCCGAATATCTTTACAAGAGAAATACCAAAGCTCGCACGTTCTATCATCACATTCAGCATAAGATACATCACCACGCAGAAAATGATTATAGAAACAACAGTCATCATTATAACCATGGGCATCATCAGGTCGGAAAAAACTGCCGAGGAGCGTTCAATGTCGCTTCGTGACGTTACCGAGTACAAGCGTCCCTCGTCAATGTCAAGTGCCGTATCCGAAAGGAGCATATTGTAATAGTCGTCCTCCTGCCCGAATAGCTCACGCATACTGTCAATGTCCATAAACACCGAAAGTCCTGCGGAATAATCGGCAATGTCGGTTATTGTAAATGCGTAGTCCATATCGGTGGCACTGTCGGTCAGTATCAGCTTATCACCCTTTTTCAGACCATATTTCTGCGCAGCAGATGTGCTTGCGGTTATCTTGCTTTTGCCCTTTTCGGGAGATACGCCGTAATATTTCTCGTTTTCGTCAACACCGATAACGCTTATGTCAAGAGTGTAATCGAATGCCGTTTTCGACAACGACTCAACATAGTAAGCTTCGGAATTTTCGGGCGGCGTTTCCTCGGGATATTTTAAAACATACATATACTCAAATTTTGTGTCACGCACCGTGTCAGCTTTTATATTTGTACACAGCACATAGCAGTTGATACCAAGCATAAATATAATAAGCGATATGAGCATTCCGAAAATTACGGTAAGACCCGTTCTCGCTTCACGAAGCATCTGTCTTATCTGAAAACGGCGCAGGAAGCCCATTTTCTTTAAGTCGATTCCTGTACGGAAATCTGTTTTCTGCTCGTTTTTGATAAGTGAAAGTGCCGTCCGTGAGAGTCGCTTGTTTATTACAAGATAGTTTACTATTGCCGAAATAACGGGCGGCATTACCACAGCGTAAATTATAAGATATAACGGATATACAGGCTCAAATACAGGCACGGAGAAATAATAGTAAGTGTCAGCCATTTGAGAATCAATACCGAATTTGCTGAAACCAAGTGCCGAACCTGCAAGACCGCCTGCAAAGCTTATTATAGTTGGCAATGCGATATAATGACCGATTAGATCCTTCTTTTTTGCACCGAGAGCATACAATGCGCCGATAACACTTGATTCACGCTGTATCTGATGAATGACAAATACGGAAATAACGTATGTGAACAGCACCATAATTATCACACCCGCAAACAGACCAACGCTTTTGTTCATCTGCATATCGGCTGCGGCTGCGGCAATTCGGGGATTATCCGCAGCTTCCACAAACTCGGTAAGATTGTCGATGTCAACGGTGAAAAGCTCGTCAAGCATATCGTCCGTTTCGGTTTTCAGCTCCTTTACTCCGTCTGCCAGTTCGGCGGCGCCATCTGCTGCTTCGTGAACCCCGTTTGTATATTCCGTAACTCCGTCGGAATAGGCTTTCAATCCGTCAAGAGCAACACTCATTTTGTCAAGTTCGGAAAGTCCGTCCGCAAGCTCCTTTGAACCGTCATAAAGTTCATTTATACCGTCCTGTATGTCCTCTTTTCTGCCGAGGGTATCATCAAGCATTTCACGGAAATATTCGTCCTCAATATCGTTATAGTCAAACTCAAAATCCTTGATAATATCCTTTAATTCATCGTGGGTAATTTCTCCGTTTAGCAGATAAGCATAGCGAATATCCTCGGTTTTTCCAAGACTTTTCAGTGCTTCATAATCTTCGGAAACGACAAAACCAACTCCGAAAAGTGAGCTGTCCACCGAACTGTCGGAGAATTTTTTTGTGGGAGCGTCATAATCGGGAACTGTGCCAATGCCCGTTACGACAAAGACTTTTTCGCCTATTTTCAACGTATCTCCAACGGATATTTCATGTTCTTGACAATAACGCTTTTCAAGGAATATCTCTCCCGATTTTTCGGGTGCTCTGCCCTCGTCCGTATCAATAAGGTCAACCTCTTCACGCACCTTAAAAACTCTCAGCACGGAATTATCGGACATTTGGGCATCAAAGGAAAATATCCTTTCAAGGGTAACTCCCCTGTCGGTTATCTCCTTTTCCTGCGCCGCCGTAAGCTGTGTAAAAACAGCAAACTGTCCGTCCTCAACATGGTTTTTCTCGCCTGTTTCGACCGTCCTTGTTATTATAGTTTCCGCAGCTCCCACCACTGCAATAATTATGTACATTCCCATGACTATCATCAGAAAAAGCGCAAGATACCGCAGGAAATTGCTCTTTAAATCACGAAAAATACGTTTGCTTAGCACTCTGTTCATTATAAGTCCTCCAGCTCTGCCGCAGGTGTGCGGACTTCGTTTTCATAGTCCTTTTTAATAAGTCCGTCCTTGACGATTATTACCTTATGCACCATATTTTTTATGGCATTATTGTGAGTGACGATAAGCATTGTAGTGCCGTATTTCCTGTTTATCTCTTCAAGGAGGACGAGAATATCCCGTGATGTTTTTGAATCAAGCGCACCCGTAGGCTCATCGCAGAGAAGCAGCTTGGGATTTTTTATAAGCGCCCTTGCGATAGCACACCTCTGCTGCTGACCGCCCGAAAGCTGTGAGGGAAATTTGTTCTGATGCTCCGTAAGTCCCAGCGTTTCAAGCAGCTCGTCAATGTTCAGCGGCGAATCGGAAATGTACTCGCAGACCTGTATATTTTCCCTTACCGTAAGATTTGGTACAAGATTGTAGAACTGAAAAATAAAGCCCAAATTATCACGGCGGTAATCAGAAAGAGCATTTGGTTTAAGCCCGAAAATCTCCTTGCCGTCAACCCTTACCGACCCCGAATCCATTGTATCAAGACCGCCTATGCAGTTGAGCAAAGTTGATTTTCCGCTGCCGCTGGTGCCTTGTATAACGCACATCTGACCCTTTTCAACGCTTGTGGTTATGCCCTTCAAAACCTGAATATAGCTTGAATCCTTTCCGTAGCTTTTCTTTACGTCCTTGATTTCCAGATACATAATATTTCCTCCCGTTAAAAAGTTAGTTTAGCATAACATTGTTATGTACAGCTTATAAAATATCGCCGACAAAAGTTAGTTCGGCATAACATTGTTATGTATTGCTTATATAAAAAAGCCGCTTATTCAAAAACGGCTTTCTGCCACCCGACAAGTATAAAATTCATAATTCTCATCATATACTGAACAGCTTTTTCTTCATCGACTTCATGAGTTATGAGATGAATAAAGGAATCCACCATCATATGAACAAGCCAGTGAAGCATATATCGGTTGACCCTTGCGCCGTAATGAGCACCTATTTTCTCAGACATTGCAAGGTAAAACTGCTCAATTGTATCAACAAGACTGTCAACGCAGTTTTCATATTTTGAGCCTTGAGATTTCGTCAGCAGCAGGATAAAAGAATCATAATTTCCGTAAATATGATGAATAAGGCGAGCAACAAAGTCGTCATGATCCACCAATTCATGAGCGTTTTTGCCCGACGGTGCATGAGGCTGTGAGATTGCCTCCAGATCAGCAGAAAAATGACCGTTCAGAATGTCCGTAAGCACCTTAAGCGGCGGCTCTGCTATTGCTCCGAACAGATCCTCCTTATCCTTGAAAAAGAAGTAAAGTGCGCCTGTGGTAACGCCTGCATCGGCGCAAATTTTCCGCAGAGAAGCCTTCATATATCCCTTTTCAAGGAACTCCTTTTTACCGCTTTCCATAAGCAGCTCCCGTGTTTCCCTGTCAGATTTCAAATTCTCACCGCCTTGATAACATTGTTACGTAACGCTGTTATCATATCATACTCAAGTTGATTTGTCAAGTGTTTTTGAAAAATTATTCGCAGTTTTTAACTCCGAACGCAAAATAAATAATATGGAACACCCGGACGCAGGCAAGAACTATCCTACTCCCGTAAGACGGTCATTTTCTATATTTTTGATTTTTCCGGAATAAACCCTGTCATACTCCTTCCGCAAATAGCCATAGTATAATAATTCCCGTTGCCATTTTATCACCCTTTCAGCAGATATTCCGCAAGGTGGTTCACAGTTTTTTCGGAAGCGTGAATAACAATTTTCACAGCGTCGGCATCGGCTGTCTTTTCGTCAAGTCCGAGAGCATTTTCAAGAAAATCACGAATGATTATATAGCTTGTGTAAATTGAATTTGCCGCCTTAACACCGCTTTCCGTCAACCCTATCTGCCCGTAATGCTCCTTTTGGATATATCCGCTTTCGCACAGCTTAACAGCCATTGCGGCTGTGCTTGCCTTGCTTACACCCACGAGTCTTGCAACTTCGGAGGATTTTACTTCTTCTCCGTTATGTCCAAGCTTGTAAATAGCAAAAAGATATTTTTTCTGTGAATATGTCAGACCGTTCACTTTTTTATCTCTCCGTGACAAGCGCAGCCATTTGGACAGCAGGAGCATTTTCCTCCGCAAAGGGATTTGCCCTGCTTCTTATCCTTATACAATTGCCGTCCTGCCAAAAAGATAATTACTGCAACAATTATTCCTATAATAACCGTACCCATAACGTCACAACCTTTCCGAAAATTTACGTTTGCGTTCCCGTGAAAAATCACAGAAACGCAAACAAAACAAGTTATGAATTTACTCTAACACTTGTTGTCAGCCTATTGCTTTCCTTGTAAGGGCGTACAAGCATATAGATGATTAATGCAAGAACGATGACCGCAAAGATAAGTCCCATAACATTTACCGAACCTGCGAAAAGCAGTCCGAACTGATAAATAATAAGCGATACCGCATATGCGAACAAGCACTGATATGCAATAGCAAAAGCAGTCCATTTGCCGTTGTTCATCTCACGCTTGATTGCACCGATAGCCGCAAAGCAGGGTGCACAAAGCAGATTAAACACAAGGAAGGAATAGCCCGAAAGAGCGGTGAAGCTTGATGTCATAAGTCCCCAGATCTCGTCACCGTTTTCGGAAATTTCGCCGCCGAAATGGAACAGAGTACCGAATGTGGCAACAACATTTTCCTTTGCGATAAGTCCCGTAACTGCCGCAACAGCCGCTTTCCAGTCGCCCCAGCCCAGAGGTGCAAACAGCGGTGCTATTACTCCGCCCACAGCTGCAAGTACGGAATTATCAAGATCCTCTATCATACCAAAGCTGCCGTTTTCAACTCCAAAGCTCTGTAAGAACCATAACACAACCGTTGAAAGAAGTATGATCGTTCCCGCCTTTTTAATGAATGACCACCCACGCTCCCACATCGAACGGAGAACATTTCCCGCAGTCGGAAGATGATATGCAGGCAGCTCCATTACAAAGGGAGCAGGCTCACCCGAAAACATTTTTGTCTTTTTGAGCATGATTCCCGATATGATAATTGCAGCCATTCCGATGAAATATGCGGAAGTCGCTACCCAACCGGCGTTATCAAAAAGTGCGCCTGCAATTAATCCGATAATAGGCAGCTTTGCACCGCAGGGAATGAATGTTGTTGTCATAATTGTCATTCTTCGGTCACGCTCATTTTCGATGGTACGGCTTGCCATAACCGCAGGAACGCCGCAGCCTGTACCGATTAGCATGGGGATAAAGGATTTTCCCGACAGACCGAATTTCCTGAAAATCCTGTCCATTACAAATGCAATTCTCGCCATATATCCGCAGGCTTCAAGGAATGCAAGGAAGATAAACAGAACAAGCATCTGAGGAACAAAGCCCAGAACCGCTCCGACACCGCCGATAATTCCGTCAACCACAAGACCCGTCAGCCAGTCCGCACAGCCTATATTTTCAAGGAATGTCTGCGCCCCGGGCAGTATCCATTCACCGAAGAAAACATCGTTTGTCCAGTCGGTCGCCCAGCCGCCTACCGTTGTTATGGAAACATAGTAAACAATAAACATTACTGCCGCAAATATGGGCAATGCAAGAAAACGATTCGTTACAATGCGGTCTATCTTATCGGAAACAGTCAAGCCGCCCTTGTTTTTCTTTTTAAGGCAATCCTTGATGATATTGCCTATGTAAATGTAACGCTCGTTGGTAATAATGCTTTCGCTGTCGTCGTCCATTTCCTTTTCGGCGGCGGCAATATCGCCTTCAATGTGGGAAATTTTGCTGTCGGAAATGTTCAGCGTTTCATAGACCTTTTCATCACGCTCAAACAGCTTTACGGCATACCATCTCTGCTGCTCCTCGGGAACATCGTGGAGGACACATTCCTCGATATGTGCAATTGCGTGTTCAACACAGCCGCAGAATTTATGCTGAGAAACTGTTTTCACTCCCGATTTCGCCGCATCTACCGCCGCATTTGCAGCTTCGTTTATGCCCGTGCCCTTTAATGCTGATATTTCAACTACTTTGCAGCCAAGCTCTTTGGAAAGCTGTTCAATGTTTATCTTATCGCCGTTCTTTTGCACAACGTCCATCATATTTATTGCACATACAACGGGGATCCCCAATTCCACAAGCTGTGTGGTAAGATAAAGATTTCTTTCAAGATTTGTTCCGTCAATGATGTTGAGGATAGCATTGGGACGCTCGCCGATAAGATAGTTTCGGGCAACAACTTCTTCAAGTGTGTAGGGAGAAAGTGAGTAGATACCTGGAAGGTCGGTGATGATAACGTCCTTGTGACCCTTCAGCTTTCCCTCTTTTTTCTCAACCGTAACGCCGGGCCAGTTTCCCACAAACTGATTGGAACCTGTGAGAGCATTAAAAAGCGTGGTTTTGCCTGCGTTTGGATTTCCCGCAAGCGCAATTCGTATTTCCATATTACTTATCCTTTCTTTAAGTTAGGTTAATCTAACTTTATTAGCCTCTGCTAACTAATATGTAAAAAAATATCAGCCGACTTCTATCATTTCGGCATCGGCTTTTCTCAGGGAAAGCTCATAGCCGCGAACCGTTACTTCAATGGGATCGCCCAGAGGTGCGACCTTGCGGACATAAATTTCCGTACCCTTTGTGATACCCATATCCATAATTCTGCGCTTGACTGCGCCTTCTCCGCTCAGCTTTTTCACCGTAACTGTGGAGCCTATCTTTGCTTCTTTAAGTGTTGACATAGCAATATCCCCTTTCACACCATAATTTTGCAAGCCATTTCCTTTGAAACGGCAACTCTTGAATCCTTGACGTTCACGATAACATTTCCGCCGATCTCACTGACGACAGTTACCGCAGAGCCTGCCACAAACCCCAAATTTTCGAGGAATTTCCTTGTTTCGGGATTTCCTCCGATCTTCTTGATGATGTTTTCCTCACCTGTATTTGCAAGTGTAAGCGGCATCATAAATTCACTCCTTTGCATTGTTAGACAAGGCTAACTTATGCACATTAATTGAGGTTAGCTTTCACTAACCTCAATTATCATACTCCATATTTTTTCCTTTGTCAAGCAGTTTTGAAATATTTGTATATCTGCACATATTTTGCTGTTAGCATTAGGTAACTTTGTATTAAAATTATACCACTATTCAGAAAGTGCTTTTCCAAGCTGCCTGCAATTTTCCAGATCATCGTCCGAAGGTGTTTCGTTTGCGATAAGTCCTTCACCGTTCACAAGAACTGCACCGTCAGCCTTGACACGTTCCTCCCAGTTTCTCATCCATTCGCCGTCACCCCAGCCGTAAGAACCGAAAAGAGCGACCTTTTTGCCGTTCAGCTTATCCTCGACTGATGATAAAAACGGCTCAAACTCGTCCTCTTCAAGCACTTCTGCACCCATTGCAGGACAGCCTAAAGCAACTGCATCATAATCATCTATGCTGCCCGAAAAATCGGATACGGTGAAATGCTCCGCTCCTGCACCCTCTGCGACCGCCTTTGCCATAGCCTCGGTATTGCCTGTACCGCTCCAGTAAATTACTGCTGTTTTCATAAAAAATTCCTCCTATGATATTTTTAGGGCTTGATAAATATCTGCGCCCTCGTTTAATTTATTGCACAGATAAGCTCTGCACTTAACGTAATTTGAAAATGTTCGCTTTGCATTTTCCACATTGCCATAGACCTTCCATGTGCCGCACAGCTTGAAATTTTCTCCCTTGTTTTCAATAAAGCCAACAACGTCCTCCACGGGATAGCCGAGAAAAATGCCTATTTCGTGAGGAAAGCTTTCACTCTCCCGAATACGCGCCGAAAGGCGGTCAAGACATTCATCAAGGGAGAAATTTTCGGAATAACCGTACTCCGCAAGAACACTTCGGACAGCATTATCCGAAAGTCGTTTGTTCAGCAGCCTTTCGCTGTAAACAAGCATCAGCGCACGGTCGCTGCAGCTGCATAATATCCTGCTTTTCAATCCTTTGGCGGCGGCTCTGCGGTTGAAATACCGGGTGTGAAAATCAAGATTGAACTCCGCTAATGAAAGTGAAACAAGGCTTGCACATTTTATCCCAAGCAAAGTGGGTGCTGTATGAAATGCAAGCTTTTGTCCGAAATTATCATACTCGGTTTTAGACAAAATATCACCTCCGCGCATAATTAGCATATGCTAACCTTATTACAAAAAATATATCATACACAGTATTGCTCCAGCACATTTTTCAGCGCATTCACGCTGGCATTATGTACTCTCGCTACGGGGATATCATGCTTTTTCGATTTCTGATTTACGCTGTTCACCATTTTGTGAGAACAGGTATTTGTGAAAACCACCATAAGATCGGGTACTCCCAGCTTGCTTTCAAAGTTCGAGGGCATCTGAGTAAACACCTTTGCCTTACAGTTATACTCCTCGCAGATGTCTTTGTATCTTGTTGCCATGCGGTCATTTCCGCCTATTAGTACTACACTCATTTTTTCACCTTCTTTCGATTAGTGCAAGCTAACTGAATACAGTATAGCATACAGAGGCAATGTTTGTCAAGCATAACTTTAAAGCCGCTTCGGAAAGCTCCGCAGCGGCTCATTTATCAATTATTCGATCTTGTGTGAAAGGTCTGAATATGATCTTTCAGCTGTTTCCTTTTTCGGTAAAGGTTATATAGCCGTCCTTGTCAACTTTTAATATGCTTTTCATCGCCCAGAGAAAGCCATATGCTTGAAGCGGGCCACACTGAATCATAATCCGCCGCACCGCTTTTCAGCTCATTCATAATATCCACAGAGCCCTTGTAGGTCATTTCAATGCCCACGACCGTTTTCCTTGAACAGTCCGCAAGTATATCCGAAAGCTCCTTGTTTTCGGAGCCCGACAAAATTTTTATAGTTTCCTTTTCAAAAGCCCCGCCGCCAAAGCTGTTTTCCGAAGCGGTTGAACAGGAAGAAAATATTCCTGCGGACATTATGACAGACAGCATCACACAAATTGCTTTTTTCATATTAAAACCGTCCCATAAATTATATTTAGCTAATTATAAATCTGCAATGTAAAATCGGCTATCTGCACTTTGCAAAATTCGTGTAAAACAAATCATTTTCCGCCCTTCTCCGTAAGGAGCACACCGCACGCCAGAGCAGTAAGGGGTGCAACGCTTACAAGCCCGAAGCTGCCCACAACAGTGTGCACTATCTCCGCAGCAACATATTTGTAATTAAGAATATTTCCGAGTGGCGTTCCCTGTGCCATAAATACCATCAGCAGCGCACAGCAGCTGCCCGAATATGCAAGGAGAAGCGTTGTGGTGATAGTTCCCATTGCCGCACGTCCCACATTCAGCCCCGATTTAATTGCCTCAATTCGGCTGATGTCGGGCTTTTTCTGAATGACCTCATGCACCGCAGATGTAATATCAACCGCTAAATCCATTACCGCACCCGAAGAGCCGATAAAAATGCTCGCCATAAAAATTCTTGTAAGATTTAGGTCATTGTAGCCGTTATACAAAAGGCTTTCGGAAAACGCCATAACTGCGCCGTGAATTTTAAAGATATCCGTAAATATAATTCCTGTAACGGCAGTGGTGACAATACCCGCTCCCACTCCCAGCGAAGCCGCCGCAGTCCGCCTGTCAAAGCCGTAAACCAGCGCAATTATCATTACCGAAAGCAGCAAAACGATGATCCCGCCCGTTATTATTGGGTCAAAGCCCTTGAGATACAGCGGCACAAGCAGCTTCCATATGGACAAAACCGTTACGATAAAGGACAGCACCGCCCGAACTCCCGTCTGTCCCGCAAATGCAACCAGAAAAATCACAAACACCGCCGCCAGAATAAGCTCACCGTTAAGACGGTAATGGTCAACCATTGTGACCGAAAGTATCTCGCTGTCACGATAGCTTACAAGTACATACGCCTTGTCCCCTTCGGCAAAAATTTTATCCTGTTCAAGGGAACCGTTCAGCAGATTTACCGCTTCCGTTTCCTGACCCTTGAAAAGCCCCCCAAGCAGCTTAACCTTGCAGACCTGTTCGCCCTGACGTACAAGTCCCGTGTCAATTATTGCGCTGTTATCGCAGGAAATGACCTTTGCGGCACAGCGGTCGCTGCCTGTGTATGTCGCCGCTCCCTCAAAGCCTGTGGGAATCAGCAGAAGTATTATTATCAGCAGAACAGCTGCTATAACAGGCGCATTGTATCTTATTTTTTCAGACATTTATATTTTCCTTTCCGATGAAAAATTCGCGCCCCCATACTCTGCCGTATGAGGACGCTTTAAGGAAGAATTTAAAGTGAAGATAACTTACTGAACATCTGTAAGAAGTGCAAGCTTGTCATAAATATCGGTGTTATCGTAATATCCGCTGAAAAGCTCCTGACCTGCACCCTTTGCGAATACCGCAACGGGAAGTCCTGTGTGAGAATATGAGCTGAAATTGATACCCGACTTGTTATTGAGAATGTGTGTGATAGTTACAGAAAGAGGCTCATATGTGCCGTAGAGAATGTATTCCTCATCGGTAAGCTCCTCCTCGCCGCCGTTCATTGTCTTGTCGTATGCGGCTTTGAGCTTTTCCATTTCCCATTCGGTAAGAACAAGATTGGGGTTGGAATTATCTGTTGCATTTTCGGGAGCAACAAGTCCGAAAAGACGCTGAACGTCCTTCAGAACAGCTTCAAAGGAAGTACCGTTTTCCTTATACTTTGCAACATAATCGCTGTCATATTTAGCGTAGGAAATTTTCTGGTTTTTCAGATTTGCAAGGTAGGTATCGTAATTTGTTCCTGCGTAGCCGATAGTCAGACCGCCTGTTTCGTGGTCGCCTGTTACAAGGATAAGAGTTTCATCGGGGTGTTCGTTGTAGAATTCAACTGCCTCTGCGACTGCAAAGCTGAGAGCCGCTGTATCGGAAATTGTGGAGCCTGCATCGTTTGCGTGGCAAGCCCAGTCGATCTTTCCGCCCTCGACCATCATAAAGAAGCCTGTGTCATTGTCAAGCACCTCAATTCCCTTGTCAACATAATCTGCAAGGGTCCATTCGTCTGCCTTGCGGTCCTTGTGGTAGGACATGGAATCGCTGTCTGCCAGTGTTTCGGCAATTACGATAGCCTTGCCGTCCTCGGCGGTAAGCTTCTCTGCTTCTGCCTGAGTTTTTATTACCTTGTAGCCTGCGTCCTCAGCGACCTGATAAATGTCCTTCTTGTCACCGTCAGCACCTGTGGGCTTGAGGAGTGCGCCGCCTGCAAAATAGTCGAAATCACTCTCCACCATTTCAAGACCTATCTCATAATAATTCTTTCTGCTTGCCTGATGCGCATAGTATGCGGCAGGTGTTGCATGGTTCAGGTTTACCGTGGAAATAACACCTACCTTGTAGCCGTACTGTTCCTTCAGCTTTTCGGAAATTGTTTCATACTTTGTTGTGAAGGTTTCGTCCATATTGATAGTACCGCTGTATGTCTTATGACCTGTGGAAAGTGAGGTCGCAGTAGAAGCGGAATCGGGACAGAAGGACGTGGAATCGTATGTTACCGCAGAGCCTGCAACGGGGAACTTCATAAAGTTCAGCACCTTTGTATTGTCAAGAATGCCGTTGTTGTTGGTGTCATTAAGTGCGGAATAATAATCCGCAGTCGCCTGTATCTGAGGATAGCTCATTCCGTCACCGATAAACATAAAGATGTACTTGGGTGTCTTGCCGCTATACTGAGTAGTCTGAGCTGTTGTCTTTGCTGAAGAGTTTTTGAGTCCTGCCGCACCAACCGTGCTTACTGTTGCTGTTGCCGCAACTACGATCGCAGCTGCCATTGCTGCAGTTTTTTTGAAATTCATCATAAATCTTTCCTTTCATCTCCGTACCGCAGAAATTGTACGGTTTATATTTTTTTACTTAACTGCAAAGCCTATTATATTATTTCGATGTAAAATTCTCTATCACGGATATGCGAAATTAAGGTAAAAAAATCTTAGAACAATTTTATTGCGTTTGATATTTTACGAAATGTAGGTCGGCGAAATTTCAAAGAAATAATTCTGCATAACAGTACAAAAATATTTGAATTCCTTCTGCTTTTCAATGGTTTGTGCGGTATTGCCGTAACTTCTGCTTATACTAAAAACCAATTAAAAAGTGAATAAAAAATCAAGCAAAAACTTGCGTATATGGTTTTTGTACAGATTTTTATCTACACTTTTATTGGTTATTAGTATTAATCGGACGGAGTAGTTCTGAAACACATAAAGCTGTCTGATTTTTTGCAAATTAGACAGCTCTGAACACTTCATAGGTTTCATAATTTGTTTTGATATTTCACCTAAGAATAATTTGACATAATCTTATTCGGAAACAAGCACAGCCGAAATTGCCTTTAATACAGCACTTATCTCCTTTTCATCATCAGTATTGATGTGAAGTTCAAGTGGCTTGCTTAGGTCAAGGCTGAAAATGCCCATTATGGACTTTGCATCAACAACATACCTTTCCGCAACAATATCAAAATCACATTCAAAAGTGGTGACCGCACTTACGAAATTATTTACATCTTTGATGGTGTCAAGCTTGATAGTAACATTTTTCATAATATCATCTCCCCATAAGTTCAAGTATTTCTTCCTTTTCGGGCATTACCTTCAATGCCCCTCTGCGTGTCGTTATAAGTGAAGCAGCCCCGTTTGCAAAGGTAAGAAGCTCTCTCAGGTCATTCTCCGCAAGACAGTTTATATCGTGTTCAAGAACATAATTCAGAGCACTTCCGCAGAATGTATCTCCTGCGCCTGTTGTTTCAATGGTATCGACCTTGAACACTCCGCACTCTGCTTTTAAGTCACCGTAATATGCACGGCTGCCTTTTTTGCCGAGTGTGGCAAAGGCAAGCTTAATATTGTACTTTTCCATAAGCCCTTTTACCGCCTTGTCATAATCGGTAAGACCCGTCATAAATTCTATCTCATTATCGGAAATTTTCAGAATATCGCATTTTTCAAGACCGTATTCTATCTCACGCCTTGCATCTTCAAGAGAGTTCCACAAGGGCGGACGAAGATTGGGGTCAAAGGAAATAAGTGCACCGCTTCCCTTTGCAATGTCTATTGCAAATCGTGTAGCCTCACGCACACCCTCGTGTGTTGATGAAAGAGTGCCAAAGTGGAAAATTTTTGCGGATCTGAGAATTTCCTCGTCTATCTCGTCTTTTCTGAGCATCATATCAGCCCCGGGGTCACGGACAAAGCTGAACTCTCTGTCACCGCCCGCAAGTGTGTGAACAAAGGCAAGAGTTGTGGGAACTTTGCTGTCCGTCACAAGATTTGTAACGTCAATTCCCGCTGATTTTACCACATCGGTAAGCTGTTTGCCAAAAATATCGTTTCCGACTTTTCCGATAAATGCAGTTTTCTTTCCAAGCTTTTGCAGCATTGCAAGAACATTGCAGGGAGCACCGCCCGGGTTGGCTTCAAATATTGGATTTCCCTGTGTGCTTATGCCGTTTTCAGTGAAGTCTATCAACAATTCACCCAATGCAACAACATCATACTTTTTCATTCAAAACACCTCATTCCGAAACGGCGTACAGCTCATAATTTTCAGCGGAAATTTCATCGGACAAGCCGTAAACCGTATTTGTCAGCACATACTCTCCGTTGTTGATATATACCTCAATAAGGTTCTTATCAACATAAATATCAAGATGATTTCCCTCTTTTATTTCGGGAGTTTCAAAGACGCATTTTATCTCGTTATGACCTGCGAAAACGTTGGAACGGTCGGCTTTTATGCGGTCATTATCCCTTGAAAGAATATATCCGCCGATGTTAATTTTCTCGCCGTTTTTCATATCAAGGCTCAGCTTGTAACCGCCCTCACCTGCTTCTGTGGGAGAAGAAATATTTCGTGTAAACAGCTTGACCGCATTGGGGTGCGGACGGAAATAAATGTGACCTTCCTTCACCTCAACCACTCTCGGAATACAGTAAATTCCGCTGCGGTTTTTCTCAAACGGCTCGGGCATTCTTGCCCACGCAATTACAACTCTGTTACCGTCTTTATCAACATTGCTCTGGGGAGCGTACAGATCTTCACCGCAGTCAAGCAGCTGCCAACTGTCGGAAATATTCATCTCGCCCGTTTCCTCGCAGAATTCCGCAAGAGCGCATATTGCAACTGAGTCATAGGGCTTTTCGTCCTTTAAAAAACCCATGGGTGAAAATACGATAACGCCCTTTCCGTTCGCTTCAAAATAGTCGGGACATTCCCACATCCAGCCCATTCCGTCCTTCTCGGTAAAGTTCAGATATTCCCAGTTTGCAAGGTCGGTGCTTTTATAGAAAAGCAGACGTCCTTTTTTATTTGCGGTGCTGCCGACAACCATATACCAGGCATCTTTTCCGCACCACACCTTCGGGTCACGGGTGTGATTTTTGCAGCCGATATTTTTATCCTCAATAGGAGGAATAACGGTAAATTTACCGTTTATATTATCAAAATCATAGCCGTTTTCGGAGGTAATGGAAAGCTGTGCTGCGGTAAATTCATCATTCAGACAGCAGTTGATATTTTCGGGATCTTCCTCGGTGTAATTAACGCCTGTGTAGAAAATATGAAGCTTGCCCTTATGCTCCACAGCACTGCCCGAAAAGCAGCCGCTGCGGTCATTTTTCTTTGTGGGGAAAAGAGCAATATCCTTATGCTCCCAGTGAACAAGGTCGGCGCTTACAGCATGTCCCCAGTGCATTCTTCCCCACTGTGGAGCGTATGGAAAATGCTGATAGAAAAGGTGATATTCGCCCTTGTAATATATAAATCCGTTGGGGTCATTTATCCAGCCCTTAGGAGCTTTCATACGAATAATATCAGACATAGCAAACCTCCGTGTTCTTGTCAAAGAAATGTATTCTTGACGGATTGAAAACGAAATCTATCTTGTCACCAACGTCGCTTATCTCATACTTTGAAACTCTTGCAATTGTCTGACTGCCGCCGAAGGTGAAATACAGATTATTCTCATTTCCCATTACCTCGGCATTCTCCACAACGGCACTCTTCTTGTCCGCTTCATATACGGAAATGCTCTGAGGGTCAAGCTTGATGTCCTCGCCTCTGATACCCATTATCATTTCGCCGCTTTTGCCGTTCAATTTTGAAAGTACAGAAGCAGGAACAGTCATAGTTTCGCCGCCTTCAAAATGCACCTTGTCACCGGTCAAAGTAACATTATAGAAATTCATCTGAGGAGAACCGATAAATCCTGCAACGAATTTGTTTGCGGGGTGCTCGTACAGCTCCATAGGCTTGCCCACCTGCTGTATAACGCCGCTTTTCATAATAACTATACGGTCAGCCATTGTCATAGCCTCAACCTGATCGTGAGTAACGTAAATGGTGGTGCTGCCAAGCTCACGGTGAAGCTTGCTTATCTCGTTTCTCATGCTAACTCTGAGCTTTGCGTCAAGGTTTGAAAGAGGCTCGTCCATAAGGAAAACCTTCTGATTTTTAACGATAGCTCTGCCCAGCGCAACTCTCTGACGCTGACCGCCCGAAAGATTTTTCGGCTTTCTGTTTCGGTATTCCTCAAGACCGAGAATGTTTATCGCCCAATCGGTCTTGCGCTTTATCTCGCCCTCGTCGAAGCCTGCCACATCTCCGGGCTGAATTTCGCTTTTGCCGCAGCCGGTCAAGCACCCTGCAAGCAGCATTGCGGAAATTCCCGCCGATATTGCTTTCTTCATAATCCTGCTCCTTTCGTCTTTGAAATGTCGTTTTCGTAACCGGTAAAGTAACCGGTTACTTTATGTTTACAGTATAACCCGAATATGGTCATATGTCAATAGCTTTTTTTCATCTTCATTAAAAATGTTCAAATATATTTTTATCTTTTGTACGCATTTCACAAAACCGGTTACTTTACCGGTTACACTATTGAAATTACGGGATTTTTGTGATATGATAAATTTAAGGAGGCTTTCGCATGAAAAAGAATGTAACCTTTAATGATATAGCTAAATATACGGGATTTTCAAAGACCACAATATCAAGATATTTTAACGATCCCGACTCGCTGACCCTTGAAAATCAGCAAAAGATAGCCGATGCTCTTGTTGCCCTCGATTATAAGGAAAACAAGGTTGCCCGAATCCTTGCAAACGGAAAGACGGAGTTTATCGGCATAATTGTACCTAATCTTTTTCTTCATTATTATTCGGAAGTATTGGATAAAATACTTTCCACATACGATAAATACGGCTATAAGTTTCTTGTTTTTGCAGGCAACGAAAACAAGGACACCGAACGGAAATATATTGCAGAGCTGCTTGCCTATAAAATTGAGGGAATGATAATTCTCAGCCATACCATTCCCTCGGAGGAGCTTGCAACCTATAACATTCCTATCGTTACCATAGAGCGTGAGGACAAATATGTTTGCAGCGTAAATACAGACAACTATATGGGCGGTATGCAGGCAGCGGGAATGCTTGTCAAAAGCGGCAGCGATGTGCTTATCCATATAAATTCGGACGTTTCAAAGGACGTTCCCGCTTTTGGCAGAATAACAGGCTTCTGCGATATATGCAAAGAGCGAAATATCCCACACGAGCTTATACTTACGGATATGGGAAACAGCTACTCCGAAACATCTGCTGTTATTGAAGGTTTGCTTGAAAATATAGAGAAAAAATACAGCGGAAAATGCAAGGGTATTTTTATGTCAAACGACACCCATGCAAATATTCTGCTTAATATTATTATCAGAAAATACGGCAATCTGCCCGAAGATTACAAGATAGTCGGCTTTGACAATTCCTCTATTTCAAGAGAAGCTGTTGTCCCCATAAGCACGGTCGGTCAGCAGATAGATGCAATGGCAAATGAGGCAATGGAACTGCTGATGATGCAGATAAACGAGAGAAAAAAGCGAAAACCAACTCCTCTTGAAACGCCTGTCCACAAGGTTATTACACCTGTTATTTTTCGGAGAAGTACGACAAATAATAATATGTAATTTCAAAAATATATCTCAAGGGGTATTCTCACGGCTCTTTTTATAAAACTTTTTCTATTCATGTTATAATAAACACCATTTAAATCACGGAGAAGAAATCGGCGTAAAAAGCGAAACTGTTGAAAAGAGTTTTGCGTTTACGGATTTTTACGCCAAGAGATTTCCGTGATTAATGGGTGTTTAGTATTAGTTATCAAAAAACAGCGGTTCGTTTATCCTTTCCCTTTCCCCCAGACACGCAGGGAATGCACTCCCGTCTGTATGCGTAATACTAATAACCAATAAAAGTATAGACAAAAAATCTGCGTAAAAACCATATACGCAAGTTTTTGCTTGATTTTTTATTCACTTTTTAATTGGTTATTAGTATAAATTCTCTGCTCAAAGCATTCCACCTCCCCTTTCATATGCAGACGCTCTTGTTTTTCCGCAAGATATAATCGACAAGTTTCAGAATAATTGCAATGAGGCTTATTATAGGTTACAAGCTTTGAATGAGAAGCTGATGGAGAAGAGATGATTTTTCCATTTTCACCGTTTTTGTGAACATTTCTATAAAACATTCAATGTCATATCTTGAAGCTATGACTAACCATAAAAAATTAGTGTTACCCTATCAAAAATTACTGTGATATAATTATAATATCATCATAAAATGAAAGAATAACACATATGAAAACATCAATAATCGGTTACCCGAGAATAGGTGCTCTTCGTGAGCTGAAATTTGCTTCCGAAAAGTATTTCAGAAAAGAGATCACCGCTGACAGTCTGCTTGAAACGGCGAAAAATATCCGCCTTGAAAATTGGAACGTTCAGAAAGAAAATGGTATTGACTTTATTCCCTCAAATGATTTTTCCTTCTATGACAATATGCTTGATACCGCCGTGCTGCTTAACGCCGTTCCGGAAAGGTACAAGGCTCTTGATCTGCCCGAACTCGATACATACTTTGCAATGGCAAGGGGTTATCAGGGCAAAAACGGCGATGTTAAGGCTCTTGCCATGAAAAAATGGTTCAACACAAACTATCACTATATGGTTCCCGAAATTGAGGATAACACGGAGATAAAGCTGACAGGAAAAAAGCCCTTTGACGAATTTCTTGAATCGCAGAAAAACGGCGTACAAACAAAACCCGTCATCATCGGAGCGTTCACATTCCTTAAACTTGCGCGCTTTACGGGAAATAAGACCGTCACTGACTTTGTTGACAGCGTTTCGGCGGCTTACTGCGATTATCTTTCCAAATTTGCAGAGCTGAGCGCAGAATGGGTCGAATTTGACGAGCCGTTTTTGGTAACAGATCTGTCGGCGGAGGATATTTCACTTTTTGTATCGCTGTATAAAAAAATTTTATCCGCAAAGGGCAGCGTAAAAATTTTGCTTCAGACATATTTCGGAGATGTTCGTGATTGTTATAACGAGATATGCGGACTAGACTTTGACGGTATTGGACTTGACTTTGTTGAGGGTAAAAAATCCCTTGAGCTTGTGACGGAAAACGGATTCCCAAAAGATAAGATATTGTTTGCAGGAGTTATCAACGGCAAAAATATCTGGCGCAATCATTACGGAAAGGCACTGATAACTGTATCGGAACTGAAAAAGCACTGCGGAGAGATTGTGCTGAACACTTCCTGCTCACTGCTCCACGTTCCCTATACTCTGAAAAATGAGAGCAAGCTGCCTGATAGTGTTAAAAAGCATTTTGCATATGCGGAGGAAAAGCTGTCCGAGCTTGCGGAATTAAAGAAAATACTGTCCTCTGAGCAGTCCCTTGAAACTGCGGAATATATTGCAAATACTTCACTTTGCAGCGAGCCGAGGAGCGGCCTGAATGAAGCCGTTCGTGAAAAGGTGGCGGCACTTTCAGAAAAGGATTTTGTCCGTATGCCCGAATTTGCGGAGCGTGAAAAGATACAGAAAAATCGCTTCAATTTGCCGCTTCTGCCCACAACAACTATCGGTTCATTCCCTCAGACAGCGGAGGTCAGAGCCAATCGTGCGGCGTTTAGAAAGGGGGAAATTTCCGAACCACAGTATGAGGAATTTAACAAAAAGCAAATTGCCGACTGCGTTGCATTGCAGGAGAAGATCGGGCTTGATGTGCTTGTTCACGGCGAATTTGAGCGAAACGATATGGTGGAATATTTCGGAGAATGTTTAGACGGATATATTTTTACAGAAAAAGCATGGGTGCAGTCCTACGGCACACGCTGCGTTAAGCCGCCTGTTGTTTGGGGAGATATTTCCCGTGCAAAGCCTATGACGGTTAAGTGGTCGAAATATGCGCAGAGCCTTACAAATAAGCCTATGAAGGGTATGCTTACGGGACCTGTGACTATACTTAACTGGTCGTTCCCCCGTGAGGATATTTCACTGAAAGAAAGTGCATTTCAGATAGCTCTTGCAATTCGTGAGGAAGTGCTTGACCTTGAAGCAAACGGAATAAGCATTATCCAGGTTGACGAAGCCGCTCTCCGTGAAAAGCTGCCCCTGAGAAAATCCGATTGGAAAAGCGATTACCTTGATTGGGCAATACCTGCCTTCCGCCTTGTTCACAGCGGTGTAAAGCCCGAAACTCAGATACACACTCATATGTGTTACAGCGAATTTGCGGACATTATCAAGGAGATCGACGATATGGACGCAGATGTTATCACCTTTGAAGCAAGCCGTTCCGATTTGACAATACTTGATGTATTGAAAGAAAATAATTTCCGAACCGAAGTAGGTCCCGGTGTGTATGATATTCATTCTCCAAGGGTTCCGACAGTAGATGAAATAAAATCTGCGCTTCACAAAATGCTTGACCGTATCCCGAAAGAAAAGCTGTGGGTAAATCCCGACTGCGGACTGAAAACAAGAGGAAATGCTGAAACCATTCCCAGCCTTGAAAATCTTGTCCGTGCAGCAGACGAGGTACGCAATGAAAATAAATAAGCTTTTCAAAGATAAAACTGTAATGTCCTTTGAGATATTTCCGCCCAAGACCTCAGACAGCGAAAGTACCATTTACGAAACTCTTGACGGACTGAAAAATCTGCACCCCGATTTTATCAGCGTGACCTACGGCGCAGGCGGCGGTGCGAACTGCTCAAAAACCTTGCAGATAGCGTCCGATGTGAAGAATAAGTATGGTCTTGAAAGTGCGGCGCATCTGCCCTGTATCAATCTTACAAAGGAAAATGTGCTTGAAATTCTGGACGGCTTTAAGGCGAACGGAATTGAAAATATCCTTGCACTGAGAGGGGATATTTCTCCGGATATTTCGCCTTGCGGTGAGTTTCGTCATGCCAACGAGCTGATAGAATTTATCCGTGAAAACGGCGATTTCAACATTATCGCCGCCTGCTATCCCGAGGGACACCCCGAAAGTGCAGATCTGATAGAGGACATGCGTTATACAAAGCAGAAAGTGAATTCGGGGGCAAGTCATCTCATAACCCAGCTTTTTCTTGACAACAGTTATTTTTATGATTTCCGTGAGCGTGCGGCTGTTGCAGGGATAAATGTGCCAATTGAAGCAGGGATAATGCCCGTTACAAACAAGACACAAATAGAACGTATGGTAAAACTGTGCGGAGCAAACCTGCCGAAAAAGTTTGAACGTATGCTCGAAAAATACGGAGATGATCCCACAGCAATGAGGGACGCAGGTATTGCCTACGCCATAGATCAGATAGTTGACCTTATCTCACAAGGCGTTGACGGAATTCATCTTTACACAATGAACAAGCCATATGTGGCGCAGAAAATATGCGAGGCAGTGGCAAGCATATTAAAAGTTGAAAGTTAAAAGTGGAAAGTGGAATTATTGTGCAGCCTGCGGCAGACGACTTAAAATTAGTCGGCGCAGCAGACACCATAAATTCCACTTTCCACTTTCCTAATTCCAATTTCTTTAAGCAGTTCATCAATATAAGCAATGGCAAAGCTGCTGAAAAATGCCTGCTCATGGCGGATATATCCCACATTTATTTTTTCTTCGGTTTTCAGCGGCACGGAAATGATATTATCCCCATTGAGATTGCTGTTGAGCACACCCGTGCATATAGTGTACCCGTTAAGTCCGATAAGAAGATTGAACAGCGTGGCACGGTCGCTTACGTGGATAATTTTCTTGTGGGGAGCGGTGCTTAGTATTTCCTCCGAAAAATAAAAGGAATTGAATTCACCCTGCTCAAAGGCAAGACAGGGATAATCCTCCAGATCGTCAAGAGTGATAAAAGCTTTCTCTGCAAGAGGGTGAGCGGTGCTTATAAAAATATGGGGGTCAGCCGTGAAAAGGGGAGTGAATGTCAGATGATTTTCCTTTAGCAGCTTTGTTATGACCTTTTCGTTAAATCCGCTGAGATAAAGTATACCCAGCTCGCTGCGAAATGTTTTCACGTCCTCGATAATTTCGTATGTCCTTGTTTCACGGAGAGTAAATTCGTACTCATCGTTGTCAAGCCGAGAAATTACATTCACAAAAGCATTTACAGCAAAAGCATAATGCTGTGTGGAAACGGAGCATATCTTTTTGGACGGCTTTTTGTTCAGATAACGCTGCTCCATAAGCTCCGCCTGTTCCACCACCTGCCTTGCATATGAGAGAAATTACGAGCCGTCAATGGTCAGAGTGATGCCCTTTGCGGAGCGCTGGAATATCTCTATGCCTATCTCATTTTCAATGTCCTTGACAGCATTTGACAGGCTTGGCTGGGAGATAAAAAGCTGCTTTGCCGCTTCGGTTATTGAGCCGCAGCGGACTATGGCTATTATGTACTTCATTTGCTGGAGTGTCATATTATTTTCTCCCTCAGATTATTGTTAATTTTTATACTAAACACCATTTAAATCACGGAGAAGAAATCGGCGTAAAAAGCGAAACTGTTGAAAAGAGTTTTGCGTTTATGGTTTTTTGCGCCGAGAGATTCCCGTGATTAATGGGTGTATAGTATTAGCACCTGTATTCCGATATTTTTTTCTTTATTTTACCATTTTAACAGCCTATTGTCAAGCATCTTTTGAGGAATTGACTGTATATTGGTTACTCTGTTTTATTTAGTCTGTAAAGCATACAAGGTCTGCCGCCTGTTTCATAGTTCGGGAGTGTTGGATATGCCCCACTCGTATCGGAAAAATATTTTTCAAAGAAATCCTCGGTATGCAGTTTGCCATCTGTGCCATAAATGTTTATTTCTTTCGTTTGAAGTTTTTTTCGGGTAAGGATTTTCATGGTTGCTGTCACCTTTCGGACAATAATTTTCTTGAATATTTTTGTTGATTGTGGTATAATGGAATAAATCGGGGAGTAAAACTGCCCGACAAATCGGAATTTTACGCGTGAATTTGGAGTGAAAATTGTGGGAAGAAGAAATTTTGATTTAATAAAGAAAAACTTGATTTCGTTAGGCTATATAGTTAATTGCTTTGAAACTGCTTCCGAAGCAACGAGCTATATAAATTCTAAAATTGATAATCAAACTGTAGGGTTTGCAGGTTCTATGACATTGGAAAAAATGGGACTTTTTGAAAAGCTAAGTACACATAATCAGGTGTTTTGGCATCATAGGATACCAGAAGGAAAAACAAGTAAAGAGGTTCGCTTAGAGGCAAACGCAGCATCCATATATATTACTTCAGTAAATGGAATTGCTGAAAGTGGTGAAATTGTCAATATAGATGCAAATTGTAATCGTGTTGCATCAATATTTTATGGGCATGAAAAGGTTTATTTTGTCATTGGTGAGAACAAGATCGAGAAGGATTATGACAGTGCATTGTATAGGGCAAGAAATATTGCGGCTCCGTTAAATGCCAAAAGGTTAGGAGTTAAAACGCCTTGTGCAGTAAAAGCGGATAAATGTTATGATTGTAAAAGTCCAGAAAGAATATGTAGAGGACTTTCTGTATTATGGGAAAAACCTATGACTGGTGAATTTGAAGTAATCCTAATACATGAGAACTTGGGATACTAATAAAACTTCCAATTTATCGGGAAGTGTGAGAAAAACTCACGCTCCTTTTTTGCATTTCTATAACCATTAAGTCCTTGCGTGCAAGTATGAGCTTAACGAGATTATGGAGATAAGCGACAGGCTGTGCAATGCGGACGCATTATGTGACGGCAGCTGCAATGCTGTTCTTGAGGAGCTGTCGGAGTATTACGATATTTCCGAATACGCTAATATCGTTAAAAACTATATTATCTATTTTTTATACGGTAAATTCAAGCTCCGCCAGCGTGATTTCAATAAAAAAATCGGGCTGTCCGTAGCCTCCTATTACGCTTCTGATATAAAGTGCATTTCAATAGACGCATAATCTCCCCATGATTTAGGCAGTAAAATGCCTCCGTTCATCAAAGCACTGCCTTTATACACCTCTCCGTTCTCCGCAAGGCGATAATTGGTATCAGGCAAAAGTCCCCGCAGCTTAGCAAGATACTGTGTGCGGTTAGGCTCGGTGCGGAAAATTACGCCGTGTACAAGCACTTCCTTTTTGTCCTCGGAAACAAATCCCCACAGGGCATATTTATCATTCAAAGAGTCGCTCAGGCGGTAATAAAGCCCGTTGTGAATAAGGGGACCGTCTTTTTTGAATCGTACTATCTGCTCCTTGACCTCCTGCTTTTCATCGTCAGAAAGAGTGTTCAGATCAAGCTCATAGCCGAAGCTGCCCGACATAGCTGTGACCGCTCTTGCTTCAAGAGATGTTATCCTGCCCGTCTGGTGATTGGGAACAGCGGAAACGTGTGAACCCACCGCCGAAACGGGATAGAAAAATGATGTTCCGTACTGTATCTTTGTGCGCTCAAATGCGTCCGTATCATCGCTGCACCATATCTGCGGACAATAATAAAGCATACCTGCGTCAAACCGTCCGCCGCCGCCGCTGCAGCCCTCAAAAAGCACATCGGGAAAAGCTGTTGTCAGCCGTTCAAGCAGCTCATAAAGTCCCAAAACATATCTGTGTGGCATTTCGCCTTGATTTTCCGCCGAAAGGCAAGGTGTGTACCAATCGCATATACTGCGGTTCATATCCCACTTGATATAGGAAATATCCGCACTTTTCAGAATGTCACTAATTGCACCGAAAAGATAGTCCCTGACATCGGGATTTGTCATATCAAGCACCAGCTGATAACGGCTTCTCACAGGATTCCTTGACGGGATTTTTATTGCCCAATCGGGGTGACTGCGGTAAAGATCGCTGTCCTCGGAAACCATTTCGGGTTCAAACCAAAGACCGAATTTCATTCCAAGAGATTTGATTTTTTCCGCAAGCTTTCCAAGACCTCCGTTCAGCTTTTCTTCGTTGACAAACCAATCCCCAAGTCCCGAGCAGTCGTCATCTCTCTTACCGAACCAGCCGTCATCAAGTACCAGCATATCAACGCCGAGAGATGCCGCCTGTTCCGCAATTTTCAGAATTTTTTCCTCGTTAAAATCGAAATAGGTAGCCTCCCAATTGTTTATGAGAACGGGACGCTCTGACAGCTTATATTTTCCTCTGCAAACGTGTTCCCTGATTACCTTGTGGAAATTGTGGGACAGTTTTTCCATGCCATTTGCACTGTATGACATGATAACCTCGGGAGTATCAAACACCTCGGAGGGCTTCAGCTCCCAGCGGAAAAGCTCGGGATTTATCCCCATAACAAGGCGAACCTGCTCCTGCTGGTCAAGCTCGATCTGTGTCTTAAAGCTGCCGCTGTATGCAAGTATGGCACCGATACAGCTGCCCGATGTTTCTGTGCAGTCGGGGGAACAAAGCAGCACGGAAGGATTCTGATGATGACTTGACGTTCCACGCTTGCTTGAGCTTTCCTGTATTCCATGAATAAGCTCGGAACGCTCGGCAACACGTTCCATTGTATGTCTGCCGTGAAAATGCACCCATTCCCATTTCCCATGGGGGATGTCAAGGCAAAGGCTGGCTGTTTTTGTAAGGATAACAGGCTGTGTGCCGTTATTGGCAACAGAAACACATCTTGTAATAATATCAAGCTTCGGGAGAATGCCATAACGAAGCGTAACTTCAATATCGGAATATTTATCCTTTAAGATAATTTCCAGAGTTTCCGCTTCATTTTCATCTGCATAAACAGCGGGAAGTCCATTTATTGCGTATTTGCCTTTGATAATGCGATAACCCTTGTATCGAAGGTCAAGGGCACAGCTGCCGTCTTGATGAACAGCCGAAATTCCCCTTATGCGGTAATCTCCCACGCCCTCGCAGGCATATTCAAGGGGCAATGTGTCAAGGGAATATGTACGGTCATCTCCTGCATCATAGATATTCCCCGAAAAGCCCACATCGGGATAGCTTTGCAGATATTCCATATCACAGCCTGTCTTTTCGCCGTACCAGAGATGCTTCAAAACGCCGTATTTATCGGCTTTCATCTGATATTCCGTGTTGTCGGTTATAAGCTGAAAAAGTCCTGTTTTTTCATCAACAATAATTGCCATAGTTTATCCCTCTATCTTAAATTCGTAGGTGGTAAGATCTGCTGAAAGTGTAATTTTTTCGGAACCGTATTTTCTTGTGATAACAAGCTTGTCATCATCGGCAGTCACTTCAATTGTACCGTCAAGGGAGAATGCGGGGTGAGTGTTTCTAAACTCCATAAGCTCTTTGAGTTTGCGAACAACAGGTCTTGACTGCTCATTTTCAACGTCCTCTGCGGTGTAATAATGACGGTTGATGTCACGACCGTTTTTGGTGCGCTCCATAAGCTCAATGTCATTTTCTCCCACTAACATTCCCACATAATAAACCTGCGGAATTCCGGGAGCAAAAAACTGAATCGCCCTTGCAAGAAGATATGTGCTGTCGTTATTTCCCAAAGCGGAATAATATGTGGTGTTTACCTGATAAATGTCAAGGTTGTTATATGCCTCGGAGCTGTAAATCATCTTCACATTTGCACCCTTGGAATACATCTGATTCTTGACCTTTTCAATCTCTTCATCGGGGAGCAGATCTTTGACGTCAACAATGCCAATGCCGTCATGGGTATCGAGAGTTGTAAACTGCTTCATGGGACATTTACAGAGCCATTCTTTCAGATATTTTCCCGTGTGATTATAAAGTGCATGAAGCGTCAGAACGGGCAGAGCAAAATCATATATCCAGAAGCCCTTGTCCGCAATTTTCATGGGGATCGTGTAATGCTCGTGAATTTCGGGAAGTATCTCCGCACCGCCCTCGGAGGCAATTTTTTCAATATCGTAAAGCAGCTCCCAAATGTCGGGTTCGATGAAAAAGCAGCTTGTGTCGGGCTTTTTTACTGCATATGCAAAAGCGTCCAGACGTATTACCGAAGCACCTCTGCGGCACATTTCACGGATAGTATCTTTGATGAATTTCTTTGTGATTTCGGTCGTAACGTCAAGGTCTATCTGCTCCTCACAGAAGGTACACCAAACCTTTTCGCTCGTACCGTCCGCAAACTGCGCTTCAATGTAAGGTGCACGGGGCTTTCTCTTGTAGATAAGGTCTGTCTGATGCTGTGTAGGCTCGCCGTTTTCCCAGAAATTTTTGTAGCGGATAAACATATCCTTGTATTCGGAATCGTCCTTTTTTAGGAGAAAATCCTTGAAATAATCAGAGCTTGCGGAGATGTGATTTACCATAAAATCAAACATCAGATAATACTCTTTTCCGAGAGCTTCAATGTCGTCAAATGTTCCAAAGCTTTCGTCCACAACATCATATCTCATAGGAGCAAATCCTCTGTCCGCCGAGGAGGGGAAAAAGGGCAGGATATGAACGCCGCCGACTGCCTTTTTATAGTGCTTATCAAGCACGCCGTGCAGCTCACGGATATTTTTTCCCATACTGTCCGCATAGGTTATAAGCATGATTTTATTTTGTATTTTCATATTAAAAATCTCCATTCGGATATTGTTTCCCCCCCGCCGTTTGGCAGGGGAATTTTTTGTTATGATTTATGTGTATCAGCCCTTGACAGCACCGTTTGCAACGCCGCCTATTATCTGCTTCTGACAGATGATATAGAATATTACGATAGGCAGAAGTGCCAGCAAATATGATGCAAATGCAAGGTTATAATTCGTGCCGAACTGTGTCTGGAAATTAAGCTGTGCAAGAGGAAGTGTAACATTGTCCGAACCCGACATGATTACGAGAGGAGTCATAACATCGTTCCATGTTCCGAGGGCGGTGAGAACGGCAACCGTAGCGTGCATAGGCTTCATCATTGGGAAAATAATTGTCCAGTAGGTACGCCATGCGGAGGAACCGTCCATATCTGCAGCTTCTTCCATTGCCATGGGAACATTCTTCATATATCCGCTGTAAAGCATAACATTCATGGGCATATAGAAAACCGTGTAGAGGATAACAACGCCCGCCATATTGTCAAGTCCGAGGTTTGCAGTCTGCTTTACAAGGGGCATCATAAGGATTGCAAAGGGTACGAACATTCCGCTTACGATGTAGAAATATATCATCTTGAAGCCCTTTTTGCGGTTCATATTTCTGCCGATAGCATAGCCTGCCATGGAGTGGATAACAAGTGAAAGAATGATAGTCGCTGCGGTGATGACAATGCTGTTTCCCAGAGAATGCCAGAAGTCGGTCACACGCATTGCCTCTGCAAAATTATCAAGGCTGAAGCTCTGAGGAAGGCTAAGTGCGCCGTTGATGTCATTGGTCATTTCCGAGGGAGATTTGAATGCGATAATGATAGTCATATACAAGGGGAAAAGTATTGTAACGCAGCCAAGAACAAGCAGTATTGTCAGAAAAACGCTTGACTTTCCGCCCTTGTCGTTCTTTATTTCATCGGCTGATTTAACCTTTGCTTCAATAGGCTGGGGGACAAAGCTTCTTTTTGATCCACTCATAACTGTTCCTCCTTTTTATTTGTAACTGCCATCTGGAAAATGGAGATAGTAACGATCACTACGAAGAATACAACTGCGTTTGCGCTCTGGAAACCGAACTGTCCGCCGTCCATACCGTTTTTGTAGATAAGGTAGGAAATGGACTCTGTGCTTTGTGCAGGACCGCCCTTTGTGAGAGCCATGATCTGGTCGAATACCATAAGCATATTTTTTGTGCTGAGGATAAGGTTTGTGGAAACGAAGGGCATAAGCATGGGAAGAGTCAAATCCTTGAAGGTCTGCCATCTGCTTGCGCCGTCTATCATTCCCGCCTCGTAAATATCTGCGGGAATGGTCTGGAGTCCCGAAATATAGATGATAGTGTTCATTGCAACAGCCTGCCATACGCCGACAATAAGCACGCCTATCCACGCAAATTTTTCGCTGGCAAGTATGCTGTTTTCAAGAAATCCTATATGAAGTGCAGAACCGACTGCGGGGATTATATAGGTAAAGATAAAGCTGAAAATATAGCCGATGATAAGTCCGCCGAGAATGTTGGGGAGGAAGTAAACTCCTCTCAGAAGGCTCTTGCATTTTATCTTGCTGTTAAGTCCGAGGGCAAGAAGCAGGCTCAGCAGATTTACAAGTATGGTTCCTGCTATCGCATATTTGAATGTGAACAGATAGGAATTACCCACTCTTGAATCGGAGAAAAGGTCGATGTAGTTTCTCAGTCCCACAAAATCATAGCTGCCGTAGCCTCTGTAATTTGTGAAGCTGTACATTGCACCCGTAATAAGGGGAATGGTATTGAATGCCACAAACAGGACAAGTGCGGGGATTATCATCAGGATATAGGTTTTCTGCCTGTCGTTCATTTTCTTTTTATTCATCTCTGTCCCTCCTCATATTTTTTTACCTTTGCAATAAGATCTCTGTTGTATCTTACCCATTCGGTGTCAAAGCGGTCGAGGAATGTTTCTGCAGAATTTGCACTGCTGTCCATAAGATATGTCTGGATAAGCGCATCAACGCTCATTTCGCTGGGGTAGTGGTGGTCGTGGAAATCGGACATTCTGTTGTCATTGATATACTGCTCCATACCGCTTAAAAATTTGGGTAGTTCAAAATCTCCCTCCTTGCATGGAACACCGCCCTGATCGTCAAGGTATATCTGAATGGTTTCGTCCTCAAATAAAAATCTCAGCACTTCGTAAGCCGCTTCTTTATTTTTGGACTCCTTCATTACGGAGAACTGGAGGTCAATGCCTGAGTTAAGCACGTTATCCGCTTCGTTTTCGTTTGCGGGGAACGGGAAGGAATCAATGTTCATATCGGGATTTACGGAAAGTATCTGCGGAACAGCGTAGCTGCCTATGGGATACATTGCGGATTCACCTCTTGCAAAGGCTGTGCAGGCGTCGTTATAGCTGTATGCGTAGGGGTTTGGCTCGGCATAATCGAGAAGCACCTTTATCTTGTCGGCAACCTCTCTGTATTCCGCCTTGAAGGTCGTATCACCCGAATTCACCCGGCTGCACACATCTGCAGGGGCAAGTCCCACTGCAAGTGCGTTCCAGGGTGCAAGACAGGTCCATGTGTCCTTGTAGCCGAAGTAGAGCGGGTTTGTTCCCGTTTCCTTAATGGTTTCGCAAAGGGAAAGAAATTCGCTCCATGTCTGCGGTATTTCCCAGCCGTTTGCATCGAACATATCCTTGTTATAGAGAATACCTGCGGCGTTTGCGGCGTAAGGAAGTGCGTAAACACCCTCCTGCGGGATAAATTCCAGATCCTTGTCAATTTGCAGATAAGCGGGCTTTATGGTATTCACAACATCAAGGTCGGAGATGTCTGCGAAAAGCTCTGCATCAAGGAAGTTGGAATAGTTAATATCTCCGCCTATGCCCACGATGTCGGGATAATCCTCTCTGATAAGCCGTGTTTTGAGGACGGTCATTGCCTCGTTTGGGGATTCAATGTCAAGGTGGATATTGTCGTGTGTCGCATTGAACCTTTCCTCTATCTTCTCAAATGCCTTTACCGCTTCGGGCTTGTACTGGAGCATGGTAATGTGAATCTTTCCGTCGGAATATTTGTCTGCCGAACAGCCCTGTAAAAGAAGCGTTGACGAGAATGCTGCAAGCAGAAGCAGTGATTTTGCCGTTTTAGCTTTATTCATTATTTTTTCCTCCTTTGTTATCATTGTTGCCGTATCTGTTTTTCTGATATAAGTATAGCATACCATTATGCGTTCTGTAAATCCCTATAATCAAGTTATTTTATGTCAAAATGCCGCTTTTTTATTATATTTGTCATATATATTGCATTATGGTATATATTGTGCTATAATAATAAAAAATAATCACCCATCTAAATTTTTATGTTGCAAATCACAAGGAGGAATTGTCGTGAACGATCTGCTGTTTTCTGTATTTCCCAGCGAAAATTTTGTTGACCTGAGCCTTTTTCAGTGCGGACGGGAAAAGTGCTCTCCCGCTCATTCCTTCGGTCCTGCGGCAAGAAATCACTATCTTTTTCACTATGTAATTTCGGGGACGGGTACGCTTTACGCTTATGACAACGACGGAAAGACAAGGGAATATCACATAAAAAGTATGCAGGGATTTATGATATTCCCCGATCAGATAACAACATATGTAGCCGACAAGGATATGCCGTGGGAATATGTGTGGATAGAGTTTGACGGGCTGCGTGCAAAGTCCGTGGTGGAAGCGGCGGGGCTTTCCTTGGATTCTCCCGTTTACAAGGCACGTTCAAAGGAGCTTAGGGAGGAAATGATGAA
Source organism: uncultured Ruminococcus sp. (assembly GCA_945877315.1). GTDB lineage: Bacteria > Bacillota > Clostridia > Oscillospirales > Ruminococcaceae > UMGS1889. The sequence continues at coordinate 26,610 of CAMCRP010000002.1, read as the reverse complement.
GGAGATGAACTATATCGCCGAAAACGGCAGCTCATCTCCCTTTCATCTTATTGGTCATCTTTTTTTGTTTATAGATTATCTTACCCGTTCTGCAGAGAGCATTAAGGTACATCACAGCAGCAAGCTCCGTGATTTTTATATACATGAAGCCCTTGTATTTATCGAGCAAAATTTTCAGAATGATATTTCCGTTGAGGATATTGCCGATGTCTGCGGACTCAACAGAAGCTATTTCGGCAAGATATTCAAGGAAGCTGTCGGAAAATCCCCCCAGGAATTTCTGCTTAGTTATCGTATGGTAAAAGCCACAGAGCTTTTAAAGCTGACGAAGCTTTCCGTCGGAGATATAAGCTCCGCCGTGGGATATGACAATCAGCTTCATTTCTCAAGAGCGTTCAAAAGTATTTACGGAGTTTCACCCAAAAAATGGCGGATAGAACAGATGCTTAATGAATAGTCCCTTAAGAGTCACATTTGACTGAAAATGAGCATATTGCACATAAAAAACGAAGCTCCGAGGACTGCAGCTTATTTTGTTCAGAAAGGAAAGTTTCCCCGGATTATTTTATCACGCTCAAATATATGTTATTATTAACAGAAATTAGATAGGTCAAGGATTATGAAGTAATTTTCTATAATAACCATCTGTATAGCACAAAAAAATCAAACCTGCTACTACATAGGCAGCAGCGGTCAATGCAAATCCGGCACTTAGACCTATTGTATTCTGCATAAAGCCCATACACAGTGAACCTATACCAATGCCAATGTCATAGGAAAGCATATAGGTAGCATTTGCTGTTCCTCGGTTCCGGATAGTTGTTCCTGTTACAAGTGACTGGAACAACGGCTGCAAGATTCCATAACCAAGTCCTAAAAGCACAGCAATGATTAAGAAATGTACTGCGGTATTCATAAAGTAATAGCTTGCCATTGTTGCTGTTAAAAGAATAAGACAAATAATTACTAAAACCCTAATAAACAAGTGATTATCAATAAATGCAAAGCAGCCGACCTGTATTACGAGATCGGCTGCCTTGCAATATTATGACTTTATTACTCTGCTTTCGTTATTTCATCAGTGCGGAAAATAAACTTAACGCTGCCCTTTGTTCCGTCAGAAATGCCGGAATAGCTGCGGTAGCTTTCAGCAGCGTCAGATACTGCGTTAAGACGCTCCACTAATCCGCCAAGATCTCCGTTTGCAGCATCAACAAGTTTTTGTATAGCTTCATCGTTGAATTTGATAAGACCCTCGTTGAGTGCTCCTGCACCCTCTGTTAATGCGGATATGCCCTCAGCCATTTGGGTACTGCCGTTGGCAAGCGATATTATGCCGTCAGATAGAGAGGCTGTGCCGCTTTTCAGAGCAGACGCTCCGTCTTTCAGCTTATCTGCGCCTTGTGAAAGCTGTACGGTTCCGTTGTAAACATTCTGTGCACCTGCAGAAGCCGATGACACTCCCGAAGTATAAGCGTTAAGTCCATCGCAGAAGCCCTTTACTTCATCAAGCTGAGCTTTTACAGCGACGATTTTTGCAGCCGCATCTTTGCCCATCACTTGTTCAATTTGTGCAGCAGCACCGTCAAGTACGGTGGCATAATTTTCGATAGTAAGCTTAGGCAGTTCAAGTCCCTGTGCTGCAAGCTGATTGTCCGCTTGTGCAAGCAGAGATGCGAATATCTGCGATGCTCCTTGGTTGAGCGTCTCGCTGTTTTTATCAAGCTCTGCCAGCCCTTCGGAAAGCAGATTGCTGCCTGCACTAAGCTGTGCGATACCGTTACAAAGTCCGACAGTACCCTCATCAAGAGCACCTGCTCCCGAGGAAAGCTGCGCCGCACCATCACTTAATGCGGAAATGCCGTTAATAAGTTCTCCTGTTTTGCCGTTAAGCTCGGTGAGTCCATTATAAAGCTGAGAAGAACCGTCCATTAGCTGTACCATAGCAGAATCCATTTCTGAGGCAGCATTTTTCAGGTCATCGATAGTGTTTTCTCCGTCAAGACTTATTTCGGCAAAAATACTGTTTTCTGCCGCAGCATAAAATCCGCTGAATTCAAAATCCGTAACGTCTGCGGTGATTTCAAGATGATCGGGAATATCAAGCTTTTCATTGTCGATATCAAGACTTTCCTGCAAGGACGGAAATGCAAGTGCAGCAATAATTGTCCTGTCGCCATCGTCAAGCACTTTACCGCTTGATACCTCAATGTTGCGGAATTTGTCATTGTCAAGTACAGTGCCCGTAACGACCGCAAAGGGTACACATACATCTTCCATCGTTCCATTTATTTCCGCAGGTACCGTTAGATTATTTTTATAGTCTACCCGTATTTTTATCTTTCCGCTTTTTCCTGCCAGCTCTGCGGGTGATATTTCCTTGCCGTCAAGAGTGTATGTTACCTTCATCTCCACGGGAGATTTAGCGGTGCTTATGCCCTGATAGTATATATCCTTTCCGTCAGCAGCCCATACGATATTATCACCGTCATGGGAAAATTCTTCGTAACCCTTTACATTTTCAATGTCCGAGAGAGTTGTAATATCTGCAAGGACGGAGCTGCCGTCAGTGTTCTTCAAATGGTCGCTGACGATGATCTTATCCGCAGAGCCGTCTGCATCTGCAATAATGTACACCGTTTCGTCCTTTTCGGCTGCAGCTGCATCATCTGCCTTTACATTGTCGCTGACCGCTGCCTGCGGTGCTTCTGTGCTTTTATTATCCGCCGCATATATTGCACCCGTGCATATTCCTGCCGCCAGGATTACAGATATAACTGCGGCACAAATTCTTTTTGTTTTCATATACGAATACCTCCACTTACACTATTATGATTATTTCTTTTTATTTCCTTATTTTTAAATCCAATGGTGGTGACACCGATAAGCCTGTCGCAAAGCATAAACAATGCGGGGAGTATGAATATAACGCATACCATACTGATTACTGCACCCCTTGCCATAAGCATACACATTGAGCTTATAATATCAATATCGGAGTACAGAGCAACGCCAAATGTCGCCGCAAAAAGTCCCATTGCACTAACAATAACGGACGGTATGGAAGTGGAAAGTGCTGTGATAACAGCTTCACGCTTATCTTTTCCACTGCGGCGTTCCGCTTTGTAGCGGGTGGTCATAAGTATAGCGTAGTCCACCGTTGCACCAAGCTGTATGGTGCTTATGCAGATAGGTGCGATAAACGGCAGCGACTGTCCAAAATAATGAGGAAGTCCCAGATTTATAAAAATGGACAGTTCAATAAGCGCCACAAGGATTATTGGCAGGGAAATACTCTTTTCAACTATGGCAATTATGATAAATATTGCTGCGATAGAAATGGCATTTACAATTTTAAAGTCGGTATCGGTGGTCTCTATCATATCCTTTGTGCAGGAAGCCTCACCGATAAGCATTGCGCTGTCATCGTATTTTTTCAGTATGTCTGCAAGCTTGTCAATTTGAGCGTTTACCTCGTCGGAAGCAGGCTTGTATTCGGAATTTATGAGCAAAAGCTTGTGTTCGCCGCTTTGTAATGTACCCTTTATCTCATCAGGTATAAATTCATCGGGTATTCGGGAGCCTACAACGGACTCAAGTCCCAGCGCATATTTTACGCCATCGGCACTTTCTATCTCGGCAATCATCTGCTTTGTGTCCTTGGCGGAAAGTCCCGAGCTTACAAGCGCCATGTGAGTGGACGCAATATCATAATTATCCCGGAGCTTTTCGTTTGCCGTTACATATTCAATGGTATCGGGCAGACATTCTCCCAAGTCGTAATATACCTCGCTGTTTGTGCTTTTGTATCCCATAAATGCAGGTACAGCGACAATTACAAATACCGCAATAAATGCGGGGAATATTTTTACCACTCCTGCCGAGAACCTGCTCATATCGGGAATAAGCGGCTTGTGGTGCAGCTTTGCAAGTGGTTTATCCAGAACAAGTATCAGCGACGGCAGGATAGTAACGCAGCCGATAACACCCAAAAGTACACCCTTTGCCATTACAATGCCAAGATCCTTGCCAAGAGTAAAGCTCATAAAGCACAGGGCAATAAAGCCTGCAATAGTAGTGACGGAGCTGCCTGTTACGGAGGTGAGCGTACCTGATATTGCCTTAGCCATGGCACTTTCCTTGTCGGGATATTTCTCCTTGCACTCATTGTAGCTGTGCCAAAGGAAAATGGAGTAGTCCATTGTTACCGCAAGCTGAAGCACCGCAGAAAGTGCCTTTGTGATATAGGAAATTTCGCCAAGAAAATAGTTCGTACCCATGTTGAACAGTATGGAAACTCCGATGCTTGCAAGAAAAACAAAAGGCACAAGCCAGTTATCCAGGAAAAGCATCATCGCAGCACAGGCAAGCAGCACCGCTATGGCAACATAAACAGGTTCTTCCTGCTCGCACAGATCCTTTAAGTCGGTGACAAGTGCCGACATTCCAGATACAAAGCACTGCTTTCCGGCAATGCTGCGTATCTCGTGGATAGCGTCGATAGTTTCGTCGGCGGACGTTGATGTATCGAAAAATACCGCAAGCATAGTTGAATTATCCGTGTTGAACGCAGAGTATATCTTGTCAGGCAGCAGCTCCTTCGGTACGGATATATCCATTAGGCTGTCATACCATATCACCGAATCAACGTGCTCCACCGCCGCAATTTTATCCCGCAGTGCGGAAACCTCCTTGTCGGGCATATTTTCCGCCACAATAAAGGAAAATGCACCCTTGCCGAATTCCTCGGTAAGCAGGTTCTGTCCCTTTACAGTGTCCATATCTTCGGGGAGATAATTCAGCATATCGTAATTTATCCTTGTTGCCGCAATTCCCAGCACCGACGGTATCATAAGCACCGCCGCAATTATAAGGATAAGTATGCGCCGCTTGACAACGGCTTCAGAAAATTTCATTATTCATCGTTCCTTTCTTCAATATGATATTCAGCTTCAATAAACTGATTTTTGGTGACCTTTATGGCATACACCGCCACGCACAAATTCAGTATCCCGTCGGCTGTCATTGCCGCACCCAAAATGACCGTCATTGTCTGCGCCGCCTCAAAGGGGTGCAACAGAAGTAATATGCCTGCCGAAATAGTCAGCACAGCAAGCACGGTAATAATGTGCCATTTGTTAAGTCCGAATCGCTTTGCGTCAACGGCTGTTCTCATCTTGAAGATACCCTCCTCAAGTATAATGATACCCGCCACAATGTGCATTGACGATATTACCTTTACGGGACGCACAAGCGCCGCTATGCCGATAACACACAAAAGCGTACCGAAAATAAGGTCATGCTCAAATGCCAGACGGTACAGGTCCTTTGAGAAATATCCCGCCAGCTTTACCGCACCGCATGCCATCATTACCGCACCCAAGATGCGGCAGATAACATTCAGCGATATTTCCGGGCGTATTATCAGAAATATTCCCAGCAGAACTGTAAGTGCCGACACCGTTATATAACCTATTTTCACCGTAAGTACCGAATTTCCTTTTTTCGTCTTTACCACTTCCTTTCGTGTTTTATCTTACAGCTAAAGTTTAGCACACACAAACAAAAAAATAAACAGACAAAAAAATCCCCGTGACCGAATTACAGTCACAGGGATAAAAATGTATAAATTTTAGGCATTGGAGGGCTTTTGTCTGAATTTTTCCGCCGCACGGTTTACAGCCTGCTGCATACTGCCTTCAAAAAGCTCGCAGACTCTTGCAACTCTGCTGCGAATATCATACTGCATACCCGAATTCATCCAGTCCAGCACCATTCCCACCAAAAGGCACTTGTAATAATGAACGATTATCTTTCTGTCCTCCTCGGGTATAACAATGTCATTTAAAGCGGCGGTTATGTATTTTTCCACGGCATACTCTGCGATACGGTCAAGATGCTGACCGTACAGACCACGATCCGCCTGATAAAGATGAAGAACCGCATTTCTATTATTCTGTGCAAGGCTTACAGCAGCCAAAAGACAATCCTCAAAGGAATCGAGGCTTGCGTTTTCGCTGATTATCCTGTCTGCCTCGGCTTGAAGTACCGCCTCTATAAGTGCAGGCAGATCCTGAAAATGATAATAAAAGGAGTTGCGGTTGATTCCGCAGTCCTCAACAATATCCTTTACGGTAATATGATTTACAGGCTTTTCATTGAGCAGACCAAGAAAGGATCTGATAATAGCGTCACGGGTAAAATTCGGCAAAAAAAGTCCCTCCGATAAAATATTTTCTATTATTGTAGCATAACACAAAATAAAATTCAACCGCCTTATTATAATTTTTATTGCAAAAATAATGTTTATATGATAAAATATAAATATAAATACTATCATCGGAGGAAAATAATGTCACAGATAACAAAACGTGCATTGGCGGCATCACTGAAAAATATGCTGCTGAAAAAGCCGCTGAATAAGATAACCATAAACGATATTGCCGAGGACTGCGGCATCAACCGCATGACCTTTTACTATCATTTCAAGGATATTTACGACCTTGTGGAATGGACCTGTGAGGAGGACGCTGCAAAGGCTCTGGAGGGCAAAAAGACCTACAATACATGGCAGCAGGGTTTTCTGAATATTTTTTATGCCGTGCTGGAAAACAAGCCGTTTATTATGAACGTGTACCGCTCAGTAAGCCGTGAGCAGGTAGAAATCTATCTTTATAGGGTCACATACGATCTGCTCATCGGCGTTGTGAACGAGCGCTCCGCCAATATGTCGGTCAGCGAGGACGACAAGAAGTTCATCGCTGATTTTTACAAGTTTGCATTCGTCGGCATAATGCTTGAGTGGATAAAAAACGATATGAAAGCTGACCCGAAGCAGATAGTCGACAGAATAAGCAACCTTATTCACGGCGATATTACCCGTACACTGGAAAACTGCCGCACCGACAGACCCGTTACATCAAATCACTCCGAATGATAAAAAAATATACAGCTTCGCCCCCGTGATAAAGCTTTTATCACGAGGGCAGTTTTATTTATTGTAAAATCAGTTTTTCCGCTTTATAATATAGCTGTAAACCAAAACAACAAAGCTTTAAGGAGGCTGTTATTATGTATTATTCAAGCGGAAATTACGAAGCATTTGCAAGACCCGAAAAGCCGGAAGGCGTTGACAGGAAATCGGCATACATCATCGGTACGGGACTGGCTGCCCTTACTGCTGCGTGCTATCTTGTAAGGGACGGTCAGATGAAGGGCGAGCACGTTCATATCTTCGAGAAGGATCCTATTCCCGGCGGTGCCTGCGATGGATATGAATATCCCGGTCTGGGATATGTAATGCGCGGCGGACGTGAAATGGATAATCATTTTGAGGTAATGTGGGATCTGTTCCGTTCGATACCGTCCATTGAAACAGAGGGTGTAAGCGTGCTGGACGAATACTACTGGCTCAACAAGCACGACCCCAACTACTCCCTAATGCGTGCCACCGAAAAATGCGGTAAGGACGCCCACACAGACGGAAAGTTCGGTCTTTCCGACAAGGGCGCCATGGAGATAATGAAACTGTTCTTCACGCCCGATGAACAGCTTTACGACAAGAAAATCACAGACTTTTTTGATGATGAAGTGCTGAATTCAAACTTTTGGCTCTACTGGCGCACAATGTTCGCCTTTGAAAACTGGCACAGCGCACTTGAAATGAAGCTGTATATCAAGCGTTATATTCATCATATAGGCGGTCTGCCCGATTTCAAGGCGCTTAGATTTACAAGGTACAATCAGTATGAATCTATGATACTCCCCATGATAAAATATCTGGAAGGCTTCGGAGTGCAGTTCCATTATAATACCAAAGTTGTAAATGTTGAGTTTGATATTACTCCCGAGAAAAAGCAGGCAAAAAAGATAATCCTGCTTCATGACGGCAAGGAGGATTCCGTAGACCTTACCGAAAATGACCTTGTATTTATCACCAACGGAGGTTGCGTTGAAAATTCTTCTCTCGGCTCCCAGAATACTCCCGCTGATTTCAACACCGAAATCAAGCCGGGCGGCGGCTGGGATATGTGGCGTAAGATAGCCGCACAGGATCCCTCGTTCGGTCACCCCGACAAGTTCTGCTCCGATCCCGAACAGAGCAACTGGATGAGCGCCACCGTAACAACGCTGGACGATAAAATAGTACCATATATCAAGAATATCTGTCAGCGCGACCCGTTCTCCGGCAAGGTAGTAACAGGCGGAATAGTTACCGTTAAGGACTCCAACTGGCTCCTCAGCTGGACATTTAACCGTCAGCCACAGTTCCGCACACAGCCCAAGGGACAGCTTGTTGGCTGGATATACGGTCTTTTCAGCGACAAGCCGGGCAACTTTGTAAAGAAGCCCATGCGCGAATGTACGGGTAAGGAGATATGCATGGAATGGCTCTATCATATTGGTGTGCCGGAAAATGAGATTGAGGTGCTTGCAGAGCACAGCGCAAATACGGTACCCTGCATGATGCCGTATATCACCGCATTCTTTATGCCCCGTGCCGCAGGCGATCGTCCTGATGTTGTACCCAAGAAAGCAGTAAACTTTGCGTTTCTTGGTCAGTTTGCCGAAACAAAGCGCGACACCATTTTCACCACTGAGTATTCTATGCGAACAGGTATGGAGGCGGTATATACTCTGCTTGACATTGACCGTGGCGTTCCCGAGGTATGGGGCAGCGTATACGATGTCCGCGATCTGCTTAACGCTGCAGTTCAGCTTCGTGACGGCAAAAAGATAACCGAAATGAACCCCACACTTCTTGAAAGGATTGCATTCAAGGCTGTTCTGAAAAAAATCGAAGGAACGGATATTGAGAAGCTGCTGAAGGAGTATAATGTTATCTGACACAAACAGATGAAATTTGCTTTACAAGAAAAATTGACCGACCGGATTTTCAAAAGTCCGGTCGGTCTTAATTTCAGGAGTATATTATTTTTTTCCGCTGTTTGTCCGCTTAAGAGATGCAAAAACTTAGCTGCTTATAATATACGCCCATTAATCACGTGAATCTCACGGATCACTTACCAAAATCGTACTCTTTTTTATCTTAGTTTAAATCCGCCTACCATTTTTTTCAGAATAAGAGCCTGATTGGAAAGCTCCTTGGAAGCGGCTGCACTTTCCTCGGCTGTTGCAGAATTTGTCTGAATAACATCGGCGATCTGTTCTATACCCTGAGTAACTTGAGAAATCATATGAGTCTGAACAGTGCTTGCCTCTGCTATCTCAGCAACGATGCTCCTTACCTCATTAAATCGGCTTTCCACATCAGAAACCGCTCTTGCAGTCTGCGCTGTAATACCCGTACCGTTTTTAACCGCATCAATAGAACGCTCTATGAGAACTGCTGTTTCCTGAGCTGCATCAGCCGTTTTGGACGCAAGGTTCCTTACCTCATCTGCTACAACTGCAAATCCCTTGCCTGATGATCCTGCTCTGGCAGCCTCGACAGCAGCATTGAGTGCCAGAATATTTGTCTGGAATGCAATTTCTTCAATAGACTTTATGATCCTGCCGATCTCTCCCGAGGTATCGGATATGTCCTGCATAGCTTCAGTAAGCTTGCACATATACTGAGCAGCTTCATCTATATATTCTGCAGATTCTTCGGTAATACGTTTTCCGGTAATGCAGTGCTCGGCGGTATCTGCTGCCTTGTCGGAAATTGTGTGTATGGTAGAGGAAAGCTGTTCAATAGAGGAAGCTTGTTTCATAGCTCCGTAAGAAAGGCTTTGAGCACCGCCCGAAACCTGTTCTGAACCATTTGACACCTGATCGGCAGATATGTTAATCTGTGAAATTGTGTTGCTTAGCTTTTTGTTTATTTCATTAACAGACTCGATAAGAATGGAAAAATCTCCCTTATAAACTCCATCTTCACAGGAGGAGCATACATTGAAATCACCGCTTGCCATAGAGCTTAGCATTCTTCCGATGTCACCGATAATGCTGTTCATATCATTTACCAGGCACTCTGTAGCGTCCGCAAGGATCCTTGTTTCATCTTCTGTCTTTATTTCGGGAATGGTGCTTGAAAGGTCACCTTCTGAAAGAAGCTTTAGTCTTTCAGTACACAGAGCAATAGGATCGCCAACATCTTTACCCATTTTTGCAGAATTAAATACGGAAATTATTGCCGATATAATGACAAGAATAATCGTAATAATAATACAGATAGACGTTACAGATAAAAAGTCGGAAGAAGGAGCACATACGCCGATAGACCAACCGTCAGTTTCGCTGATGGGAGCATATCCTATAATAGTTGATCTGCCGTTAAGCTTTATTGTTTCAGCACCCTGTTCTCCGGATATCATTTTTCTGTGTGCGGCAATAAGTTCCGAATAATTAGGATATTCATCAGCTTTATCAATATAATTCTGCTTAGCTGCAACAACTTCATTGTCAATATCGGCTATGACCGTACCTGTCTTACCGAGAACATATGCAGTGCTGTTTTCGCTGACTGAAAGATCTCGAACTATATCGTTGAGGAAATCCTCTTTTGTAACGAAGAAAACACAGCCAACAGCTTTCTTGCCCGCAATGCCCTTATCCCAGATGGGAGCTGCAATAATAACAGACATTTTGCCTGAAGAACTATCAAGTATCGGCTCGGTAACAGTAGTATTTCCATTCATAGCGTTCTTAAAAAAATCACTTTCGCTGTAATCAACTCCGTTAGTACCCATTCCGTCATTGTTAATAGCAACGCCACTTTCCATTCCGTACTGAAAAACCTTCAGATTGACTATATCCTGTCTGCGCTTTTCAGAGGTATTTGCATTAGCAAGCTCAGCATTGCTGCCTGTTTCCTTTGTAAGAATAATGTAGCTGTCCAATTCCCACTGCACACGCTGAGCCGCAAGATATGCAGCTTGTTCAATGGATCTTGCAGCAAGGGTAGTGGCGGAATACTGATTTGATAAACAACTGAATATTCCTATTATCAGAATCGGTATCAGAACTATCATCAAAGAAACTGCTATAATGTGTTTCTTAATAGATTTGTTTCTCATTTCGTTATACTAATTTCCTATCATAAAGTTGACAAAAAATCCGTGCAAAAGCTTGCGTATATGGGTTTTGTGCGGATTTTTTGTCTATACTTTGATTAGAAATTAGTATTACACCCTCCTTTTCGAGATATCATTCTTGTACTGCAAACAGCACCAAGGCTTCATTATTTCACCGCCTTGATGCTGTTTTTTGATAATATCGTTTATTCTTTTACAGAGCCGTTTACAAGGCCTGCATATATCTGCTTTTGGAGTGCAAGGAAGATAACAAGTGCGGGAATAATACAAATAACGATGCCCGCAAAGATGATCTCCCACTTTGCTCCGTAAGGACCCATAAAGCGGTAGAGCGATGTGGAAACCACAGAAAGCTCTTCACTGGGCATATAAAGCTGCGGTGTGTAGAAATCGTTGTAAATGCCTATGACCTTAATGATAAGAACTGTTGCAATAGCGGGACGAAGCAGCGGAAGGATTATCTTGAAGAAAACCGTGAAATAATTTGCTCCGTCAATAATTGCACTTTCGTCGAGAGAGTAGGAGATGTTGTCCAGAAACTGCATAAATATGTAGATGGAAACAATATCCGTACCAATGTAAAGTATTATGGGAGCTGCCATTGTTCCCACAAGGTGGAAGCCGTTCATTATGCGGTAAACCGTTACCTGCATTGAAATTGCGGGGAAAAGTGTGGCAAGAAGGAAGGCTGCCTTTAAAACCTTTCCCATAACGGTATTGAAACGCTGGAGAACATAGGCTGTCATTGTACCTACGAGTATTGTTCCCGTGCAGGATACAACGATAAGTATCGCTGTGTTTTTCAGTCCCAGAAGAACCTTTCCGTCAATAAAGGCGGTCTTGTAGTTTGACCATTCAAATTCAGTGGGAAGTGCAAAAACATTTGAGGAAAGGAACTCAGTATTGCTTTTGAATGAGCCTAAAAATACGACCACAAGGGGAATAAAGACCACAAGGCAGGATATCACAAGAACGGAATATTTAAGGAAGGCAAGAAAAGTGGGCAGAAAGTTTTTTTGCTGCTTTTTGATAACTTGTTCAGCCATTCTATTTATCCTCCTTGAGAACCAGCTTTTGTATTACCGTCACAACGACAATTATAAGGAACAGCACCACAGCCATTGCCGAGGCTAGCCCGACCTTCTGGAACTTAAATGCCGTTTCCGTAGTCTGGATAACGAACGTGCTTGAACCGAAGCGTCCGCCTGTGACAATAAAGGGAATTTCGTAAACGCTGATAGCACCCTTCACCGCAAGTATCATCTGCAATAAAATAATAGGTCTGATACCGGGGGCTATGATATACCTGAATACCTGAAAACGGTTTGCACCGTCTAAATCGGCGGCTTCGTAAATGTCGGGAGAAATAGACTGTATCGCACCGATAAACATTACAATATCAAATCCGATATATCTCCATATGGAAACGAACACAAGGCAGATGTTGACTAAGCCCTCGGTAGAGAGGAATTTTACAGGATCGCCGCCAAAAAGGGTTATTATGGAGTTAAGAGTACCGTCGGTATTGGTTATGCCGTCGCCCTTCTGGAAAAATCTGCGGAAGATAAGTGCAACCGCAACGGTATTTATCATATAGGGGAAGAAAGCTACTCCCTTAAAGAAATTAGCAAATCTTATCTTTGAGCAAAGGATAGTTGCAATAAACAGAGCAAGTCCCAGCTGGATAAAGGAGCCGCAAAGGTAATAGATGCTGTTTTTGAAAGCGGCAAAATACTCGGGGGTGGTAAATACCGTCTTGTAATTTTCAAGCCCCACAAACTTAACATTCTGACCGAACTGATCTCTTTCCTCAAAGCTGAACTTTACCATTTCGGCAGCGGGAATGTAGGTGAATATTACAAGCAGCAGTGTGGGAATAAGCAGGAAAAGGCAAACCGTTATCATCTTTTCCATATATGCCTTTGACAGCTTATTCCTTGAAGCTAGCCGTTCGGCTGTAATATTTTTTTTAGTCAAAGCTGATCCCTCGTTTTCGGGTTATTTTCATTGTTAATACTTCCTAAGCTCTGTCGGTCACGGAAAATTCTCCGTGAACCGAACAGCGTTTAGTGTAATGTGATAGGAAGATTTGGAGGTTGGTTTGCATTAGGACCGTATCATTCTGCGGCGTATGAAAACACCGCAGAAAAACACAGTTAAGGTGGAAAAAATTATTAAGAAAAACGTTTTATTTTAATTAGCCGAGAATTTCATCTCTGGAAGCAGCCCATGCAGCATTAACATCGGCAGCGATCTTGTCATATGCTTCTCTGCCCTCGCCTTTAAATGCAGCCTCAGCCATTCTGAACTTATAGTTTGTGGAAGCGTCGCCCCAAGGATCAACCTCGGAAGCCTTTGCGATCTCGTCAAACTTTCCTGTAAGCTCTGCGGGACAGGGATTTTCAACGAAAAGCTCAACGCCCAGCTCATCGAAGGAAGAAAGTGTATCAGGCATGGGAGCACCCTTCAGACCTGAGATCTCGCCTTCATTCTGAGCAAAACCGGAGTCTGTGCAGAACCATTTTGCATATGCCATAGCTGCATCAAGGTTTGCGGAATTCTTGTTTACGCTCATCATATAGTCGTTGGAGGAAACGGAGTAGATCTTTCCGTCAATGCTGTTGGGGAAGGGCATATATCCAACATCTGCAGGATCTGCGCCAACCTGAACAGCAGCCTCCTGGAACTGGCTGATAGCCCATGAGCCGAGAACCATTGTTGCTATCTTGCCCTGTGCAAATGCGGGCTTACAGCCTTCCCAGTCGGTCGTCATGGGATCCTCCTCGTGGAGAGAGGGGTCTGCGTAAATGTCAAACAGTGTGCCGTAAACAGCGTCATAGGGGCTGCCCTTAGAGAAGAGGTCTGTCTTTTCAGTGAGCAGCTTGGTGTTGTAATCGGGATCGCCCGAAGCACCTACTACAAGGGACTGCCACTGAGTAATGCACCAGCCTGCATTGTAGTTTGTGTAATAAGGAATAGCAGATGTGTTTTCCTTTATCTGCTTGAGGCAGGCAATAAATTCTTCCGTAGTTGTGGGGAGAGCAGTGATCCCTGCGTCAGCCCATACTCTCTTGTTATAAAGAACGCCCGATGCTGTACCGCCTGTGGGAAGTGCATATACCTGACCGTCAACGCTGTAATTTTCCAGCCAGTAGTACTGCTGAGAAAGGTCGTCATAAGTGCCGAAGGAAGCGAAAAAGTTAGGAAGATCAGCCTGCTTGAGAGCCTGAGGAGTCATGATAACATCACCGTAGTTATCAGACTGCATCATGGTAGCTATATCATCAGCATAGTTTGTGAAGGACTGATACTCAACCTTTACATTGGGATAAAGAGCATTAAAGCCTTCGGTGAGCTTTGCCATGGTGCCGTCCTGATCTCTGTCGGTACGGTGGTGAAGGACCTTGATAGTTCCGCTCAGACCTGTATCGGAGTCACCTGCGGGGGCAGCTGTGGTTTCATCGCCGTTTGCAGCTGCGGTGGTTTCGCCTGCGGCAGCTGTGGTAGTATCTGCGCCGTCATCCTTGGAAGAGCTTCCGCAAGCGGTGAGTACTGCACCTGTCATTACCATTGCTGTACACATAGCTGCGATTCTTTTAAATTTTGTGTTCATTGTGAATTACCTCCGTTAAATCAAAATTTAGCTTTGCGTTTTGGTTTCGCTTGTGGTTTATTGCGTTGATTTCATTATAGATAAAATCCGCTCAAAGTCAAGCAAAAATGCAAATAGCGGCATTTCAGACAGCATATTTTTGTTAGCTTTGTAAGGTTTTCACAAAGAAAAATAATTTTGATGATATTTTCGGGATTTTCATCAAATATTTGCAGTATATTATGTGCATAATAACTATAATAATTAGATTTGCGCTTCCGAAACTGGAATATCTTATAATTTAGGGAAACGTTTTCGTATTTTTATTAATATATCGGAAATACTATAATTACATAATATTAAGATTTTTAAACTAAATTAATCTGAAAACTAGCTAACAAATCGCAAAATACACTAAAAATTTAGCTTAAATAAATGAATTTATTTAAGCTAAAAAAAGCACTTGATTAGTCAGGCTATATATGTTAAAATAAGTCTATAAAATGTATCTTGCAATCAAATTGGGGGCGTATGACTTGGCAAAAAATGTGACCATGCGTGACATAGCCGCAAAGCTTGGGATAAGTGTTGTATCCGTTTCAAAGGCTTTCACGGGACAAAGCGGAGTAAGTGATGAGCTTAGGCAAAGAATACTCAGAACAGCCGAAACCATGGGCTATAAATACGGCTCCGAGGCAAAAAAGAAAAAGACGCTCAGCGGTAATATCGGCATTATCGTTGCTGAGCGTTATATGTCGGAAAACTCGTTTTACTTTAAATTTATGAGAGGAATATCCACGGCACTCCAGCAGAAAAAGCACTATGCTTTTTTCCATACCCTTACCTCGGGCAATGAGGAAAAGGCTCTGCTGCCCGATATATTCTTTCATCAGCGTGTTGATGGGATAATTATTCTCGGTCAGATATCGGACAAATATATAAATGCTGTTCTCGGCACTAAGATACCCGTAGTTTTTCTGGATTTCTACAATCAGCTCACCTCGGAAAGCTGTGTAGTCGGTGACAGCTTCTATGCGTCCTATGAACTTACTAATTATCTTATTAATAACGGGCACCATGATATTGCCTTTGTGGGAAATATCCACGCAACCAGCAGTATCCAGGACAGATATTTGGGCTATGCAAAGTCCCTTATCGAGCATAATATCCGTCTTTCGGATTATTATATCATAAGCGACAGAGATGCCGAAACAGGTGAATTTATCCCTCTTGAACTGCCTGTGGTAATGCCCACCGCCTTTGTCTGCAACTGCGACGAGATCGCCGGCAGACTCATTACCCTGCTTGCGGAAAAGGGATATCGTGTCCCCGATGATATATCAGTAACGGGCTTTGACAATTCCGTTTACAGCAGCATAACCGTCCCGAACATAACCACATTTGAGATAAACACCGAAAAAATGTCCGCCATAGCAGTAGAGGCACTTCTTTCAAAAATCAAAACCCCCTCCGAGCATATCGGAATGATACAGGTTAAGGGCAGGATAGTATTTAAGGATTCCGTTGCCTCGCTTAACTATAAATAATGGCATATTCCCTGCTAAAAACAGTTGAAATTATTTCGGAAATATGTTATAATCAAAATATGATTAAACGTGCGATACTTCTTATTGGGATAATACTTTATATTAAACACCATTTAAATCACGGAGAAGAAATCGGCGTAAAGAAGCTTAAAACTGTTAAAAACCGTTTCGTTTATGGGTTTTTACGCCGAGAGATTCCCGTGATTAATGGGTGTTTAGTATTAGGAAATTACTGATTAAATCAACAATTCAATTTTTCTTGTTGCCTAAGTGACGTATCAGGGTGGGTGTTCCCCCGCCTTCGGCGGGGGAACACCCATTAATCAGTATTTTCTTAGATATATGCGGAATAATAACCTCCGAAAGGTGATAGTATGATAAAACGCTATAATATCGGCATTTTAGTAGCAAACATAATAGATTCCTTCAGCAACAGAGTTTCCAAAGGAGCTATTGCAGCAGCAGAAGCTCTTGATGCAAATCTGTTTATCTTTCCCATGAAATATCTCGATGTTGATTACGACAACACTTCTCTTGATATGAAATTTGAATATCAATACAATATTCTTATGGACTATGCTGCCAAGGCAAAACTTGATTATCTGATAGTCTGCACGGGAACAATTGCATACATAAGCGATGATGTGCGAAAAAAAGAGGTGCTTGACTATCTCAGCGGCACTCCCCTGCTCAATGTTGCATCAAAGATAGACGGGTATGATTATCTGATTTACGATAATTCAGTCGGAATCACACAGGCAGTTGATTACCTCGTAAAAAAGCAGAACAGAAAGCATATTTGCATGATGATAGGAAAGCTTGTCAATCTTGAATGCAGAGAACGCTTTGAAGCATATAAAGCCGCCCTTGCTGCAAACGACATTGAATTTCATGACAATATGGTCATAGAAAGCGATATATCAAAATTCTGTACCCGGGAAGCGGAAATGCTGCTTGACAACAACCCCGAATGCGATGCTATATTGTGCGTAAATGATGACATTGCTGCCGTGTTTTACGATATTCTACGCAGAAGGGGCAAAATTATCGGCAGAGATATTATGCTTGTGGGCTTTGATGACAGCCCCTTTGCCGCAAAGCTTGACCCTCCGCTGGCTTCAGTAAGGGCGGACGCATATGCAATGGGTTATCGGGCTGTGGAAAAGGTAATAAACAAGCTTCGGGGCAATGATGACACGGATAATTACTGCAAAACGGAGTTTATTCCTCGTGCGTCATGTTCGGCGGAAAGTCTTTTCCTGAGCAGAATTGAAAACGTATTTAGCGGAGATAATACTGCTATTTCTGAAAAAATGATAAACTATATTTATCAAAGCAATGTTCCCGCCGAGAAAGATAAAGTTCTCAAAGCCTTTTGCTTGAAAATGATAACGGAGCTTCGGGAAAGAGTGATAAATAATAGGGCATCATCAGCTGACTTTAATTATTTTTCCGACTGCTTAGAAAAATTTCTCGCACAAGATGAATACGAAATGGATCTTGTCCCCAGAATAATTGAAACTGTTGACGGCTGTCACAAGTGGCTTATTAATAACGCACCCGCCGAAAATGCCGATATTGTCAACACCATTTTCAAATACACCGTTATAAAGCTGGCAAACGGAATGATAAGTGATTTCAATAAGCTTGGCAATGAAAATCACGACCACACTCATCTGTCAAATCTGTTTACACGAGATACGCTGATGTTTGATGAAAATATGGCAATGAGCTATGCTCAGATGATGAACAAGTTTTTCTGTCTTGATATAAAATCAAGCTATCTTTTCCTGTTTGAAGAGCCTGTGGAATACCGCAACAAGGGCAAATTTCCCTCAGATGAAAAATGGTGCTTTATGTCCTATCAGAAGGATAAGGATTTTTATATGCTGCCCTCAGAGGAGCGCAGCGTTTCGGCAGAATATATGTATCGGAACAAATACATTTCCGAGGACGAACGCCATACCTTTATAATTGCCGACCTTTATTCACGAGAGTATCAATACGGTCTGCTGCTTTGCGAGCCGGACAGCGACAAATTCTTTGCCGATCTTGAGCTTGTGGTATATCAGGTAAGTGCGGCGGTGAAGCTGATACGGCTTATTTCCGAGCAGGACAGAATAAATGAAAAGCTTCACATTAAAAATACTGCTCTTGAAAATCTTTCGGAAATTGATGAACTGACGGGCATTTACAACAGACGGGGATTTTACAAGGCGGCAGAATCCTTCATCGAAAATAACAAGGGAAAGGATATTATCGTTTGCTATGCGGATATGGATAATCTCAAGCTTGTCAATGACGGTTACGGCCATTCGGAAGGTGATTTTGCCATAAAAAATCTTGCACTTTGTCTGAAAAATGTATTTGGTGAAAAGGGCATTGTGGGACGAATGGGCGGAGATGAATATGCTGCATTTATTCTCAGGGAAGATTGCGAGGGCATTGACAGCATCATTTGCAAAAAACAGGATTACATATCCGAATTAAACCGAACCGCCAATAAGCCCTATCCCATAGATATGTCAATGGGTTTCTGTGAGTGCAGCTGCGAAAATCTATATGATTTTACAGAGGCTGTTGACAAGGCTGACGGAAAGCTCTATGACGATAAAATGGAACGCAAAAGAAGAAAAATTCGGAGCATGACCTGACAGTTATCAATTTACTAAACATCAAATCACACAGTATCCATCATCACGGGTACTGTGTGATTTTTTTATATTTTGATTTTTACATTACGAAATAAACGTCGGCGAAATATCAAACAAATAATTCTGCATAGCTGCCCGGAAATATTTGAATTCCTCCTGCATATCCTTGATGTCTTTCTGTGTAACAGAACCTGACTCATTTGCCACCTTTGCAATTTGATTGAGGTTGCTGCCGATGGAGAGAAACGCTCTTTTCAAAGTTACAAGCTCTTTGAGTTCGTAATATCTAATCTCACCATTAACAGCCATTCTGCAGATATATACAGCTTTACAGCAGGTTAGAGAATGAGATCATTGAAGATGTGGCAAAACGTATCTCAAAGGCAAATTTCCTTACTCCGACAGCGGAATGGCGATTGTATAAGGCGGAACAGCTCCGCTTATCCTCTAAGCAGATAACGGCAAAGCTGGCACGGCTTACGGGAAAGTCGGAAAAGGAGATACGGAAGTTATACACGGCGGCTTTGAAGGAAACGCTGAAAAATGATGAAAAGATATACCGATCTGCTATTAGTGAGGGGTATCTTTCCGAGGATAAAAACGGTGTGCTTAACTCATATTTCGGGTCTATTGCCTTTTCAAATGCTCTTAAAGCGGGGCTGCAGAACACCAACGGGCTTATGCGGAATTTGTGCTCTTCAACGGCTGCTTCGGCGAACAGTTTGCTTTCCGATGAGCTTGATCTTGCGTTTATGAAGGTTACTTCCGGGGCGTTTACAATGGACGAGGCTGTTTTCTCGGCTGTGAAGCGTTTGGGAAGCTCGGGACTTACGGTTGTGAACTATGCAAGCGGCAGAAAAGACAAGGTTGACGTTGCTGTTCGCCGTGCGGTGCTTACGGGCATAGGTCAGGCGGCGGCTAATGTTCAGCTTGGTCTTGCTTCCGATATGGGGTGCGATCTGGTGGAGGTCACGGCACATTTGGGTGCACGTCCTACCCATCAGGTATGGCAGGGGCGGATATTTTCCCTTTCGGGCACTCACCCGAAATATCCCGAGTTTCGTTCCTCTACGGGCTACGGCACGGGGGACGGGCTTTGCGGGTGGAACTGCCGTCATAATTTTTATCCTTATTTCGAGGGGCTTTCAAAGCCTGTGGGTGTGCCTTTCACAAAAGAGGAAAATGACAAGGTTTACCGTGACACTCAGAAGCAGAGGGCGTATGAGCGTGCTATTCGTCAGTCAAAACGTGAGCTGGCGGCTCTGGACGCTTCACGTTCGGCGGCTTCGGACGATGATGCTCTTAAACAGAAGCTTGACCGTGAGTTTCAGCGGAAAGCCGTTGTTTTGAAGCGGCGTGAGGCTAAGCTGGCGGAGCATTTGAGGGCTTCGGGACTGCTGCCCGATAACTCCCGTGTTCGGGTGGACGGGTTTGGCAGGAGTGTTTCGGGGAAGGCGGTTTGGGCTGAGAGAAAGTATCAATCCGGATTACATAAAATCTCAGGTGAAACTAATGACACATTCCGAAGTAACGGCAGCGGTCAATCCTCCGATTACGAAAATGGTAAAAAAACACTTGACAACAGTTCAAATCCGAGTATAATGTCAAGAGTAAGGTATTCGTTCAGCGATGATACCAGCCAAGCTTTCAGAAATGCCTTTAATCAACAATATGAGGCTGCTGTAAAAGTGTTTGGTATTATCAATACGATTGAAAGAGTGGGTGTTTTTAGACCGCTGAGGACTTCTGATGAATACGGCGAATATAGTGATAACACATTTGAATTGAATATAAAATATGCAGATAAACCTAACTTTTTAAAGCTTTTTTCTCAGATAGCGAAAGATTTTTTTGGTAAAGGTAAGTGGTCTACGGACAATAGGTATCACGTTATAAGGCATGAGATAGGTCATGCCATTGTTAATCAACACAGACTTTATGATCCGAAATGGAGTGATAAAGCTAAAAGAATATGTGATATTTATTTGGAAGGAAAGGATCTTGATGAAAAGCTTCGTGCTAATTTGCTTTCAGTATATGGATATGATGATTACAATGAAATGGTAGCTGAGAGTATTGCTGAATATTTATCACCAAATCCTCGAATAACTGCCCAAAGAATAGTAAAAATAATCTTGGAGTGATTTTATGACATGTGCATTTGATAAATTTCGCCCATATATGGTGCAAATTCCAAAAGGGAAGTATTATGGATACTGTACATTAAGAAATGATACACCTGAAGAATTAAAAATTGAAGCCAGAGAACTTGATAAGGATTATTTCAGACGTACAGGCAGACATAAACTTATTGTAGATGTTGATGATGTTAAAGAATAAAAATAAAGCACCTTGCACAAAAACAAGGTGCTTTAAATTTTGCCTTGAAAGGGGTGATGATATGAATAGCTTGGAAAGTATCTCAACTAAGCAGCTTGTTGATGAGCTTTGCACAAGAGCCGGAATAAAAACAGAAATTGCCGAACCGTATCAGGATATGACAGTATCCGTCAATGGTCCGGCAATTGTAATTGTGGTTACCGACTAGCCAATCTTGCTGTACTTATAGTTATTTATAAATTTTGCCTTGAAAGGGGTGATATGATGAGAAATGAAGAAGTAAACGAAATAATGTCCAACCATCTGAAAAAGCTCTCGGAGAAATTCGAGGAGTGTGTGGAGTCGGACGAAATGCTGGAGATCACTCAGGCTATGATCGGAACGGCTAGCTTTATCACGGCTGAAAACAGGCTCGGAAACGGTGAGGAATGACCGTTAAAACGCTGTTTTATGAGTGTTATAACAGTGAAATTTGTGCTTTCGGTTATTTCCGAAGGTGCATTTTTTATACCATTTTTTAAGTGAAAGGAGATATTTTTCCCATGAAAAAGGAAGATCTTATTGCACTCGGTCTTACCGAGGAACAGGCAGAGGCGGTCATCAAGTCCCATACCGAGGAGCTGACCGCTGCGAAAAAGACGGCACGTCAGGAG
The DNA here is from genome assembly GCA_945877315.1 of uncultured Ruminococcus sp. Classification (GTDB taxonomy): domain Bacteria; phylum Bacillota; class Clostridia; order Oscillospirales; family Ruminococcaceae; genus UMGS1889. Next base: position 4,785 of record CAMCRP010000002.1, on the reverse strand, counting down.
GGCGAGAATTTCGCTAAATCAGCGTATGAGAAATCCGCTTCCGAAAGTACCGCCAAGCTTACCGAGGAGCTGGAGAGCGTTAAGGCGGCGGCTTCAAAATCCGCAGCGGAGCTTGAGGAGCTGAAAAAGAAATATGCCGATGACACTGCTGCTCTGAGAGCTGACAGGGACGGTCTGGAGAAGAATTATCTCATTGATTCAGCTCTTACTGCTCGTCAGGCGAAAAACCTTAAGGCGGCGAAGGCTTTGCTTGACCTTGACAAGGTTTCCCTGAAAGACGGCAAGCTTGACGGTCTGGAGGAACAGCTTGAAGCTGTTGTTAAGGAAAACGGGTATATGTTCGGTGCGTCCGAATCCGTTCCGCAGTTTATGAAGTCTACTCAGAATCCGTCCGGGCTTGTCGGTGCAGAGGGCAAGGGTCTGACCTATTCCCAGATGATGGCGATCAAGGCACAGAACCCCAATGCAGAAATTTAAGGAGGATAAAGCATTATGGCAGAGATCTTTAACGAAAAGAATTTTAACGGCGAAATTTTCACCAAGTACGTTCAGAGCCTTGAAAGCGTGAAGAAGAAGGAGCTGCTTCGTTCTAAGGCTATTGTCCGCAGGCAGGATATTGCTCCCATGTTCTCGGAGCAGAACGGCGGAAACTATGCTACTACTGTCATTGCGGGACGTATCGGCGGCAGTGCTCAGAACTATGATGGCGGCACGGACATTACTTCCTCGGGCATCGGAAACTACACACAGTCAAGAATGGTGGTCGGTCGTGCCAATGCGTGGACGGAGAGGGATTTCACCGCAGACATTACGGGCAAGGACTACATGGACGTTATCGGTGCACAGGTTGCCGATTACTGGGAGGACGTTGATCAGCAGCTTATACTTTCAGTTCTTAAGGGCATTTTCTCTATGAACACGGGGGCTGCGAATACGGAGTTTGTGGAAAAGCACACCTATGACATTTCGGGTACCGATTCCCCTATGTTCGGGCTGACAACGCTGAACACTGCTCTGCAGAAGGCTCTGGGCGACAGAAAGTCCAAGTTCTCCCTTGCAATCATGCACTCGACGGTGGCTACAAGGCTTGAAAATCTCAATCTTGTGGAGCATCTGAAATACACAGATCCGCAGGGTGTTCAGAGGGAGCTTGACCTTTATTCCGTAAACGGCAAGATGATACTTGTTGATGACGGTATGCCTACCGAGGAAGTATCGGATTCAGAGTCTTATACAAAGTACACCACTTATGTTCTGGGTGAGGGTGCTATTGAGTTTACCGACTGCGGCGCTGCCGTTCCCAATGAAATGAGCAGAGATGCGGCTAAGAACGGCGGTCAGACTACTCTGTATTCCCGTCAGAGAAAGATATATGCTCCTTACGGCATTTCCTTCAAGAAGCCTTCCGGTTGTGTTTCCCCTACCGACAGTCAGCTTGAAAACGGTGCAAACTGGACGCTGGCAAATTCCAACGAAGGTTCTGCAAAATTCATTCCTCACAAGCTTATTCCTATTGCTCGTATTATCACAAGAGGTTAAGCGGCTGCCGAAAGGGGTGTCTTTATGGCTTATGCCGATTATGAGTTTTACAAGGAAGAATTTTTGAATGCAACTGTTTCCGAGGAGAAATTTGCGGGATATGCGGAAAAGGCTTCCGCTCTCATAGACAGCTTTACCTTTGGGAGGATAACGGACGATATTTTCGTTGTTTCCCCGAAGATCGGCAGAAAGATACGGCGTTGCTGCTGTGCGTTATGTGAGGATATGCTGTTTATCGAAAACGGCGGCGGCATTTCCTCGGAATCGGTGGACGGATACGAGGTTTCCTATGCTACGTGCGTTTCAAAGTCACGTTCGGAAATGCGGAGGTATTCGGACACTATCAAGGTCTATCTTTCGGGGACGGGGCTTCTTTACAGGGGGCAGTGAAATGATAACTAACGCTTCCTGCACAATTTTTCACCTTAATTCCAACGGGGAGTTTTCTAGGTATGTTATCCCCGCTGTATATTTCAGGAATGCGGATAATCTGGACAGCTCAGCTGCTGTTCTTTCGGACGGCAGTGAGGCTGTTGTATTTATCCCTTCCGAATCCCTTGACGGCTACGGGAAAAGCTGGTTTATTTCCAAAAAGGACTATATTTGCCGTGGGACGGTGAATTTTGAAGCTACGCAGAAAAACGCTCCCGAGCTTCGGAAACGGTTTGACGCTTACACGGTGGTTTCCTGTGAAGAGCTGTTTTACGGTTCCCGCAGACTTTGGCATTTGAAGATAAAATGCAAGGCTTAAGCTAATGTGGAATGTGAAAAGCGGAAAGTGGAATTAAATTTCACTTTTCACCTTACACTTTTCACATTTCAAAAAGGGGGGTGTGTTATGGCTGAAATTCAGACTCCGAGAGGGAGTATTTCACATGTTCGGCGAGGAAATGGGTCTGTTACTGTGGAATTTCGTTTTAACAGAGGGTTCGGGCGTGAAATGAGCAGCCGTTTTTCCCGTGCGCAGAAATTTGTGGATTCGGAAGTTCTCAGGCTTTGCGATCCCCGTGTGCCGTTTCGGACGGGTATGCTGAAAAAGTCGGGTATTCTGGGAACGGTAGTTGGTTCGGGCTTGGTGCGTTACAATGCTTCTCATGCCCGCAAAAACTACTATGAAAACGGCGGAAACGGCATTGAGGGCAAGAACAGAGGCGGCAAGCGTGGAAAGCTATGGTTTGAGGATATGAAAAAGGAAAATCTCCCCGATATTATCAAGGGGGCAAGGAAAATCATTCGGCAGAGGTGATTATCATAACAATTATTGAAGCTATGAAAAAATGGGTTTCGGGATTTCCGCTGCTTGACGAGCTGCTGGGGGTTGAGATACACATTGACCTTACGGAGGAAAATGACGGGTCTTATGGCTTGGAGCTTGCTTCCGACAGCTGTGTGACTGAGTTTGTGGACGGCTCTCAGCTGCGTTCGGCACAGTTTTTTCTCTATTTCCGTGATGCGACCGATTTTGATGTGCAGCGTCTGGAAAACTGTCAATTCTGTCAGAATCTCATTTTTTGGGTGCGGGACAAAAACCGAGCGGAGGAGCTTCCCGAGCTTGAGGGTGACGGGGAGCATACTCTTTCTGCCGATTCCGTTTCGGCTCAGAACGGACGGCTGCTTTATTATGATGACAGCTGCGTTAGCGGTGTTTATCAGATAGCAATTGAGCTTACTTATTTTTTGCAGTGACAAACAGAGTAGTTTCGGGTCGCTGTGAAATTGCGGGACGGGAAACAAAGCTTTGCTTTTTCCCCTACATTGCCGTGGAGATCAAACATAAGAAAATTGAAGTCTGCGGCGGAATATAAATGAATTATTGAAAGGAAGACTGCTTTTATGGCAATTACATCTATACCCAAGGCGGTTAAGAGATTTAAGATCGCCGATTATTACGGCTTGATCAGTGGTTCGGGAGAAACGGCTACTGTAAACTATGAGCTTATGGGCACTGGCTTTGAAAAGATAGATGAGTCCCCCAATGCTCAGGTTGACAAGGTACACTATGACATAACAACAAAACAGCTTTCACCTGTAAGTGGTTCAACTGCACCATATGCATATCTGAATTCTCTTATATGATGGCAAGGTACAGACGGTCTTGTACCCTTTTCGCACCAGCAATACTTTGGCTTGTTTATTCTGCCAAAACCAGCTTCGTCCTGAAACATAAGGCGCACTCCATCATGAATTTCACGATTTAAATCACGAAAAACTTCTTCTACTGCTGCGTTAATTTTTTTGAGGCTTCTATCGCCTCATCACTTGCTTTCTGTGGATGTTTGCTTCTTGGCATTTTTTTGCTCCAACCATGACGGTGAAGTACAAAATATATCTGACCGGAACCTGATTTATGACCCACTGCCTTGTCATATGCTTCTTTTCTTTCACTTGTTTCAACAATCTGACCTTTATCAGCTTTTGCTTTGAACTGTTCTAAAAGGGCTGCTTCTTCTTCAAAGCTCATATTTTCATGAAGTCTTCCTCCTGTCTTTGGGACTAGTCCTTTTATTCCTCCTCCGTTACAGAATTGCGCTGCCCATCTGCTTATTTGTCTTTTGTCTGCATCAAGTTTTTCCGCTATGTCCTTTGGATTCATTCCTTCTCCGAGAAGCTGTACTGCATGTAATCTTCTATCAAGATATTTTTCTGTTACTCCTTTGCGATATTCTTTTATTTCTGCTGCATTTTCTTCACTTATGATATACTTTTTTGACATTTCTATCACCCTTTTTAGTATATCATATTTTCTGGCTTTTGTCTATATGTTGATTAAAGATTAGTATACTCGGTCAGCACAGCCTTTGCCGTTTCCGCATCGACAGTGCCAACGCCCGTGTCCTTCATATCGCCGATCTTCACAACGTCCTCGTAAAAGCTATTGCGCTTATCCGCAGACGTGACCACATTCGGGGAATACCCCCTGCCGAACTGATGCTCATAGTAGCTAACCGTTATTTTGCGGTCATTCCGCTTCTGTCTGGCGTTATACTCGCTGACAGCACCGCTGAACAGCTTGTCGTACATTTCCTGCTGGGGTATGTTCACGAACACGATATTGTCCTTTGTTCGGGTCTTATCGACATTATTCGCCGTAAACAGCCGCAATTTGTGGGTAAGGCTCCCCTTGCCCTGACATAATGACGCTCTTTTGATTTTCATCATTCCACCTCCTGTGTATAACTTTTGTTGTTTATAATCATCTGCTTGAGGAGTTCCTTCTGGAGTGGCAGCTTCGCAGGATCGAGCTGC
>CAMCRP010000001.1 GCA_945877315.1 uncultured Ruminococcus sp. | reverse complement strand
GCTGTTGTTAAGGGCAAGGACATCACTAAGGAAGGCATCAACGCTGCTATGAAGGCTGCTGCTACCGAGTCCTTCGGCTACAACGAGGAGCAGATCGTTTCTTCCGATATCATCGGTATGAAGTACGGTTCTCTGTTCGATGCTACTCAGACAATGGTTTCCAAGATCGACGATGATACCTATCAGGTACAGGTTGTTTCCTGGTACGACAACGAGAACTCCTACACTTCTCAGATGGTTAGAACTATCAAGTACTTCGCTGAGAACTGCTAATTTTCTCTTTGTAAAATTGCAAAATAATGCCGCCCCGTACATAAGTGCGGGGCGGTTTTGTTTTATGGGAAATCAAATATTCTGCATTTGACAAATGCTTTCATCGCTTTCAGAAAACAACAGCCTATACTGCCTTTCCACCCTCTCCGCCGCCTGTTTTCGAAAATCCTCGGGACCGATTATTCTGAGGACGGGACCAAACCCCAGCAAGCGTATCAGCAGCTCCGTTTCGTCCTGACTGTCGTACCAAATTCGAACCATACATTTCCCCGCCGACATATCAAGCTCGGTCTGCTTTTCAAAGCTTGCAAACTCCATCATAAACCGCTCAATGCCGTTGCGCTCGCTGCTGACCTCCACCAAAACAGGCTCCTTGCAGCGGCGTTCCCTAAACAGCCTGTCTGTTTCATCAAGATCAGCATAAGGAACGGGAAAGCATATCCCCGTAGATTTTACGCTTATCATTCTGCCCATATTCAGCACCGTTACCCCCGTAAAATGTCCGCAGCGCATACGATAGCAGAATACCCGAAACTTGTCATTTTTTCGGGAATATTCAATTTTTATGGGCAAATACTGACCGAACATGGGCTCATTTTTGCCGGAAACAAAGTCGATTTTCAGTATCTCACGCTTTTTGACCGCAACAAGCACCGTCCGAAAATTTTTCCTGTATTTTTCGTCGGAATAGTCGTCACCGTCAGCATAAACGTCAAAGCAGCGGAAACAATTGGGGTCGTACAGCGGCTTCACATTTTCCAGACGCTTTGTCAGACGCTCTAAGGTTTCATCCCCGAAGAACAGCGCAAATCTCGGGTCGGACAGCTTTGATTTCAGCCAGCGTTTTTGAAGTTCGGTAACAATTTTCGGTGGCTCGTTTTGTGTCACAGGAGAAAAGCTCCCGTCATCATTCCGCAAAATAAGCCCCCAATCGGAGGAACCGTCTTTTTTTGGCAGAAGCTTCGGCTCGATAAACAGCATGGAATCACGGAAGGCTTCACATTCTATGGCATCACGTATCTCCGATTTATCGAATTTTTCAAGGGAAAGAATCCGCTCCACAGCACGAAAATATGCGCCGTATATCTCGCTGAAAATGTTCATACAGTTTCCTCCTCCTTGCAGTAAATACGGTGCATACGGGAAATATCACGGTAAAAACGGCTGATTATCTCCTCGTTTCCGCCCTCAATGCGGACAATTCTGCCGATAAAGCTTTTCACCCAGTGCATCATTTCGTTTGCGTCAAACACCTCGGCGGTCAGCATAAAAAGATTGTCGCCGACTTTTTCAACGGTGCAGCAGCGTTTCTCACGATTCAAGCGGTCAATGATGAATTTCTCCCGTTCCTCGTCTGCGGAAAACGTTATCCGCATAGCCTCCATGCTTCCAAATTCCTGACGATTTCCGAAGGACACACCAAAGCATTTTCCCTCATTTTTTGCGAGAAATTCCGCATATTTGTCATAATCGGGACACTCCCCGCCGTCACGGACAGACTTGATAAAATCCAAGCGGAACGAATTCAAACGCTTGTATATGGGCAGATACATGACCAGATACCGCCTGCCCGTCTGCGATGAAGTGTAGATTTTCAGCGGTACGCCGTAATTTTCCGAAGCGGCGTTCTGCTTGCCGAAATTTACGGCGTTTATGTAATGCTTTTTCTCAATGAGTTCCGTAATTTTCAGCAGAATTTCGTCCTCAAGAGTGTGAACGATGTAGTTGTGCTTCATAAGGAAAATGTCGTTTGACAGCCCCGCCGTTTTCAGCATACTGTTTCCCGCAACACCAAATTCGGACGCTTCCGAGAAGAATTTTACGGCATCGTCAAGACCGTCATATTCACCGAAAAAGCTGTCCGATGTGTCGGGGGACAGAGAAAAATAATCGGTCTTTCCACGCTTTTCCGAGATAAATATACCTTCGGAAACATACTCTTTCAGCTTGTTGCGGACGGTCTGCTCGTCGAAAAAAGCATTGTAATCCTCGTCAAGACGGTTTGTCAGCTCCTTGACGGTCAGGGCTTCACCGTCGGAGAGAATGTCCATGAGAAGGAAGTGCAGACGAATGTCGTTGTCGGTAAAGCTTTTTGAATAAAACGCCTTGTAAAGCGGATTTTCGGGGACACGCCCGCTGTCCACGGAGATAGAAAGCTGCTTTCCTCTCTCGCTGCTGTCATAGCGGAGAAAATCCCCCAGCCAGCTTTCCACACGGCGTTTTTCGTCGTCATAGGTACGGGCGCTTTTTCGGTCGAATTCGTTTCGCACCTTAAAGCCGTAGATGAAGAAATCACGAACGTAATCACGTGTTTTATCGAAGCTTTTTATCAGCTCGGAAAATCCGCTCATAGAAAAAACCACCCTTCTAATTAGTGTTGAGTGTTAAGTGTTGAGTGTTGAGTTTAATGCACAAAGCAAAAAGATAAAAGTTTCGTCCACCTTTTCAAAAGGTGGCAGGGGTCAAGGGGACAGAGTCCCTTGTCGCCTCCGCAGAGGCGAAATCCCTTCCCAGTCGCTAACGGTCAAAGCTTAGCAACGGTAAAACGCACAAAAACACAGCCCCCAAAAGCACCGCACACAAAAATAACAGTAAAGCAGAAAACTAACGAAAACATCAAACGCAAGAAAAAGCATCAATCGTGTGCGGTGCTTCGTGAAAAATATTAAGGCGTTCACGCCTTAATATTTTTCACACCGCCGATAGGCGGTAAAAGGGTTCCCACAAACTCCCCCTGAAAACAGCGAGCATTTATTCGATCGAATTTTCAGCACCGACGACGGCGGTAAGGGATTGCTCTCAAAACCATCGAAAAATACAAGTATAGTGAGTACCAAACGGGACGGGCAACCCCTGTATCGTCCTGTATGACGACAACGCTATGAACGTTTCCTCCGCAATCGGCATAACAAGAAGCTTTTCAAGCGGCGAATATCTGTCCGACGGCGTTAGAAAGCACCTTTCCGAGGTGTTCAACTGTCACGTTCAGACAAACTATTCCTGCACGGAGGGCGGCACAATGGCTTGTGAATGTCCCGAAAAGCATTTCCATATCAATGACGATTGGGTGATAATAGAAGCCGTCGACGAGAACAACAAGCCTGTTCCCTTCGGAACACAGTCCGCAAAGCTGCTGTTGACTAATCTCGCAAACAAGATCTGCCCCATTATCCGCTTTGAAATAACCGACAGAGTTATTCTCCACAACGCCCCCTGCCCCTGCGGAAACGACAGACCATGGCTGGAAATTGAGGGCAGAACGGACGATATTCTCAGGTTCTCAAACGGCGTGAAGATCGCTCCCCTGTCCGTTTACGCCATTTTAAAGGAGATACACGGAATGAAGCGTTTCCAGCTTGTGATGAACGGCGGTGACGCTTTGGAGCTTCGCATTATCTCCGAGGATAAACAGTCTGCATTTGAAGAAGCAGCTGCCGCTCTGACAAAATTTTTCTCGGAAAAGGGTGTCAATGCGAAAATTATCCTCTCCGATAAAGAGCCGACCGTAAACCCGAAAAGCGGAAAATTCAAGCATATTATCTGCAAATAATTCTTTAACCGTCCCGTAGATTTTTGTCTGCGGGGCTTTTTTCTTCCTATTTATAATAGCAGATATTTCATAAGATTGCAATATGGTTTTTACAGTTCGCAGATTTTTTTAAATGATTTTTTCCCGAAACGGGTGTATGATGTAATCACGCTAAGGAACACAAAACAAACTAAAACGAAAGGCGGTCAGAAAAATGTTCGTGTACAGCGATGACAATTCAAAACCAATTAAGATATGGACAGAAAAGGACGGGATAGAGGACAGCTGTCTTGAACAGGCAAAACACCTTTCGCAGCTCCCCTTCATTCACAAATGGGTCGCTCTTATGCCCGATACACACACGGGAAAGGGAATGCCCATAGGCGGCGTTATTGCCTGCAAAAATGCTGTTATACCCAATGCGGTAGGCGTTGATATCGGCTGCGGAATGGGCTTTGTTCAGACAAATGTCCCCGTTTCGCTTCTTCGTGAAACGGTTACGGGAAACGGCACTCTGCTTCAGGCGATTGTGGGCGACATTCTCAGAAATATCCCCACAGGCTTCAACCATTACAAGACCCCACAGCCCTCAAACGTCCTTGACCAGGCAAAGGAGGAGCTTTCCAAATATGAGATGGACACCGTTCTCGCAGATAACATTCCCGACGGATATTTCCAGATAGGAACGCTTGGCGGCGGCAACCATTTCATAGAATTGCAGGAGGACGAAAGCGGACTTTGCACCATTATGCTCCACTCGGGCAGCAGAAATTTCGGCTACCGTGTCTGCGAATATTTTAATAACATCGCAAAGGAGTTAAATGAGAGATGGCACAGTGCAATCCCCGCAGAATGGCGGCTCCCCTTCCTTCCTGCGGATTCAGATGAGGGCAGACGCTACCTTAACTGGATGCAGCTTTCCATGGATTTTGCTTACGAAAACCGTGCGGCAATGCTTGCTAAGGTCAAGGAAATTTTCGCAAGATATGTGGAGAAATACACGGGAATCGTCCCCGAATATTCCTCCGAAATAAACTGCCACCACAACTATGCAGCCCTTGAAAATCACTTTGACGAGAACGTCTGGGTGCATCGAAAGGGTGCGATCAGCGCAAGGGACGGCGAGCTGTCCATTATCCCCGGGGCAATGGGCTCATACAGCTACATTGTCAGAGGAAAGGGCAACCCCGACAGCTTTATGTCCTCCTCTCACGGCGCAGGACGCAGATTTTCCAGAACTGCTGCGGTGCAGAATTTTGCGGTGGATAAGGTCATGAACGATTTGAAATCGCTGAATGTCGTCCTTGGAAAGCATAAGAAATCCGACGTTGCGGAGGAATCACGCTTCGCATACAAGGACATTGACGAGGTAATGGCAAATCAGCATGACCTCACCGAACCCGTTAAAAAGCTCTTTACAGTGGGCGTTGTCAAAGGGTAACGCCTAAAATATAACGGCTCGGACAGCATACGACAGCCACGGCGTAGGCGGAGTTGAACTCTCCATACTGTCAATCAGTATTAGTTCTCGATGAACGCCGCCGGTCAAAATAGAGCCGTGTCAGGTGCGTACAGCAATAGTTGGCAGCCTTTTTCAAGGTGGGTTCGAATCCCAAAAAGCACCTGTTTTAAACTAAAAATGCAAACGAATGATTTCAATATCCCGAGCGGAAATTCCCCGCCGTCCGAATAAATTCGGGCAGCCGATTCAATCTAAAAGCCGCATAATTGACGCTGAAATGCGGGCGGCAGTATTTGGTGCGGTGCTTTTCCCTCGGAGGACGGATCTTGTTCGTTAAAGGCACAGACAGCAGATTTTTCACCTACATATTATTTAACGAAAAATTTTTAGTGACGTGCCTTGTTGCATAGATCCATTCCGTTGACCCTATTAAGGTGCAAACAGCAATAAAAATAGCTTTACGGGATAAGTACGGCTCACACAGCAAATTTCTGATATGCAAAGCCACATAATAGAGCCGTGTATTCCGCTGCCGAAAGACAGCACAAATATTTTTTATTCGCACCTTGAAGGATAAGCAAGACACGCACAGCCTATTGTTCAGGGGACTGAAAATCCCCGTAGAGCGTGTCTTGAAAAGCCCGTCGGCTCGCACAGCAAACGCATATGTTTTGAGTGGTTTCAAAGCCTAATACGAGCCGAGTGGGTATCCGTTTCAGACCGAAGAAAGGAATGATTTAAATGCTTAATGCTCTTAAAAACACCCCCGATACATTCACCGAGAACGGTGCCGTAACCTTTTCCACCTCAGGTTCCGACTGCCTTGACCTGTTCTTCAAGGCGGGTGCATTCCGAAACACGGACGAAGCAACCGTTGCAAAAGCGGTTCTGCGTGCCTACACCGAAGACCCCGACAAGGCAATGAAGATAATCTTCTTCGCAAGGGACGTCAGAGGCGGTCTGGGAGAACGCAGATTCTTCCGCATTGCAATAAAAGCTCTGTCGGGAATTGCCCCCGAATCCGTTCGTGCAAACATAAAAAACATCGCCGAATACGGCAGATACGACGACCTCTGCGCCCTGCTGGACACCGTCTGTGCAGACGATGCCGTTGCTGTCATAAAGGAACGCCTTGACGCCGACCTTTCGGCAATGTCCGAGGGCAAGCCCGTTTCCCTTCTGGCAAAGTGGCTGCCTTCGGTAAACGCTTCTTCTGCGGAAACTGTCCGCATGGGCAGAATGCTTTGCAGAAAGCTTAAAATGACCGAGCGCAACTACCGCCGCACACTTTCCGCCCTGAGAAAGTACACCGACATCATCGAAAACCGCCTGCGTGTTTCCGACTACTCCTTTGACTACTCAAAGCAGACCTCGGGAGCAATGTTCAAGTACAGGCTGGCATTTCTCCGCAACGACAAGGAACGCTACAATGAATTTTTAGCTGCCGTTTCAAGGGGCGAAGCAAAGCTGAACGCCTCCACCCTTTACCCCTATGAGGTTATCCGCAAGACCCTGGGTGCTATGCCCACCCCCGAGGAGCGTGCCTCCCTTGACGTCACCTGGAACTCTCTCACCTCCCACGGTGACAGCGAGGAGAACTCCAATGCCATTGCTGTTGTGGACGGCTCAGGTTCAATGACCTGGTCGGCAAACGGCGGAATCCGTCCCATAGATGCCGCAATTTCCTTGGGCATCTACTTTGCCGAGCACAACAAGGGCGCATTCGGCGGACACTTCATCACCTTCTCAAAGCACCCCCGACTTGTGGAGGTAAAGGGCAGGGACATCACAGAGAAAGCCCGCTACTGCGCTTCCTTTGACGAGTGCGCAAACACCGACATAGAAGCCACATTTAACCTCATTCTCAAGACAGCCGTTGACAACAAGCTTGCTCCTTCAGACATTCCTTCGAGAATGTACATAATCTCCGACATGGAGTTTGACTACTGTGCAGAGGGCGGAAACAGCCTGCCCCTGTTTGCGGCAATGAAGCGCAAGTTTGCCCGTTACGGCTACAAGCTCCCCAACATCATTTTCTGGAACGTCAACAGCCGCTCGGGCTGCGTCCCCGTAAAGCTTACCGATACGGGTGCTGCGCTGGTTTCGGGTGCATCTCCCGCCATTTTCGATATGGTGAAGTCGGGCGAAATTTCCCCCGTGAAGATAATGAACGACATTCTTTCCTCCGACAGATACAAGGCCATAAAGGCTGCCTGACAGCAAAAAATCTCCCGTGTCCGCCAAAAACGGATACGGGAGATTTTTATGAATTGCAATCGATTATTTCCTTCCTGATAGATTCATCTATCTCGGAAATAGGCTCAAAAACGGGACGCCCCGTGTAATAGCCCTGAATGTAGTCAACGCCGAAGGAAATAACGGTTTTCATCTCCTCGGAGGTTTCAACGCCCTCTGCAAGCACCTTGATGTCGTTTAGTCTTGCAAAATCAATGGTGCTCTTAATGAACATCTGCTTGTTGACGTCCTTGTCAATGCCGCTTATAAGGTACCTGTCAATCTTGATTATCTGAGGCGCATATCTCAGAAGATTTACAATATTTGAATGGCCTGTACCGTAATCGTCAACAGCCACTTCATTTCTTCTGGAATCGCCGCCCAGCTTTTTGACACGTTCAAGCTCCTCATCGGACAGAGTGTTCTGCTCGGTTATCTCGAAAACGAAATTATCCATGTATTCCCCGTATTTTATGCCAATTATCTCATAATCGGCATCATTCAGAAAATATCCGGGAATAAGGTTGATAAACACCTTTTTATCCTTGAAAACATCGGCAGAATGGGAATAATGCTCCATAACATTAAAGAGCGTTGCCCGTTCAATGTCGTAAAGCCGTCCGCACTGAGAAGCTGCATTCAGTATCTCGAAGGGTGACATATGTATGCTCTCGTCGGTGCGCATAAGTGCCTCATAAGCGTAAATATCGCCCGTTCTTGCGTCCACGATAGGCTGGAAGCAGTAACGGAAAAGGTTCTGCTCGATAAGAAGAGTGAACGCCTCCTCATCAAATTCAGCATCATTTTCGGAATGCTTTTTACGCTCTGTATTTGCCTTGAGCTTGTTCATATACATCTCGCCGCTGGCAGATTTTATGAAGCTTGCAAGAGTGCCGCTCCAGCCGGGGTCAACTACTGTACAGCCGCAGTTGACTTCAACATAATAATCCTTATGGTTTATGCTGTTGAAGCTTGACATAAGCGTGAAGAAATTAGAGGTTGCGATGTTGATAGTCTTAGAGATCTGTTCCATTGAATCATAGTAATTGACAACAATGAATTCGTTTTCGGAAACCTGTCCCACAAAGCACCTGTCGGGATTGGAGGATTTCAGTCCCTCAGCAACAAACTTGACCGCATTTTCCACCTCTGCGATACCGTAATTCTCGTAAATATATTTGTACTTGGCAATAGCATAAAAGGAAACGGAAATTGGCTTGTTCCTGTTTTCGGCATTCTCGGAAAACTCGGTGAACCATTTGCAGGAGCCTCGCAGATTGGGCAGTCCCGTAAGGGAATAGGTGTAAGCCGCCTCCTCAGCAAGAAGCTTCATAGTTTTCTGCTTCTGGCGATTGTACATCTCGTTGAAGGAGATGTTTATTGCCTTAGTTATTCTTTTAATTTTATGCGCCTCCGAAACTGCGCTGTCAACAACTGACGTATGATAGCCGCACACCATTTCCCCTACAAATATAGGGCTTAGGATTATCATTCCGCTGTTTTTCGGGTCATGGTCGGGGAGTGATGTTCCGTCCGCCATAAAGGAGAAGCAGGGGTTTGAATCCGTATCATAGCTGTCGGAATGAGTTACAATGGTATAATCCCCCTCATACTCCATATTTTCGGAGGAAAGCTGCGAAAGACAGTCATTTCGGATAAACAGATATGAGCCGCCCTGAATTATGTATGAAATTATCTTTATCGCCTCGGAAAGCGAGGGCTTGTCAAGTATTCTGTCAAGCTTTGAGTAGATGTAATCCTCATGGGAATTCATCTCGCTCATAACATTGAACATTTCCCATACCGTCTGACGGTTTATCGCATGGGAACTTGCAGCACAGCCGCAGGATTCCGTAAGTCTGGGGACAAAGCCGTTTATATAGCTGGGCTCGGTTTTCCTTCCCTCTGTAAGGTCGCATATGACAGAGATGATCCTTTCGGCAAGTCCCTTTATATCCTCTCTGCAGGTGCTGATGGCAGGCGAAAACATATCCGCCTGATCAATGCCGTCAAAGCCCGTAACAATAACATCATCGGGAACCTTTAAGCCATGCTTGGAAAGCCTTGAACAGGCTGCCATTGCCATTATATCGTTTGCGCAGATAACAGCATCGGGAACTCGTTTTTCGTCAACCAGCCTGTCTATTATCTTTAGTACGGGACCGTCCCAGTACTGACCGTAATCAACGTTATCCTCTGAAAACTCCAGACCCTCCTCGGCAAGAACAGCCTTATAGCAGCCGAGCCTTTTAACAGTGTTTTCGTCATTCTCCTTATTTCCCGCAATAAAAAAGGTATTTTTTGCCCCGTGGTCACGGATAACATGGCGGATAAGCTGCTTATATGCCTCGGTAAAATCATCGGTTATGGAAATGCAGCCTTCAGCCTCTCCCTTGATAATAATAACAGGAACATTATTTGCCTTTGACCTGCTTATGATATTGTCAACTATCTCCTTGTCGTAGATAGTTTCGTTCATAATTATCATAGCGTCAAGGATAGAATAGTCGATATTATCATAAACAAATCTGGAGCCGTTGAGATAATCGCTTTTCTTGTAAAAATCAATAAAGCTGTTGTAAATAACAAGACCGTACCCCAGCTTTTTTGCGGCAGAAAACAGGTGATCGGCAAACTCCGACCTGGTTCTGTCGTGAATTTTTGTAAGGCACAGACCTATTGTTTTTTTGTTGTTGATCAACCTGCTCACCTGTCTTTTCTAAATTATGACATAGCTATACTTATATGATTATAACACAAAAAACTTCAAAATTCAAGAGGTTTTGCACATATTTATCGGTAATTTGTCAAACAAATAAATATTGACAAATCTCTTACTAACTGATATAATAATTCCGATGCGGAAAATATCCGCAGTAAATAACGGCACAGGCGCATTTTGCGTCCTGTACAGAGTCAGGGAAGCTTTAGCACGGTCCTGCCGCCGTAATGACCTCGGGGAAATTTTCCCGAACCTTTGCATAGGGTATCTTTGATACTTATGTCACTGTGGATTTATGTTAATATGAGTGTACTTTCCCCGCCGAAGTCGGAGGAGGACACAGAAAAACATTCTATGGGAAGGCTTGCAAAGGGGTCAAAGTCGGAATACCTGCCTGTACAATTCCGGTATTGTCCGGTGAGCTGTATTCCGCAGTGTACGGTTGATGCAGCAGGTGCGAGGTATAGTAAACGACATATCTATTTCTACCCGCCAAAGGCGGGTAGAAATAGATGCCCAACTAAAAGTAAAGTTATTGCCGTTTACCGTAATAGCTGTTTTCGATTTTTCGGAAAATCGGATACGGCTTGCTTTGCATTTGCCATTTTTCTGCACATTCGGACGGAATACCGCTCGAATGTGTTTTTGCCGTAAGGAAAGGAAAAAGAAAAATGAAAGCAAGAAAACTCACCGCACTTATCATCGCCATGGCAGCAGCCCTCACCGCCGTTTCCTGTTCATCGGGAAATTCTTCCGTAACGGACACCACCATATCCGTAACAGAAGCTGCATCTCAGACCGAAACCGAAGCGGAAACCACAACCGAAGCCGCACCCGAAACAACCACCGAGGAAACAGCCGAGGAAGTCACCGACGACACACGTTTGGTAAACGACCTTGAAGGCGGCACAGTTGAAATCAAGGGCGAGCTGAACGCTATCATCTCAGGCGCACCCGCAGCAACGGAAATTCTCACAGGTCTGGGCGTTGGGGACAGAATAATTGCCGCAGATATGTATTCCGCAGATGTGGAAGGCATTGACCCGTCCGTCTGCACACTTGATTTCTACAATCTGGACATTGAATATATCGCATCTCTCGAACCCGACGCAGTTATCATTGACGGTATCTCCATGACAGGCGCAGACGACCCCTATCACACCTTAAAAGAAGCGGGAGTTACCGTTCTCTATCTCCCCTCCGCTGCATCTGTTGACGGTCTGAAGGACGGAATTCGCTTTATCTCCGAATGTGTTGACAAGGCTGACAAGGGCGCAGAGCTTATTGCAGACATCGACAGCTGCATTTCCGAAATAACCGAAAAGGCAGCCGCAATAACCGAAAAGAAGTCTGTTTACTTTGAAATTTCCGCAGCACCCTACCTCTATACCTGCGGAAACAACACCTTTATCAACGACATTCTGAACATTGTGGGCGCAGAAAATATCTACGCAAATGAGGAAGGCTGGCTCTCCAATTCCGAGGAAACCGTTATCGCCGCTGACCCCGATGTTATTATCACAAGCGTAAAATATGACGGCTACGACTTTAACGAAATTTCCGCCCGTCCCGGCTGGGAAAACATCTCTGCTGTCAAGAACGGCTGCGTTTATCAGGTTGAACCCAACCCCGTAAGCAGACCGTCCCAGAACGTTGTAAAGGGAATTCGTGAGGTAGCAGCGGCTGTATATCCCGAAATTTTCGGAGAATGAAAAAGTCAAGAGTTAGCAAGCCCGCAGCGGTGATAATAACTGTTGTTATCGCCGTAATTTCGGTGCTTTTGGGCATTTCGGCGGGGTCGGTAAATATACCCGTCAGCGAGATAATAAACGCTGCGGGCGTGCGTCTTTTCGGGCAATCACTCCCCGAGGGAATGTCCCCCAACATCATCAACATCATAATGGACATAAGAACTCCCCGTGTGCTGCTGGCGTTTCTGACGGGTGCGGCACTATCGGCGTCGGGGGCAGTGGTACAGTCTGCCCTGAGAAATCCGCTTGGCTCGCCCTATACCTTGGGCGTTTCAAGCGGTGCGTCATTGGGTGCGGCGCTTGTTATAGCGTCGGGGGCTAGCTTTTTCGGGGGATTTACCGTGGCTGCGGCGGGGCTGGCGTTTGCCGTTCTCACAATGTTTTTAGCCATAGGGTTTTCCTCAAAAATAGACAAGGGCTTTGAAAGCAGTACCGTGGTTTTAACGGGAATGGTAATTTCCCTTTTCGCAAATGCCGTGGTAAATCTCGTTGCAAACCTTTCGGGGGATAAATACGCCATCATTTTCAAATGGCAGACAGGCAGCTTTGCGGGACGGGGCTGGACAGCCTGCGGAATTCTCGGGGCAGTCCTGCTCATATGTATGGCAATATATCTTCGCTATTCTCGGAAGCTTGACCTTTTAAGCTTTGGTGATGAACAGGCAGCATCAATGGGCATTTCCCCCGCAAAAACACGCCGCATTTTGATGATAGTTATGTCCCTTTTAACGGGGACCTCCGTGGCATTTGCGGGCGTTATCGGCTTTGTTGACCTTATTGCACCGCAGATAGTAAGGCGCATTTTCGGCGCAAAGCACAGCCTGTCAATACCTATGTCGGCAGTAGTCGGCGGAACATTTACGGTAATTTGCGACCTTGCCGCACGAACGGTAACAGCCCCCTCCGAGCTTCCCGTGGGAACGGTCACCGCACTTATAGGCGCACCGTTTTTCGCCTATGTTTTCTTCAAAAGGAGGCGCAGAGCATGAGCGTTGTGTTATCCGTAAAAAACCTTATCTGCGGCTACGGCGGCGACGATATTATAAACGGCATTTCCTTTGACGTAAACAGCGGCAAGTCGGTATCTGTCAGCGGAAAAAACGGCTGCGGAAAGACCACTCTCCTTCGGTGCATCTGCGGAATTATCCCCAAAAAATCGGGTGAAATTCTCATTGACGGACAAAACACCGACAATCTCAAACCGAGCGAACGTGCAAGGCTTGTTGCCATGTTTTCCCAGACCTCCGCATCGGAAACGGTCAGCGCATATACCGTCCGTGATACGGTTTTAATGGGCAGATTCTGTCACAGAAACGGCATTTTCTCCTCAATAACGCAGGAGGATATTTCAATTGCCGAGGACTGTATGCGCAGAACAGGCGCACTTCCCCTCGCCGACAAATATATCAACGAGCTTTCCGGCGGACAGCTTCAAAGGGTGCTGCTGGCAAGGACATTCGCACAGCAGCCCAAGCTTATCCTGCTTGACGAACCCGCCAACCACATTGACCTTTCGGGACTTCCCGAGCTTATTTCCATGATTCGTGAATGGACGGAGGACGGCGGCGCAGTCGTGGGCGTTTTCCACGATCTGAACCTTTGCGCAGCCGCTTCCGACCGCCTGATATTAATGGACGGCGGAAAAATCGCCGCAGACGACAGCTGTAAGAACGTGCTGAAAAGCGAAATTCTTTCCCAAGTTTACGGCTTTGATGTTCAGTCTTATATGCGGAAAATAGCCGAAATATGGGAGTAATCCACACAAAGAGGGTGCAAAAATGCCAACCGCAGCCAAGCTTCTGGAGCTTCACAAAAAATTCCGCCGAACCGTGCAGATAGTTTCATCATTTGCCATTGCGGAAATAATATTCAAGCTTTCAATAGTACCAATGCTCATAATAACGGCGGTCACAATGCTTTTAAAACGTGTCCCCGGGTGGCTTTGGACGGGCTGGGCTGTTATTATCGGCGGCATAATCGTCACAAACATCATTCAGTTTATTGGCAAGCGTGCTTGCTTTCGGACATCGGGCTTTATCTCCACAAAAACGGGCAAAAAAGTGTCCGAAGCTATGTCCCGATACGGCGCATCGCCACAGCTTATTGCCGAGCTTGAACGCATACTTGCGTGCACATCAAACGAACAGCACCGTATGAGCATTATCCATGCCATAAGCGATATTTGCGTCTATATGGGGGATTTCGCACGGGCATACAGCGTGCTTTCTCAGCTAGACCCCGCCAAAATGTCCGAACCCGACGGATACTATATGACCATGCTTGAAATATATTCGGAAACGGGAGATTTGTGCAGCGCAAACAAAATTCTTGCGGACGCCCAGCCGTACATTGAACGCTCCGCCGCCCATCTGGACAGCTACACAAGCACCTGTATGAGCTATCAGAAATACCTTATAGCCTCGGGACGGTTTAACGAAGCCTACGAGCTGCTTTCGGCACTCTATTACTCCCGTCAGGATTTAGGTGCCACCGATACGGGGCTTAATCAGCTAATGGGAATGGTGAATTACGGTCTTGCACGCTGCCTTTACGAGCGGGGCGAATTTGCAAAATCTTTCGAACACGCCGCTGCGGCGGAAAATCAGCTGAACGGTATTCCCTACCGCCGTCAGCTTGCGTCGGAGCTGAAAATGAAGCTTTCGGAAAGGATTGATAGAAATGCTGTCTGAACTAAATTCCACACCCCGAGGATTGCGTGTAAACATAGGCGTTTTCGGCAATGTCAATGCAGGCAAATCCACCTTTGTAAACGCCGTCACGGGACGCAGCACCGCCATAACCTCACCCGTTGCGGGAACCACCACCGACCCCGTTTACAAGGCAATGGAGCTTCTCCCCATAGGTCCCGTGGTTTTCATCGACACAGCAGGGCTTGACGATGAAACCGTACTAGGCGATAAGCGAAAAGAGAAAACCGCAGATGTCATGAAAAGCTGCGATTTGGCAGTTTTTGTTCTGTCCGAAGGGGATAAAATTCCCGAAAATCGTCCGAAAAATGTCCCACTGCTTATAGTGGAAAATCTCAGAAACAATGAAACATATTCGGAAGATTTCAGCGGGAATATTCCGAAAATACGTCTGAATCTTCTATCGGAAAATGCGGGAGATATTCTCCGAAATGCCATTATAAAAGCCTACGGAAACTCCGCCGAACCTAACCCCGAGCTTACGGGAAATCTTGTAAAGCCCGACGATATCGTGCTTCTCGTTGCCCCGCAGGATATACAAGCCCCCAAGGGACGGCTTATTCTACCCCAGGTGCAGACAATCCGTGATCTGCTGGACAACAAGTGCCTGACAATGATAACCACCGCAGACAAGCTTGAAGCTGCCCTTAACAGCCTGAACCGTCTGCCTGACCTTGTTGTTACCGATTCACAGGTGTTTGCACAGGTGAATAAGGTTCTGCCGAAAACCGTTCCCCTGACCTCATTCTCTCTGCTTATGGCAAAGATAAAGGGCGATCTCCCGAAGCTTATTGAAGGCGCAAAAACAATCTCCCGCCTGACAAACGGCGACAAGGTGCTAATAGTTGAAAGCTGCACCCATCACCCTCTGGAAGGCGATATTGCAAGGGAAAAGCTGCCGAAGCTTCTCCGCAAATTCACGGGAAAAGAGCTTGTTATCGACGTAGTTTCGGGCTGTCCCGACCCTCGGACGCTTAGCGGATATAAGCTTGCCATTCACTGCGGCGGCTGTATGCTGAACCGCCGTGCCATGCTTTCCCGTCAGGCGGATTTTGAAAACGCAGCCGTTCCCCTGACGAATTTCGGTGCGGCTATTGCTTATATGAATGGTATGCTTGACAGAGTTACATATTAAAAAAGGCGATATTTCCCGAATTGAGAAATATCGCCTTTTGCATTTTATCCTTATTGTCAGCCAAAATCATCAAAAATCATCGTCAAAATCGTCATCATCAAAATCATCTGTTCCGTCGTTATCATCAAACAGGATATCAAATGCCGCCGCCTGTTCCAAAGGGTCAAGCTTGCCATCGTTGTTAAAATCAAAGAGATCATCGAAAATTCCGAACATAATTGGTCACTCCTAAAAACTGCAACAGCAAGGCTTTTAACTTACGACCCAACCATTTATATCCCGCATATTGGTCAGCGGAAAACTTACGACCCAACCATTTCTATCCCGCATATTGGTCAGCGGAAACAAGTAAACTATCTGCTTACATTTATATTATATCATTAAATATTGGCAATGTCAAGGCTTGTGAAAAAAAACGAGAAATATTTTATTTCTGCCAAAATTCAACACTCAACACTTAACACTAATCACTCAGCCTAAAGCCTTCCCTTAAAATCCTCATAACCAAAGCTTCTGACAGTTTCCACCGTCCCGTCAAGACGGCGCAGAAGGATAGAAGGCAGCTTCATACCGTTAAAGGTGTTGTTTTTAACCATGGAATAGATAGCCATATCGCAGAAAACCAGCCTGTCGCCCACATTCAGCGGCTTATCAAAGGAATAATCCCCGATAATATCCCCCGAAAGACAGGTAGCCGCACCCAGACGATAGGTATGCGCCTTTTCATTCGGCTCCCCCGCCCCGATTATCATGGGACGATAGGGCATTTCCAGAACATCGGGCATATGACACGCCGCCGAAGCGTCAAGGATAGCAATATCAATGCCGTTTTTGGACGTTTCCAGAACGGTTGACACAAGAAATCCCGCATTGAGCGCAACCGCTTCCCCGGGTTCAAGATACACCTGAACGCCGTATTTCTGTTGAATTCTCTCTATCTCGGAAATCAGCAGAGGAATATTGTACCCCGCCTTTGTTATATGATGTCCGCCGCCGAAATTCAGCCATTTCATGCCCTTTATATAGCTGCCAAACTTCTCCTCAACATGAACAAGCGTGTTCGCCAACGCCTCCGCACCCTGTTCGCAAAGGGTGTGAAAATGCAGACCGTCCAGCATAGAAAGGCAGTCGGGATCAAAGCTTGCAAGGGTCGTTCCCAGACGTGACCCGGGAGCGCAGGGGTCATAAATAGGCGTGTCCTGCTCGGAATATTCGGGATTTATACGCAGTCCAACCTGCGGACGCTTCCCCGATTTTTCTATCATAGGCACAAACCGCCGAAGCTGCGAAACGCTGTTGAACACAAAATGGTCGCATATCTCTATAAGCTCGGGCATATCCGCAGGATCATAGGCGGGAGAAAAAACATGATTTTCCCGTCCGAAGGGCTTTGCCATTTCCTCGAAGCCCAGCTTTGCTTCGTAAAGTCCGCTTGCCGTTGTTCCGTCCAGATATTTTGCGATCAGCGGATAGCAGGAGTACATGGAAAAGCACTTCTGCGCCAGAAGTATCTTTGCACCCGTTTTTCTGCGAACGCCGTCAAGTATCTCCAAGTTTTTCAGAAGCAGCTCCTCGTCCGTGATATAACAGGGCGTAGGCAGACTGTTTATATCGAAATTCACCGTGTTTTCGGGCAATTGTTTCACTTCCTTTTACAGAATTCTCCCCGCCAAAGACGAGGAGAATTTTTTCAATAACATTAAGCTGTGATCAGTCAACTAACTCAGGATCAAAGGTTTCCTTCCAGGGCAGACCCCACTTGTTAAGAGCGTCCATAAAGGGATCGGGATCAAACTCCTCAACATTGTAAACGCCGGGCTTCTTCCACTTGCCCGTGAGAACCATCATTGCGCCGATCATGGCGGGAACGCCCGTTGTGTAAGAGATAGCCTGAGATTCTACCTCCTTGTAGCACTCCTGATGGTCGCAGACGTTGTAAACATAATACTTCACGTCCTTGCCGTCCTTTTTGCCCTGCATAATGCAGCCGATGTTTGTCTTGCCAACGGTTCTGGGACCGAGAGAAGCGGGGTCGGGCAGAACAGCCTTCAAAAATTGCAGAGGAACTATCTCCATACCGTTGTAGTTAATGGGCTTGATAGATGTCATTCCCACATTTTCAAGGCATTTCAGATGTGTGAGATAGGACTGTCCGAAGGTCATAAAGAAGCGAATTCTCTTAATTCCCTTAATGTTGATAGCAAGGGACTCCAGCTCCTCGTGGTGCAGCAGATACATATCCTTTTCGCCTATTTCGGGGAAATTGTACACCCTCTTTATCTCCATAGGCTTGGTTTCCACCCACTTGCCGTCCTCAATGTAAGAACCGTTTGCGGAAACCTCACGAATGTTTATCTCGGGATTGAAGTTGGTCGCAAAGGGATAGCCGTGGTCACCCGCATTGCAGTCCAGAATATCCAGATAGTTTATCTCGTCAAAATAATGCTTTGCTGCGTATGCAGTAAATACACCCGTAACGCCGGGGTCAAAGCCGCAGCCGAGAACAGCGGTGATACCCGCCTTTTCAAAGCGTTCTCTGTAAGCCCACTGCCAGCTGTACTCAAACTTTGCGGTGTCCTCGGGCTCATAGTTTGCCGTGTCGAGATAGTCCACCTTGCAGGCAAGGCAGGCGTCCATAATGGTCAGGTCCTGATAAGGCAGAGCAACATTTATAACGATATCGGGCTTAAAGCTGTTGATAAGGGCAATAAGCTCGTCCACATTATCAGCGTTCACCTGTGCGGTGGAGATCTTGGTCTTTCCGCCCGACAGCTTGTCTTTAAGCTTGTCGCACTTGGATTTTGTGCGGCTTGCTATCATAATTTCCTCAAAAACCTCGCTGTTCTGACAGCACTTGTGAATAACTACGCTTGCGACACCGCCGCAGCCGATGATCAATGCTTTTCCCATATTTTTCTCACTTTCCCCGCCGATTTTTGACGGAATCAAATAATTCTGCGTACATTATAACACATATTTGCAGAAAATACAATGCTTTTTATGTAAAACTTCTGAATAGTGTTGAGAGTTGAGTGTTTAGTGTTGAGTTAAATGTGAAAAGTGGAAAGTGAAAAGTGGAGTTTTTGTGTTGTAGTTTCATTTAATAAGCGGAACCGGAACACGCCACACACAGAAAAGTACAGCGTTTATCATGGAATTATGTTCGTTCACTTGGTAATTCGCTGTGTATTGTCTTTGGAGAAAGCTTGATTTATCCATCGGTTAATGCTATACTTATAAATACCGCAACTCAAATCAAGAAATCCGTCCGAATATTCTGTATAATATACATAGAGCAGAAAAAGGAGCTGACAAAATTGAACGAATGGCACAGATACGTCCAGATAATCGTTGACGAGATAGACAACTGCATCAGGCAGAAACGGGACGAATCGCTTACACTTTCCCGTCTTTCCGAGCGTTTGGGATATTCGGAATATTACGTTTCCCGAAAATTCCGTGAAATCTCGGGAATGAGCTTCCGTGACTATCTCCGAAACAGAACCCTTGCATTTGCGCTGAAGGAGGTCGGGGACAGTTCCAAAGGCTTTCTTGAAATTGCCGTGGACTTCGGCTTTTCCTCTCAGGAGGCGTTCACCCGTGCATTCAAGGACGCATACAGCGTCACCCCCGGCGAATTTCGGAAAAATCCCGCACCCGTCGCCATTCGCACTATATTAACGCCCTTTGACTGCTACTTATCGGATATTGGAGGAACAAGCATGGCAAGCGACGTTAAGGTTTATTTTGTAACTATCCCCGCCCACAAATTTCTGCATATCAGAAACTACGAAAGTATCGGATATTGGGACTTCTGGCAGAAGCAAAGCAAAATTCCCGGTCAGGACTGCGAAACAATTTGCAATCTGCTGAACAGCATCAAAGGCAAGCTTGACGACGAAGGAGGCACCGAAGCCAACAGCGGCAGCGGACAGCTTATGGCGTTCATCAACGAGCCAACGGGCAGGATTTGCAGCTGGGGAATTCCCCTTGCGGAAAGCTACGGCGTCCGACTTCCCGCCGATTATTCGGGAGAGATACCCGAGCAGATGCAGATAATGGACGTCCCCGAGGGTGAATACATCGTCTTTGAGCACGGTCCTTTCGACTATGAAACGGAAAATGGAACCGTTGAACGGAAAATCGAGCAGGCGATGAAGGACTTTGACTATGAAGCTTCGGGCTATAAGCTTGACACTGCTCAGGGCAGAGTATTCTATTTCTACCACGACTGCAAGCGTTTCTGGAAATATGTAAGACCTGTTGTGAAAATCAAATAACAGTTTGCTCCCTACTTTGGTGGGGAGCATTTTTTTGACAAAACAAAAAGCGGAACAAAGCCAAAGCCTTGTTCCGCAGCGGTTGACAAGCAAAAATTACTTATCCTGATGCTCTTCGATATACTTAACGATATCGCCGACAGTCTTGATGCTCTCAACAGCTTCGTCGGGGATCTCAACCTCGAACTCGTCCTCAAGAGCCATTACAAGGTCAACAACATCGAGGGAATCTGCGCCCAGATCGTCCTGAATGTTAGCATCGAGAGTAACCTTGTCCTCATCAGCATCGAGCTGATCAACAACTAGGTCCTTTACCTTATCAAAAATCATTGCCGTAACCTCCAATCTAATTTATCATTTAATAGTATATTATATAATCTTAGGCTTGTCAAGATAATCTGCAAATTTTTTTTGCATAAATATACCGAAATTTAGCCCTCGTTTTCATTAAATACGCCAATTTTTCTGAACTTATTGTATCTTCTGTCCAAAAGCTCCTCCGTATTAAAGGCAGATATCCTTGAAATAGCTTCTGTGAGATACTCTGCAATATTCTCCGCAGCCTGACGGGGATCGTTATGCGCACCGCCCGCAGGTTCTTCGATAATGCGCTCCGCAACACCCAGCTCCACCAGATCCTCGGCAGTTATCTTCATAATGTTGCAGGCTTCTCTTTCCCGTGAAGCGTCCTTCCAAAGAATGGAAGCAAACCCTCTCGGAGAAATTACCGAATACTGCGCATATTCCATCATAGCAAGCTCGTCGCAGACACCGAGAGCCAGCGCACCGCCGCTGCCGCCTTCTCCAAGCACAATGGAAATGACAGGCGTTTTCAGTGTCATAAACTTGTAGATGTTAGTAGCGACCGCTTCTCCCTGTCCCCTCTTTTCCGCTTCAACGCCGCAGAATGCCCCGGGCGTGTCAATAAAGCAGATAACGGGTCTGCCGAACTTCTCCGCCTGACGTGCCAGCCTGAGTGCCTTTCTGTAACCCTCGGGGTGGGGCATTGAAAAGTTTGAAGCCTTGTTTTCCTCGATATTTCTGCCCTTGACCTGCGCAATAACCGTCACGGGAACATTTCCCAGACGTGCAATGCCGCCCATGATCGCACCGTCATCGCCGTAAAGCCTGTCGCCGTGCATTTCGAAGAATTCATCGAATATCATTGGAATATAGTCCCTGACCGTGGGACGCTGCTTGTTTCTGATAATTTCAAGCCGTTCCCAGGGAGTGTAATCGTTCAGCCCCTGAGCAGCGGCGAAATTTGCCTTTTCAGAGGGACAGCAGCATTTAGCCTTTTTGTGAAGCTTCAGAAGATGTGCAATAGTCCTGCGCATAGTCTTTCGCTCGACTATCATATCCGCAAAGCCGTGCTCCAGCTGAAATTCCGCAGACTGGAAATCCTCGGGAAGTCTTTGCTTGATAGTTCCCTCAATAACACGTCTGCCCGCAAAGCCGATAAGTACCTTTGGCTCCGCTATGATAATATCACCCTCGGACGCAAAGGACGCAGTAACACCGCCCGTGGTGGGGTCGGTCATGACTGTGATGTAAAGCAGCCCCTTTTCGGAATGTCTTGCAGCCGCTCCGCAGGTTTTTGCCATCTGCATCAGGGAAACTATGCCCTCCTGCATTCTTGCGCCGCCCGAAGCGGTAAACAGAATAACAGGCAGTTCCTTCTCCGTCGCCCTTTCAAATGCACGGGCAATTTTTTCGCCCACAACTGAGCCCATAGAAGCCATCATATATCGGGAATCCATAATGCCGATAACGCACTTTTCTCCCCTTATCTCCGCCTCGCCTGTGATAATAGCATCGTTCAAGCCCGTTTTCTCACGAAGCTCCGCCTGCTTTTCCTCATAGCCGGGGAAATCAATGGGATTTGCGCTGGTCATATCGCTGTCGTATTCAACGAAGCTTCCGCTGTCTATGGTAATATCCAGACGCTCCTTTGCGGAAATTCTCGAATGATAGCCGCAGTTTTTGCAGACCTTCTGAGATTTCACAAACTCCTCTCTCAGAAAAACAGCCGAGCATCTGGGACATTTGAACATAAGGTCGGCGGGAATATCCACCGTTCCGCCCGTTTCCTGGGAAACGTTATCATCGTTAAATCTGGTTTTGACAATTTTGAAAAGATCCTCTAAAGCCACTTACACTCACCGTTCCTTCTGCGGATTACTTTCTCCGTCCCAGATAGCCGATATCGTAATTTCCCTTTTCAAAAGCGGGGTCACGAATAAGCTCCAGCTGGAAGTCGATATTTGTATCAACGCCCTCCACGATAAACTCGGAAAGCGCCCATTTCATCTTCATTATCGCTTCTTCTCTTGTGGGAGCGTAGGCGATGAGCTTTGCTATCATACTGTCATAATAAGGTGTGATGACATATCCCTGATAAGCAGAGCTGTCAATACGTATTCCGGGACCGCCGGGGGTATGCAGAGCCTTTATCTCCCCGGGGCAGGGACGGAAATTCTCCTTGGGATTTTCCGCATTGATACGGCACTCAATAGCGTGTCCCCGAAGAGAGATGTCCTCCTGCTTAAAGGGCAGCGGCTGACCGTCTGCGATCTTTATCTGCATTTTTACAAGGTCGATGCCCGTAACAAGCTCGGTTATGGGGTGTTCCACCTGGATTCGGGTGTTCATCTCCATAAAGTAGAATTCACCCTTTTCGTCCAGCAGAAATTCAATAGTACCCGCATTGTAATATCCGCAGACCTTTGCGGCATTTACGGCAGCTTCGCCCATACGCCTTCTGAGATCCTCGGTCATAACGGTGGAAGGAGTTTCCTCCAGCACCTTCTGATTTCTTCGCTGCATTGAGCAGTCACGTTCGCCCAGATGTACAACATTGCCCGATTTATCGGCAAGTATCTGAAATTCTATGTGCTTGGGATTTACGATGAAACGTTCCATGTAAATGCTGTCATCGCCGAAATAGTTCTTTGCCTCCTGCTTTGCTTCGGTAACGGCTCTTTCCAGATCCTCCCTGCGTTCAACAAGACGGATACCCCGTCCGCCGCCGCCCGCAGAAGCCTTTACCATCAGAGGATAACCTATTTCCTCCTCCGCAAGACGGATAGCTTCCTCCATAGAGGGAACAGCACCGTCCGAACCGGGAATAACGGGAACACCCGCCGCCTTCATGGCAGACTTAGCCGCAGCTTTATCTCCCAGCATATCAATGGAATCGGGGGACGGACCTATGAAGGTTATGCCGCACCGCTCGCAGGTACGGGCAAAGGTAGCATTCTCCGACAAAAATCCGAAGCCGGGGTGAATAGCATTTGCACCTGTTATCTCACAGGCAGCGATTATAGCTTTGTAATTCAGGTAGCTGTCCTTGGTTGCGGGTCCGCCTATGCAGACCGCTTCGTCGGCGATCTGGGCATGGAGTGCGTGTCGGTCTGCGGTGGAATATACCGCAACCGTCTTTATCCCCATTTCACGGCAGGCTCTTATGACTCTGACCGCAATTTCGCCCCTGTTGGCGATCAAAACCTTATTAAACATTGCAATTCTCCAAACACTTATTTGATAGCAAATGTGATCTCGGCAGAAACAGCCTTTTCGCCGTCAACTGTGCAAACGCCGCTGCCAACACCGATGGGACCCTTTACCTTGGTTATCTCAACTTCGATCTTCAGCGTATCTCCGGGGACTACCTGTCTGCGGAACTTAGCCTCCTTGATACCGCCGAAAAAGCCTATCTTGCCCTTGTTTTCGGGCATAGCCAGCATAGCAGCGCAGCCTGCCTGTGCCATCATTTCCACCATAAGCACCCCGGGAACAACGGGATAATCGGGAAAATGTCCCTTAAACCAGAACTCATCGGGCTTCATATGCTTGTAAGCAACAACTTTCTTGCCGGGTTCAAGCACCTCTATCTCATCTATAAGCAGGAACGGATCCCTGTGGGGGATAAGCTCCATTATCTGTTCTTTGTTAAGCATTTGGCGACACTCCTTTACTTGATTACCATTACGGGCTGGTCGTACTCAACAGCCTCTCCGTCCTTAACGAGAATATCCGAAACAACGCCGTCATAGGGGCTTTGGATCTCGTTCATAAGCTTCATGGACTCGATTATCATAATAACATCGCCCTTTTTCACCCTTGCGCCAACGGTCACAAAAGGCGGCTTATCAGGTGCGGGAGAAGCGTAAAATGTTCCCACGATAGGAGATTTCACAAGATTTCCGTCGGACGCATGAGGAACCTCGGGCACTCCCTGACCGTCCTTAGCTGCCGCATTCATGGTCACGGGCATCATATCCTGCTGAATGTGCGGCATGGGGGGCATACCGATGGGAGGAGGACACTTCTTTCCCTTTATGGTAATGGATTTGTCGCAGCCGTCACAAATAGTTATCTCGCCCAGATCCTTTTCCTTGACGATATCCGCAAGAGCGGCGATGGTTTCAAGGCTGACACCGTAGATCTTTTCGCTCATTGTTCAGCCCCCTTAATCCTTGTATTTCTTAAAGCAGAGAGTAGCATTGTGTCCGCCGAAGCCTAAGCTGTTGGACAATGCAGCATCTACCTTCATATTTCTGTTGCCCTCGGTGCAGTAGTCAAGGTCGCACTCGGGGTCGGGAGTGGTATATCCGCAGGTCTTGTGAACGAAGTCGTCACGGCAGGAAAGTGCGGTAACAATTGCTTCAACAGCACCCGCAGCACCCAGAAGATGTCCTGTCATGGACTTAGTGGAGTTGATAACCACCTTCCGTGCAGCTTCTTCGCCCAAAGCGATCTTTACAGCGTGAGTTTCATACTTGTCGTTAAGCCCCGTAGATGTGCCGTGAGCGTTGATATAGTCAATGTCGGAAGCTTCCAGACCTGCTTCTTTATATGCGAATTCCATGCCCTTTGCGGCAGCATCTCCCTCGGGGGAAGGTGAAGTCATATGGTAAGCGTCGCCCGTTGCGCCGTATCCTGCAAGCTCGGCGTATATCTTGGCACCTCTAGCCTTTGCGTGTTCCAGCTCTTCAAGCATAAGCATACCGCAGCCCTCTCCCAGAACGAAGCCGCTTCTGTTCAGGTCAAAGGGAGTGGAGCAATGCTCAAGGTCTGTGGAGCGTGTGAGAGCCTTCATATTGTTAAATCCGCTCAAAGCAAACTCGGAAACGCAAGCCTCTGCGCCGCCTGCCAGACATACATCAAGATAACCGTCCTTGATCTTTCTGAACGCCTCACCGATAGCGTGCGCACCCGAAGAGCAAGCAGTGGTTGTACAGAAGTTAGCACCCTTGAAGCCTGTTCTGATGGAAACCTGACCTGCTGCCATATTTCCTATCATCATAGGGATATAGAAAACGGAAACCTTGTCGGGACCCTTTTCCAGATACTTTGAATACTCCTGCTGAGTAAGCTCCAGACCGCCGATACCAACGCCGACGATAACGCCCGCCTTGTAAGGGTCAACGTCCTTGAAATCGCTGCCCGAATCCTTCATTGCCTGAACAGCTGAAGCCACTGCAAACTGAGTAAATCTGTCCATTCTTCTGGCTTCTTTTTTCTCGATATATTCCTCGGGAGCAAAATCCTTTACCTCGGCAACAATCTTGACAGGAAGTCTGTCGCCCTCGGGGAAATTTGTGTAGTTAAAGCCCAGCTTGTTTGCCTTGA
The DNA here is from genome assembly GCA_945877315.1 of uncultured Ruminococcus sp. Lineage (GTDB taxonomy): Bacteria > Bacillota > Clostridia > Oscillospirales > Ruminococcaceae > UMGS1889. The sequence goes on along the minus strand of CAMCRP010000001.1, from coordinate 85,215 downwards.
TGTTATCCCAGAATTCGGGAACGCTGTTTCCGAGAGGATTAACCGTACCCATTCCTGTAATGACTACTCTTCTCATCTGCATTAGTCCTTTCAATTACATCATAATTCCGCCGGAGATCTCAATGGTCTGACCGGTAACATAGCTTGCATCGTCCGAAAGCAGGAAGGAAACAACGCCCGAGATCTCGGAAACCTCGCCGTAACGCTTCATAGCTATCTGACCCAGCATAGCAGCCTTCTGCTCCTCTGTGAGCTTGTCTGTCATGGGGGTGTGGATAAATCCCGGAGCTACCGCATTTACGGTGATTCCTCTTGAACCCAGCTCCTTTGCGGCTGTCTTTGTCATACCGATAATAGCAGCCTTAGATGCGGAATAGTTTATCTGACCGGGGTTGCCGTAAAGTCCCGCAACAGAAGCAAGGTTTACAATGCGTCCCGATTTCTGACGGAGCATAACGCCGCCGCCCACCAGCTTTATCATATTGAATACGCTTTTCTGATTTACAGCGATAACAAGGTCATACTGCTCCTCAGGCATTCTTGCCAGAAGTCCGTCCCTTGTGATACCTGCGTTGTTTACCAGAGCATCAATTGTTCCGAAACGTTCCTTGACTGCCTTTACCATAGCTTCGCAGTCGGCGTACTTGGAAACGTCCGCAACGTAATATTCCGCTTCAACACCAAATGCACGGCAGTCCTCCAGAATAGAGTTATTCTCGAAAGAAGCCTCGCTGATGTCGTTAAGTGCGATATTGTAGCCGTCCTTTGCAAGTCTGAGTGCGATAGCTGCGCCGATACCTCTGGACGAGCCTGTAATAAGAGCTGTTTTTGCCATAAAATTCAACCTTTCTGCAACGTTTGCTGTAATATTATGCTAATATGTGGGAAATTTATACTCTATTATTTAGCGAGAAGCTTTTCAGCCTGCTCCATCATTTCCTTGATGATAACAGCAGCGGGCTTAACATCGGTTATCATACCTGCAATAAGTCCGCAGAGCATAGAGCCTTCATCGGTGTTTCCGTCAACGACAGCCTTTCTGAGGGAGCCGATGGTGATAGCCTCGAAATCCTCCGGGGGAGCAGCGTTCTTTTCCATTTCCTGAAGCTTCTTTGTATATTTGCTCTTTATGCAGCGGCAAGGACTTCCCGAATAGAAGCCTGTGATAGCATTGTCTGTGTCCTTTGCCGCAACAACAGCGTTTTTGTAATTTTCGTGTATCTGACATTCCTCGGAGGCAAGGAAACGTGTTCCCACCTGAACGCCCTCTGCGCCCAGCATAAAGGAAGCCGCAACTCCTCTTCCGTCGGCAATACCGCCCGCAGCGATAACGGGTATCTCCACAGCGTCAACCACCTGAGGAACAAGGCACATAGTGGTGTTCTGACCGATATGTCCGCCCGACTCGGTACCCTCCGCAACAACAGCGTCGGCACCCGCTCTTTCCATTCTCTTTGCCAAAGCCACCGAAGGCACAACGGGAATGACCTTAATGCCCGCAGCCTTCCAAGCCTCCATAAACTTGCCGGGATTTCCCGCACCCGTGGTAACAACGGGAACATTTTCCTCGATAACAAGCTTTGCAAGCTCCTCCGCATTGGGGCTCATAAGCATAATGTTCACGCCGAAGGGCTTGTCTGTCAATTCCTTAGTCTTTCTTATCTGATCTCTGAGATAGTCAATGGGAGCAGAACCGCCTGCGATAATTCCCAGACCTCCAGCGTTTGACACGGCAGAAGCAAGGGTGCTTTCGGCTATCCAAGCCATACCGCCCTGAAAAATAGGGTACTCGATTCCGATAAGATCTGTGATTCTGGTTTTCATGATAACGTCCTCTCCTTAATATTCGAAGATTATTGCGCCGAAGGTAAGTCCTGCGCCGAAGCCGACAAAGCAAACCTTGTCGCCCTTCTTTATCCTGCCGCTTCTTACAGCTTCGTCAAATGCAATGGGAATGGTTGCGCTGGAAGTATTGGCATGCTTGTCGATGTTTATGATAATTTTATCCATAGGCAGACCGCTTATCTTTGCTGCCGTTTCGATAATTCTGATATTTGCCTGATGAGGAACAACGCAGTCCAGGTCGCTCAGGTCAAAGCCTATGCGCTCCGCAGCCCTTTCCATAGCCATGGGAAGTGCGTGAGTTGCGAACTTGTAGACTTCCTTGCCGTCCTGATAGAGGTAGTGGGAATTGGACTGGGGATAACCGTCGTCAACATGTCCCGCACCCGTCAGGAACGCATTTGCGGGAGGAATGGAACGTGCAAAAAGGAACTTTCCGCCGTTTCCGTCAGAACCGCAGTAGCTTGTGTAAAGCTTGTCGGGAGCAGCTTCTATAACAACAGCCGCCGCACCGTCCGCAAAAAGAACGCAGGACGCTCTGTCGGTATAATCGGTAATTTTCGTGAGATTTTCATTTGCCACAACAAGGGCATACTTTATATGTTCATCTGTCTGGAGATAACGCTTTGCCATATCCACACCGTAAACAAAGCCCGAGCAAGCGCAGTTTATGTCCAGAGCCATGGCATTTTCCGCACCCAGCTCCCTCTGAATTATACACGCCATTGAGGGTGTGTAATAGTCGGAAGTAATGGTAGCGTCAATGATAATGCCTATCTCCGAAACGTCGATACCCGCCGCCTCAACAGCCTGCTTTGCCGCCATGCTGCCCATGTACCAGGTAGGCTCACCGTCGGATACATAGCGCTCCACCATACCCGTTCGAGTTCTTATCCACTCGTCGCTTGTTTCGATAAACGCCTTATAATCGTCGTTTACCACCTTTTTCTGCGGCGTGTAGCTGCCTGTGCCGATAATGTTGATTCCGTACAAAACTTTCTCCTCCAAAATATTATTTTTTCCCCGAATGATAACATCATAGCATAAAAAATACTGCTAAGTGGGCGTTTCCCCGCCTTCGGCGGGGAAACGCCCACCGAAATATGCCACGGGATTTTTTCAATAAACCTTGAAATTTTCCCAATGATATGTTATAATTATTGACAATGACGGACAAAACCGCTTCATTCTGCGGACAAGTCCGTACCATTCTATTATATTATACTTTTGCCCGTTTTGTCAATGCTATTTTGCTTTTTTATGCAAAAAGTTTAAAAAATTCGGGAAAAACGGCTTTTGCTGCATTCGGGCAAATTACGAAAGGATAGTTGATCAATGGCAAAGACAGTATTTTTATTTTCGGGACAGGGTTCACAGTACAGCGGAATGGGCAAGGAGCTTACGGAAAAGCACCCGGAGCTTATGAAGATATACGAAGCGGCAGGCGACATTCTGGGCTTTGACCTTGCGAAGATAAGCTTTGAGGGAACGGACGCCGAGCTTGCTCAGACAAAGGTGTCCCAGCCCGCAATTATGGCAGTTTCCCTCTGCGCCCTTGAAGCTATGAAGCTAAACGGCATAGAGTACAGCGGCGTTGCGGGACATTCTCTCGGCGAATATGCCGCAATGGTTGCCGCAAATATGCTCTCAATTGAGGACGGATTCCGTGTTATTAAGGAAAGAGCCTCCGCAATGCAGAAGGCAGCAGAAGCCTCCGACGGCGCAATGTACGCAATTATCGGCAAGGACGCATCGGAGATAGAAGAAGTATGCGCAACAATTGATGGCTACGTTGTCCCCGTAAACTATAATTCCACCGTCCAGACCGTTATTGCAGGCGAATCCGCAGCAGCGGAAAAGGCAGCCGCTAAGTTTGCGGAAATGGGTGCAAAGGCTGTTAAGCTGGGCGTTACCGCAGCATTCCATTCCAAGCTTATGCAGCCCGCAGCAGACGAATTCAAAGAAGCAATAAAGAACACCGTTTTCGCCGCTCCTGACTGTGATTTCTTTTCCAATATAACGGGCGCAAAGCTTGATACATTCGACAATATGCCCGAAAGACTGGCAGCGCATATTGTTTCCCCCGTCCGCTTCACCTCCGAGCTTGCCGCAATGCAGGCTGATGGTTATGTGAACTTCGTTGAGCTGGGACCCAACAAGGTGCTGACAGGTCTTGTAAGAAAAACACTTAAAGACGTAAATTTTGCAAATGTCGAGAATGCAAAAACTCTTGAAAAGGCACTTGAATTGTTCAAATAAATCAGCACCATTGTAGGAGCGTGGTTTCCCCGCCCGCAAGCGGCAAAATACACGAAAATTATTATTAAGGTGAAATGCTTATGAAGAAAACAAAGCTTTTGGCAGCTGCCTGCGCTCTTCTCCTCTGCGGCTGTTCGTCAGATAATGTAAATACCGCAAGCACCTCCGAAATGCCCAATCTTCCCGAACCTCTGACCACCTCCGAAACGACAGCCGAAACCGTCCCCACAACTGTATTATCGGAATCGGAAACGACGGCAGCAGCGGAAATATCCGAAACAACTGCCGAAACACCCGCTTCTTCGGAAATATCGGAAACGACCTCTCAAACCGCCGAAGAAACCTCTGCGGAAACAACTTCCGAAACCGTCCCCGAAACAGGCTCAGGCTTCGACACGGAAAATGCCTTAAAAATGTTTCTGGAAGAAATGACGGGCGGATATGAGTTTCACGAAGCGCAAACGAGGCTTTTCGGAGATTTCGACAAGGACGGCAAAAACGAGCTTATCGCATACATAGAAGCCCCCGACACTATGACGGGCTATAACCTGTGGTTTGCAAGCGAAGGGTATATTGAACAAATAGCACCGAATGCGGAAAATCCCGTCCCTATGGAGGAAAGCGAACCCGAGATAGTTTATTCGGGAGATAACGCCTTTATTAAGCTGGAATATTTAAATGCAACCAACAGCATTTCCGATTACTTCCGCATTGTAAACAGTCAGGTCGTTCCCTGCACTGTTGAGGGCTATGCAAGACAGGGGCTTCGTCCCGACTCAGATACGGAAGATTTCACCGCCTGCCACAGCACATATGACCTATGCTCCGACGGCACGGGACACACCTGGAAGCCCTACTGGCTCTACTTCTCCCCCGAGGACAATACCTTCTATCCCTATGTGGGACACCTTATGACCGAGGAGGAGCTTCTGAAATATGAGGGAGCCTCCGAGGTGCTGGAAAAGGCACGTTCCGATGGATATGAGATTGCAGACATTTATATCCGAGAAAACGGCATTATCAACATTAATCTTCGGAAATATTCCGAGGACGCCTTTAACCCCGATGAAACGCCAATGTACGGGAACAAATTCATCAATCTGAAGATAAACGGCGATTCCGTCCAAAACATCACTCCCGAAAATAATGACGGTTTTTACAAACCCTAAAGGAGATCATTAATATGTCCGATAAATTTTCGCTTCTGGGATATCCCTTGAAGCACACTATGTCCCCGCCTATTCATAAAAGATTGTTTGAACTGTCGGGACGAAAAGAGGGCGATTTTGAGTATTTTCTCACGGAAATACCGCCCGAAAAGCTTGCAGACGCTTATGAAAACACACTAAAAAATTTGGTTGGCTATAACATAACTATCCCCTACAAGGTGGATATTATTCCCTATTTAACACGTCTGGACGAATCCGCCGCAAAGTACCGCTCGGTAAACTGCGTCCACAACCGTGACGGCGAGTCGGTAGGCTTCAACACCGACTGCAAGGGCTTTCTCCGCTCCGTTACCGAGGAGGGTGGCAGCCTTTCGGGACGTGTTTTGCAGGCGGGCTGCGGGGGCGTTGGCAGAATGATGGCTATTGAAGCTGTCTGCTCGGGTGCCGACCTGACTATCTGCGTTCGCAATGGCTCGGAAGAAAAGGTTCGCCCCGTTACAGAATACCGTGAAGCACATCTTTCTGATGAAAACGTTGCAAAATCGAAGATAACCGTTGTTCACGAGGAGGGCATAAGCGGGCATTTCGACCTGCTCATGAACTCAACCTCCGTGGGAATGTTCCCCAATGTTGACGCCTGCCCCGTTCCCGATGAAGCGATAAAAAATTCCGATATGATATTTGACGTAATTTACAATCCGAGGGACACTCTGCTTATAAAAAAAGCCGCCGAATACGGCAAAAAGACCGTCGGCGGAATGGCTATGCTGGTGTGGCAGGCGGTAGTTTCCCACGAGATATGGAACGGCTCAAAATTCGCTTATGAGGACATTGCAAGGCTCATTTGCGATATGGAAGAGCTGATGAAAAAATGAACGCCAACGTTAAAAAGGGTATTGGACTTTTCCTTTCCGCACTTGTCATAATACTTGTGTTCTTTACTGTCTGCGGTTACGTATTTTCCGCATTTTTAAAAGGCGGGCAGGTCACTAAGATCGACAAGGCTCTGCTTACTGATGAGTACATTTCCGAAGCCTACGGTATCACTCTTTCGGACGGTGACAGGATAATCGCCTGGGAAAAGCACACCTTTCGGGACGCACAGGGCTATATCGTCCTGAAAATAAAGACCCCCGACAGCGAGCGTTTTTTAGCGGAAAATTCCAAAGTGTCAGACGACATGGTCACGAAAAACTCTATGGATATCGGCAAGCGTGAAGTGTTCGCACCCTATCTTTTTTACAGCGGACAGCGTGCTGCCATAGTTACGGATCTACCCGAAAATTTCGACAAAAACAGCAATGCCTACAAGCAGTATTCAACACGGATATTTGATGCGTTTTGCAATATAATCCAAGAATAATCGCCCCCATGAAAAAATGCGGACCGCTTCTGTTGGCGGTTCGCATTTTTGATTGATTATACTAAACGCTCATTGATCGGTATTTCCCGATCCCCCATGTCCCCGAATTACTTTTTCCGCCTTTTTCGGTCTGCGTCAACACCCGCTCTCCAGGTCGTAGATTCGGACAGATGTATGCCCTTTCTCACAGTTGACACAGCCTCGTTCATAGCATCATACTGAATTGCACAGCCGACAGTATCGCAGCGGTAATCAACTGCAGTAGCACTTCCTATGCCGATACTTTCCGCAGTTTCGGCAGAATCAATATTTGCCCCCAGAAAAACGAACTCCCAGCCGTACACTTCCTGCTGTGCGCTTATCAGCTTTTTCACCTTGGCGGCGGTAAAATATCTGCTGGAATTCTCCATACCGTCAGTGGTAATGACAAACAGCGTATGCTCGGGAATATCCTCGGGACGGGCGTATTTGTGGATATTACGGATATGCTCCACCGCTCCGCCCACAGCGTCCAGAAGTGCAGTGCCGCCGCTCGGACAGTAATCCTTCTCCGTCATCTTCCCGATATGTTCAATAGGCACTCTGTCATGCAGAACACGGCTTTCTGTGCTAAACAGAACCGTAGTCACAACAGCTTCACCCGCTTCTGTTTTCTGCTTTTCGAGAAGGCTGTTGAAGCCCCCAATGGTGTCACTTTTAAGGTCAGCCATTGAACCGCTTTCGTCCAGGATAAAAACTATCTCCGTAAAATTCTTTTTCATAAGAAATCCCTCCGTGTAATTTATTGTATCTATATGATACATCATTCGGAGGGATATTTGGTCGCATTTCAAGCGACATTTATGCGCCGATAAGACTTTGGTCAAATGCAAAAAGCGTTTCGTTTATCTCATAAATATTGTACTTTCTGTTTTCGATAAAGAACTTTATGATAACATCAAATTTTATGCTGTTTGAAAGGGTGTAGCCCGCTTTTTCAAGCAGCTTTTGAGTTTCTGAAATATCCAGCTCAAGGGCAACAGCAAGTGATACTGCCGTCTGCTTTTTGGGCTTATAGTTCACATCGCTGCGTATCTTTGAAAACAGTCTTCTGTCAATATTTGCCTTTTTGTATACCTGAACATCTGTCATACCCTTTTCGTCTATCAAACGCAAAAGTGCCTGTGAAAAGGACTCGTCCAGCTTATCAAAATCAACGGGCAATGCAGCATTGCAGGTTTCCTCAAGCATTCTGTCCTGAACTGCGGACATTTTGAAGGGAGCCGCTCCAAAGGCGCACCTGTCCGCACCGCCAAAGCTTTCATAATTCTCGTCAATATATCTGCGAACATCGTAAATAAGCCCTTCGCTGACGGAAACGACATTTTTATCAAGCACGACCATGGCAATATCCATATCATTTTCCGCAAGGAAATCCGTAATTGCCGACACCGCCACCTGCATCGCCTTGTCCTTGGGATAACCGTAAATTCCCGACGAAATAAGCGGAAATGCCACCGATTCGCATTTATACTCCTTCGCCAGCTGCAAGGACTTTTCATAGCAGGAATAAAGCAGCTCCTTTTCGCCGTTTTCTCCGCCCCGCCATACGGGACCTACCGTGTGAATTATGTATTTGCAGGGCATTTTATAGCCCTTTGTGATTTTTGCCTGACCCGTTTTGCAGCCGCCTAAGGTCATACATTCTTTCAAAAGCCCCATTCCCGCCGCACGATGGATAGCTCCGTCAACCCCACCGCCGCCGAGAAGAGAGCTGTTTGCGGCGTTGACTATTGCGTCCGCCTCGACCTTTGTTATGTCATTTTTTATTATTCGAAACGGCATATTTTTCACTCCTTGCTTAAATTGATAAAGTCAAATTCAGCATAATATATCTTGTCCGCAGAACACTGAATTCAGCTCTTTTCATTATAGAGATATTATACAATTTATTTCCCTTTTTGTCAATAAAAAGCAAAATTGTTTTGGTTGTCATAAGCTATCAGTCTGCGGCAGCTTGGCAATTGATTTTTTGATCCGGGTATGGTATAATGTAATCGGCATTGGGTAAAATCATAGCCTTCACAAAAAGTCAGGAGAATAACATATGAGAAAAATTATACCCTTAATTACAGCGTTGGCAGCGGCATTATCCCTCGGCGGCTGCTCTGCCAATGAAGCTCCCATAACATATACATCAATCCCCGCATCTGAAGCAAAAGCCCTTATGGACAGCGAAACCGACTATATTATCCTTGACGTCCGCACCGAAAAAGAATACGCCGACGGACATATTCCCGATGCAATTCTTATCCCCGATTACGAAATAGCGGAACGTGCCGAAAATGAGCTTACCGACAAAAGTCAGCTTATCCTGGTCTACTGCCGCAGCGGACGCAGAAGCAAAAATGCCGCCGAAAAGCTTGCGGAAATGGGTTACAGCAATGTGAAGGAATTCGGCGGAATAATTGATTGGGGATATGAAACTACTGTCGAAAATAAGATTGACAACAGCAAAGGGGTATGATAATGAAACCGTTATTTACAGCAATTCTTGAAGCCATAGTATTATTTGTTTCCATAGGACTTGTTTTTCTTGCGGCAAGGCTGTTCGGATATGAAAGCCCGTACAACGATTTCAAGGAAAAATATCCCGACACGGCAATTACCGTAAGCAGTGCCATTGGTGCCGTTCCCGACGGGACAATGCTGACTCCCGAGGAGGCTTCAGAAAAGGTCGGTAAGTATATTTTCGGGAAAAAAAGCGATATAAAAATACCTATGCCCATAGCAAAGCTGCTTTGTGTTGAGATCGGGGAATTTCCCGCAAAGGTCATTCGATTATACCTGTTTGTCGATCTTGTGGCAGGACTGCTGTGCCTTATTTTCGGCATAGGACTTCCCTGTTCGCTGTACCGTCATCTCGATCCCGCAGCCGCTATTGACGATGCCCTAATTAACAGAAATTTCGTATATGTAAATGAAGAAGGAAAGTCTATGGGCTATGTCGGACAAGACCGTGCCGATACGGTCAATCTCATTTTAGCGTTTCTGATGCTTGGCGTGTCCTGCGTATGGTGCCTTTTTCTGCCCCTGTTTATCCTTACAAATCTTGCCGCAGGAATAGTAATGGCACTGCTTCGGCTTTCGGGGATAACCATGTCCGATTCCGCCGCAAAGACCGAAAGAAAGCTTGCCGCCGGAAAATCGGGAAAGGATACATACAGGATAATCGCAGACAGCGGTCTGTTCATGGTCGCAGGGGACAAGCACCCCAACCGAACTCTCTATTTCAGGCAATACTGGAATGCGGTCATCGCACAGCGGATAATGGAGCGTGACGGAGAGATAAAGCCCTTCACCCCCGACGATGCAAGAGATACCATACAGTACGGCGACGAGAACGAGCACGAACGGTTTGAAACAAGCCGCCGCATAAACAGGTCAAAGCTGCTGACATCACCCTCCGCAAAAGCAGCCGCCGCCCGTCTGGAAAACGATGTCAAGACCATGAACTACACCTATTCCCGTGTACGAAGGGGTTCTCATATCTGCGAATATATCGTAATGTTCAACAACAGCGATAAGTATATGCTTTTCCGCATACCGCTGAACGCTTCACTGATGAATACGGTAATGCGCTATGATGCGGCAGACGAGGTTTTCGACGTTCGGGAATGGAATGTATGGGCAAGGTCAAGCGAGGAATCAAAGCTTGAGTTTATGAAGGGAAAATCGGGCTGGGTTGACCCGCCCCCGGGTGAGGAGGTCCGTGACGGCGATACTCAGCAGCTGTAACATTTGTGCTTCTGTCACCGCCGTGCGGAAGATCGGGAGCTTTCCTTCTCCATAAGCTTCCACGGAATTATCTCAGAGCTTGCTTTTCTGCCGTTGATAATATCTGCAAGCTTCCCCGCAGCTATACTGCCGATGTTTTTGTCCTCATAGGAAAGTGAGGTTATCCTTACGGGCGACATTTCACTCAGGCTGCTGTTGTCAAAGCTTACCACCGCAACATCTTCGGGAACTCTCCTTCCGCAGACGGTAAGCAGCTTTATAAGTGTAAATGCTATTTCGTCATTATAGCAGACAACGGCAGTTGCGTCGCCTATGGAGGACAGGATCCTTTTCGGTTCGTCAAACAAGCTTTCCTTGGTTTCCGTGGTGTACCATATTGTTTTGCTGTCGGAAACAAAAAGCCCATTGTCGAACATAGCAGAAATATACCCCGAATAACGTTCATGCCCTTGAATATCATCTGCCTTAAAGACAGACGCAATGCTTTTGTGACCCTTGCCGAGTAGATATGTCACAAGCTCATAACCGCCTCTTCGGTTATCTGCGCAAACATACAGCGTGTCTTTAAGAGCGGGATAAATGCTGTTGAAGAACACTATTGGTATTCCACGCTCGGCAAGCTTTTTGTAAAGGTCAATGTTAGGATTTGGCAGAGCAGTTTTTGTGCCCTCCACAAGTATTCCCGCAACGGGGTCATTGAGGATATCCAGAAGTATTCTCCGCTCGCTGCAAATACGATTTCTTGTGGCGGAAAGGATAGCCGAAAGCTTGTTTTTCGACAGTACCTCCTCAACGCCCCTCAGCTGCCCCGGGAAAATATAGTCATCAATGTATGTTACAATAACCGATACCTTCCCGCCTGCTGCTGCGGGATTTCTTTTTTTCACCATGGAACCGCTGCCCTGCTTTTTCTCGATAATGTCCTTATCCTCGAGAATGGAAAGTGCCCTTCTCACAGTCTGTCTGCTTACGCCGAAAATTTCGGTGAGCTGTTCCTCCGTCGGCAGAAGCGTTCCGGCGGGGTAAATTCCCGTATTTATTTGCTTGAAAAGCGAATTCTCTACAAATTCATATTTTTTCAATCCGTGTCACCTCAAAACCGTACAAATTCTCTGATTTTTATGATACAACTTAAAGTGCAATTTGTCAAGAGTTATTCGCAATAAAATACAAATTTATCAATATTCAAAATATGTATGTACAAAAGCAATAAAATCGCTTGATTTGTTATGTGCGTTTTGTGTATTGCAATTGCAGCGGCCTTGTGATAGAATATTATCAAGCAATATGTTTGGCGCAAACATATAAAATTTGTATTCAAGAACAAAATTTGTATTTAAAATTCACCGAAAACGGAAAGGAATGTGTCCGAATGAACAAGCTATACTTTATAACGGGAAGTCAGGACCTTTACGGCGAAGAAACTCTTAACCGTGCGGCAAGCGACAGCAAGGAGATGTCCGCCTTTTTAAACGAGAAGCTGAGAGATATTGCCGAGGTGTGCTTTGAGCCTGTCGTAACGACTGCGGCAGAAGCGGAAAATGTCTGCGTAAAGGCATCTGCTGACAAGGACTGCATCGGCGTTATTATGTGGATGCACACCTTCTCCCCCGCAAAAATGTGGATAAGAGCACTTAAAGCCCTGAAAAAGCCCATGCTCCATCTCCACACACAGTACAACGAAAAGCTGCCCTATGACAGCATTGATATGGACTTTATGAACCTGAACCAGTCCGCTCACGGCGACCGTGAATTCGGATTTATCTGCACAAGGCTGGGCATAAAGCGTGAAGTTGTTGTGGGCTATTACAAGCATGATGATGTTATCGAAAAAATACGCAGCTTTGCACACGCTGCCGCAGCCGTTAATTTTGGCAGGACAATGAAGGTCGCAATGCTCGGAAACAATATGCGTGACGTTGCCGTTACCGACGGCGACAGAGTTGAAAGTGAGATAAGCTACGGCTGGAACGTGAACTATTACGGTATCGGAGATGTGGTTTCCATGGCAGAAAGTGTCACGGACGCCGAAATAGACGCAAAGCTTGCCGAATATAACGAGAAATATACCATGGCGACCGATAATGCGGCTTCCGTCAGAGAACAGGCTAAGTACGAGATCGCACTTGAAAAGTTCATTGCAAAGGAAAATATAAGCGCATTTACCGATACATTCCAGGACCTTCACGGACTGCGGCAGCTGCCCGGAATCGCCGTTCAGAACCTTATGGCAAAGGGAATCGGATTCGGTCCCGAGGGCGACTACAAAACCGCCGCTCTTGGTGCCGTACTCTTTAAGATGGCAGAGGGCAGAAACGGCGCAACAGGCTTTATGGAGGATTACACCTATGACCTTACAGACGGCGAGGAATTAGAGCTTGCAGCGCATATGCTGGAGGTGTCCCCCGTGTTTGCGGCTACAAAGCCCGAGATACAGGTCCACCCACTGGGAATCGGCGGAAAGGAGCCACCCGCAAGGCTTGTTTTTGACGGTATCGACGGCGATGGAATTGCCGTTTCCATGATAGATATGGGCGACCGTTTCCGTCTGGTATGTGCAGACATTACTCTTGTAAAGCAGCCCGCTCCTATGCCCAAGCTGCCCGTTGCAAGGCTTATGTGGAAGCTGAAACCCGATTTCGCCACAGGTGCGGCAGCATGGATCTACGCAGGAGGCGCACATCATGCCGTTGTTTCCACCGCACTTACCAAGGAGGACATTCGCCTTTTTGCAAAAATGACCGACACAGAGCTTGTTATCATTGACGATAAGACCGAAATAAACGCATTTGAGCAGCAGCTTGCTATGCTCGATACAATGGCTAAATTAAAGAGGTGATCAAGATGGATATTAAGAAAAAGATCCAACACGGCAGAACCTATCTCGGCATAGAATTTGGTTCGACCAGAATAAAAGCAGTCCTTATTGACGATACCTTTGCCCCCATTGCATCGGGCAGCCACGATTGGGAAAACCGCTATGAAAACGGCATTTGGACATACTCCCTTGACGATATTATCGGTGGCTTGCAGGACTGCTATGCAAGGCTTGCGGAAGATGTCAAGAGCAAATACGGCGTTGTCCCCGAAACCTACGGCGCAATGGGCATTTCGGGCATGATGCACGGATATATGGCATTTGATGAAAACGATGCTCTTCTCGTTCCCTTCAGGACATGGAGAAACACTATGACCGAGCAGGCGGCGGCAGAGCTGTCCGAGCTGTTCAAGTTCAATATCCCACAAAGATGGAGCATTGCACATCTCTATCAGGCTATACTCAACAAGGAGAAGCATGTCCCGAATATTACACATATTACCACTCTTGCGGGATATATCCACTATCGGCTGACGGACGACAGAAGTGTCGGTGTTGGCGAGGCTTCGGGCATTTTCCCCATTGACAATGGACAGTATAACAAGGATTACATCGAAAAGCTCACCCCCATTCTAAAGGAAAAGGGCTTTGACAAGGATATAAACGAGGTTCTACCCGCTGTCCTCACAGCAGGCAAGGCAAATGCGGTTCTTACCTATGAAGGGGCAAGGCTCCTTGACCCCACAGGCACTCTAAATCCGGGAGTAAGGGTTTGCCCCCCCGAGGGCGACGCAGGCACAGGAATGGTAGCTACAAACAGCGTTCTCCCCGAAACGGGAAATGTTTCGGCGGGCACATCGATTTTTGCAATGATAGTTCTGGAAAAGCCTTTGTCGGGATATTACCCCGAAATTGACGTTGTTACCACTCCCGACGGTTCCCCCGTTGCCATGGTTCACTGCAACAACTGCTGTTCCGAGCTTGACGCTTGGGTGAATATGTTCGGTGAATTTGCGGCACTCAGCGGCACACCTATGAGCAAATCCGCACTTTACGAGATACTTTATAAAAATGCGCTTAACGGTGACCCCGACTGCGGCGGTACTGTTGCATACAACTTCCTTTCGGGCGAACCCGTTGCAGCTGCGGAAAACGGCAGACCTATGTATTTCAGAACGCCCGACGGAAGTTTTAACCTTGCAAATTTCTTCCGTGCCCAGCTTTATTCTTCAATGGCTGCGCTTAAATTGGGAATGGATATTCTTTTTGAAAATGAAAAGGTGTCCGTCAAAAAAATTACGGGACACGGCGGACTTTTCAAGGTAAACGGCGTTGCCCAGCAGTTTTTGGCGGACGGTCTTAACAGTGCCGTTTCCGTAATGAAAACTGCGGGCGAGGGCGGCGCATGGGGCATGGCGGTGCTTGCCGCATACGCCGCATTCGGTAACGGAAAATCACTTCCCGAGTTCCTTGAAAAGCAGGTTTTTGCTTCTATGGAATCCGCAACGGTTCAGCCCGATGAAAAGGGTTCGGAAGGCTTTGCCGCATTTATGGAAAATTACAAAAAGGGTCTGTCTGCCGAATATGCAGCTGCAAAATGAAAGGAACATCACAATGCTTGAAAAATTAAAGCAGGAAGTTCTGGAGGCAAATCTCCTTCTTCCCAAATACGGTCTTATCACATTTACATGGGGAAATGTTTCGGGTATCGACAGGGAAAGCGGAATGATGGTGATCAAGCCGTCGGGCGTTCCCTATGACGGTATGACTGCCGATGATATGGTAGTCGTGGAGCTTGCAACAGGCAAGGTCGCAGAAGGCAAGTGGAAGCCTTCCAGCGACACGCCCACGCATCTGGAATTGTACCGTTCATTCCCCGAAATAGGCGGGATCGTGCACACTCACAGCCGCTGGGCAACATCATTTGCTCAGGCGGGAATGGGCATAATTCCCATGGGAACAACTCAGGGCGACTATTTTTACGGCGAAATTCCCTGCACAAGGGCAATGACTCCCGAGGAGATTTCGGGTGAATACGAAAAGGAAACGGGCACGGTCATTATTGAAGCATTCAAGGGCATTGACCCGCTTTCCATTCCCGCTGTTCTGGTGAAAAGCCACGGTCCCTTTACATGGGGAAAGGACGCTCACGAGGCTGTACACAATTCCGTTGTGCTTGAAGAGGTGGCATTTATGAACTATCATGCCATGTCGCTGAACCCTTCTGCGGGACGTATGCAGCAGGAGCTTCTTGACAAGCATTATCTCAGAAAGCACGGAAAAAATGCTTATTACGGACAGGGCTGAACAAAAAAGAATAATTTCCCCCATTTTGCAGATACTATCAACAATTATCTTGCAAAATGGGGGAATTTTTTATGCCGTCAATCTGGCAAAATGACTGTGAAATGCCCGAATTTCCGCAGCTTTCGGGTCGTGCGGAAGCCGATGTGCTTATTATCGGCGGAGGTCTTGCGGGAATACTTGCCGCCTATTTTCTGAGAAGCGAGGGCTTAGACTGTGTAGTCTGCGAGGGCGGACGTATATGCGGCGGCGTCACGGGACTTACCACCGCAAAAATAACCGCCCAACACCGCCTTATTTACAGCCGTATCGCCGAAGAATTTGACGTAAAAACGGCGGGAAAATATCTGTCCGCAAATCTCCTTGCCTTAGACAAATACCGCAGCTTCTGTAAGGGCATCGACTGCGATTTTGAGGAAAAGGACAGCTTCATATATTCCCAAAGCAGCCGAATAAAATTGGAGAATGAAATGCGTATCCTTGACAAGCTGGATTATCCCGCCGAATTTGTAAGAGAGCTCCCGCTGCCTCTGAGGACGGTCGGGGCGGTGAAATTTCCGTCACAGGCGCAGCTTCACCCGCTAAAATTTGCCGCAGCCATTGCAAAGGGTCTGCGCATTTACGAGAACACATTTATCAGGCGTGTCAAGGGTCACACCGCCTTTTCCGACAGGGGCAGCGTTAAGGCAAGATATATTATCTGCACCACGCATTTTCCCATTATTAACCGTTACGGAGCATATTTTTTGAAGCTTTATCAGAGCCGTTCTTGTGTAATGGCTTTGGAAAATGCCGCCGACTATAACGGTATGTATGCCGACGAAAACGAGTCGGGACTGTCCTTCCGAAACAGTGGGAAATATCTCCTTCTGGTCGGCGGCGGACATCGGACGGGCAAAAAAAGCTGCGGCTTTTCCCAGCTTTCGGAGTTTGCAAAAAAGCATTATCCGAGCGCAAAAACCGCAGCAAAATGGGCAGCACAGGACTGTATGACCTTAGACGGCATACCATATATCGGGAAATATTCGCCCCTTTCGGAAAATCTCTATGTCAGCACGGGCTACGGAAAATGGGGAATGACCTCCGCAATGATCTCCGCCATGCTGCTGACCGACCTTATTACGGGACAGGAAAACGAGTTCTCCGAGCTTTTCTCCCCCAACCGAACGATTCTCCGAAAACAGCTTTTTGTAAACGCCGCCGAAGCTGTTGTGAACCTCATAACGCCCACCGTCCCCCGCTGTCCGCATATGGGCTGTTCCCTCAAATGGAACGCTGAAGAAAAAAGCTGGGACTGTCCCTGTCACGGCTCCCGTTTCGACAAAAACGGTAAGCTTCGGGACAATCCCGCTATGAAGGACGCAAATATTTAACGGGAAATCCCGTATTTTTCATAAAATGCTTCAATATCCGCTTGGGAACGCACCAATTCCGCAAAATGAAGCTTTTTATCGGCGGGACTGTAAAATCCGATGGTCTTTTCGCCTGTGCAGATGCTTGATTCTACTTTGATATCCGAAGCGGTGAAGCCTTGTGGGATAGGTAAAGTTTTTCTGCTTTTCATTGATATTCTCCGTTCATCTGCAAAAAATTTTGTCCGCCGCCGCTTTTGCTTCCGAAATTATCTCCTCCGAGGAAATTCCGGGCAGCGTGTAAACACCGTTTTCATAAAGAATTTTACCGTTTATCATAGTCATAACAATGTTTGACGGATTTCCGCTGTAAACGAGGTTTTTCGGAATATTGTTTTCGGGGAGCATATTAGGCGAATCAAGGTCAATTACCGCAATATCCGCAGCCATTCCTACTTCAAGGGACAGTCCGTTCAGCCCCATTACCTCACCGCCGCCCGACACCGCCGCATACAAAATATCCTCGGCAGAAACAGCGGCAGCGTCCCTTTCATCAAGCTTCGGGAGCACCGCCGCAAGATACATTTCACGGAACATATCAAGTGCGTTGTTGCTGGCGGGGCCGTCCGTTCCCATACCGCAGCGGACAGTCCGCAGAAGTCTTGTCACAGGCGCAATACCGCTGGCAAGCTTTGCATTTGAGGACGGATTTATGACCGCATAGACATTATGCTTTCTCATAATTTCCAAATCCTCATCCGTAACATGAACGCTGTGGAAAAATCCCCCGCCGTGTTCCAGAAGTCCAAGCCTTTCAAAGTAAGCGGGCGGCGTCAGACCGTGCCGTTCTATACACTCGGAAACCTCTTTTGCCGTTTCCGAACAATGGGTGAAAACAGGTGCGGAATATTTCTCGGACAGCTTTGCAATATCCACAAGAATATGCTCGGAAGTGGTATATTCCGCATGAAATCCCAGCTTGTAGGAGATAAGCTCCGAACGCCCGTTGAAGCGCAGATAAAAGTCCTCCAAAAGCTCGGGAGAGTCCTTGAAATCGTTGACCGTTCCGCACATAACAAGGCGCATTCCCGTTTCTTCGGCTGCTTTAGCCATTGCATCGGGCTCAACGTACATATCAAAGCAGGCGGTTATGCCGTTTCGGAGATATTCCAGAAAAGCCAGCCGTGCAAATTTGCGAATATATTCTCCGTCAAGCCGTGCCTCCATGGGAAAGACCTGCTCCGTAAGCCATTTGTCAAGGGGCATATCGTCCGCATAAGACCGCAGAAAGGTCATTGCCGAGTGTGTGTGAGCGTTCTTGAACCCGGGGATTATAAGTCCCTTACCCTTTAGATCAATCGTCCTTTCGGGGATATTTTTCGAGGGTAATTCCCCGCTGACGGTGATAACGCCGCCGTCCGTTTCAAGTACGCCGTTTTGAACGGTAAAGCCCTTTTCCGAATGCTTTAAAAGCCGTGCATTTGTAAATCTGATCATAGAAACACCACCTAAGGGGCGACCCCTTTGTCAATTCGTTGGTAAAATAGTGAAATGTGAAAAGCTTGTCGCTCGACAATTTACTAAGTCGGCTCATAACAATTATAATTTGCAAATCTCCTCAATAGACCGCTTAACAAGTGCCGTAAACAGCGGAGCAACTCTGTCCGCCGTTTCCTGTACCTCCTGATGGGAAAGGGGCGTTTCCGTCAGACCGCAGGCAAGATTGGAAATACAGGAGATACCGCACACTCTGAACCCGCAGTGACGGGCAGCCACCGCCTCGCAGGCAGTGCTCATACCGAGAGCGTCCGCACCTAAAATGCGAGCCATTCTCACCTCGGCGGGGGTTTCGAAATTGGGTCCCGTCAGCTGACAGTAAACGCCCTGTTTAAGGGAAATATTCAGCTTTTCCGCCGTTTCGGAGATGATATTTCTCAGCTGTTTATCGTAAATTTCGGACATATCGGGGAATCTTGTCCCCAGCTGACGTACATTCCCGCCAATAAGAGGCGACGGTACAAAGTTCATTATCTGGTCGGTGATAAGCATAAAATCTCCCGCCGAAAATGTGGGGTCTGCCCCTCCCGCCGCATTGGTCAGAAAGAGGAAATCTGCCCCAAGAAGGCGCATTACACGAACAGGCATTACCACGTCCTCCATTGAATAGCCCTCGTAATAATGAACACGTCCCTGCATAAGAATAACAGGCGCACCGCCGCAGTAACCGAAGATAAACTGTCCCTTATGTCCTTCCACCGTGGACACAGGCATGCCCTCTATGTCACGGTAGGGGATCTCTGCAACAACGTCGATCTCGCTGCCAAATCCCCCCAGACCCGAGCCGAGAATAAGCGCAAGCTTCGGCTTAAAATCCTTGTGTTCCTCGGGGAGCAAGCGTCTTACCGCCTCCGCAGCCTTAACTATTCTTTCGTAAACCTTATCGGGTGTATTCATATGAACACCGTCCTTTCATCTATATTATACCGCTTTTTTCAGAATATTTCAAGCTTACGTCAGCACCTTTTTTTAATAAGCTCGTTCAGCAATCCCGCAAAATCCTCCTTGCCCCGAAGCGCAGCTATCCACCTTTCGGGAATGGAATCATATCCGAAGGCTATCCCCGCCAGACCGCCCAGAATACAGGCGGTGGTGTCCGTGTCATCTCCCAGAGAAACTGCACTTTTTACTGCGTCCTCATAGCAGTCGGCTTCACCCATTATCATAAAAACGCTTCTCAGGCTGTCAATGACATATCCGCCGCCGTTTCCCTCCCAAATATCGGGCTCATCGGGCTGTATGCGGAATTCAAATTCATCAAGATATTCGGGCATATCCGCATAAATCTCTCTGATATTTTTGACGGAATGGGACAAAGCGGCGTTGAAATCCATACCTTCAAGCAAACGCCGTGCAACCAGACAGTAAAGCGCACAGCACACCTGATTTGTAATATGCCCGTGAGTTATCAGACATTGACTGTGAGCGTCCATTACAAGCTCCTCGTCCGTGCCGCTGTGCCATAGTGCAAGGGGCAGCACACGCATCAGCGCACCGTTTCCCTTGCCCTCGGGATAGATATTTCCGCACTCCTCGGGGGACATTCCGCCCCTGAGAGCGTTCAGAGCCTCCGCAGTCTGATTTCCCACATCGAAAACGTAATTATCCACCGCCCAAAGCCCCACATCATACCAGGCAAGCAGCTTTCCCGAAAAATCGGTCAGGGAAAAACGCCCTTTTTCCAGCAGACTGTCCAGCAGACAAAGTGCCTGTGCACCGTCGTCCGACCATGTCCCCGGCTTCACTCCCGAATGTGCCCTTGAAAATCCCGCAGGCGGCTCCATTTCAATTAGGTCATATTCGGGTATCTGACTTGAATGATGAAATTCGTAAGGAACGCCCAGCGCATCTCCCACCAAAAGCCCGTACAGACCGCCTTTTATCTTGTTTTTATCAATCATTTCCGACACTCCTGTTAAAATTTATTCCCGCCTTTTTCGCCTGACTGCATAAGTCCTTTGTCTGCAATTTGTAGCGAACGCCGTCTTTTACAAAATATGTTCCGCACTGACGAAACTCGAAGCAGACATTTTTCCGCACACACTGTTCCCGAATATCCAGCACCCAGTCGTAATAAAGCGGACGTGCGTCCTTGTCCGACTCGCCGCCCACTACCACAAGCTCAATATCGTCCAGATATTGTTCCAAATTGACCGCTTCAATAAGGGGCTGAGCGGTTATGCACTTGTGCTTAATGGGAAGATCACGGAAAACCGACAGCTTTTTGTCCGCATTTTTCTGATTTTCTATGGTGCAGCATACCACCACATTTTCGTAACCGTCCCCCCAATCGTCGGGAATACAGTCTGTAAACCGTTCAATTCGTTTTGTGAGGAACAGAAAGGTCAGGTCGGAACGCTCCTTCATCATTTTCCAACATTCTCCACGCCACTCGTCTGCGTCTTCAATAAGATAATCGGTAGAAAAACAGGTGTAAACTATCCCCGATTTTACCTTATAGCTGCCGTTTTTCAGACGTTCTGCGGGCTTTGAAAAATCCTTTGTTTTAACGATTTGGCTTGTGTCAACATTTCGCTTACAGTCGCCCTTGTGGATATAACAATGCAAGCACCCTTCGCTGCATTTTTTACACCCCCGCCACGGATTCCACATTGCCATCTGCGTCACTCCATTCAAAAAAATCGGCGGCACATTATCTGCACCGCCGACCGTTAAGCATTATGTATACCGACCGAAAGATCAAACCTTGTAGATCTCGCCCTCAAGACCGTTGAAAGCGGAAATAGCGTTGGATTCGTCGGTGTCAATGTGCATAGCTCTTGCAAATTTGTCGGAAACACGACAGACAACATCACCGAGAATAGCACTTCTGCCGTCAGTGTCAACCTTAACGTAAACAACGT
This sequence comes from uncultured Ruminococcus sp., assembly GCA_945877315.1. Lineage (GTDB taxonomy): Bacteria > Bacillota > Clostridia > Oscillospirales > Ruminococcaceae > UMGS1889. The sequence goes on along the minus strand of CAMCRP010000001.1, from coordinate 63,910 downwards.
CCTTATCCTTAACACCCAGCTCTTCGGCATCGGCGGGGGTCAGGTGGATATGTCTTTTTGCAATAATAACGCCCTCGGACATCTCAACCTCGCCGCAGGGACCAACCAGCTTGCATGCGCCCGAACCTGCAACGTCGCCGCTCTCTCTGATAGGAGCCTTGATGCCTACGGAACGAGCATCGGTAGCGGACAGCTCAACCTGATTTGCGCTTCTGAAGGGACCGAGAATAGATACATTTTTAAGTGTGCTCTTCTCGCCTACAACGTCAACTCTCTCCTCACAAGCAAACTGACCGGGCTGGGAAAGATCCTTCTTCTTGGTAAGCTCCTTGCCTGCACCGAAAAGGATCTCAAATGTTTCCTTGGTAACATGAACGTGTCTTGCGGAGGTTTCCACAATGAATTTCTGTGACATAATAACTATCTCCTTACGATTAAGTTCGGGAAAATATCCCACTAATTTCATTATACTACTGTTTTCCGCCCTTGTCAATCGTCATTTTCAGAATTTTACATATGTATATATTTGTAAAATTATTTTTGACATCGTAAACAAAAGGTTAAATTATTTTACATCCTTGACAAATAGGCATTGCAATGATATAATGACAATATAAAATCCTTATCAAGAGTGGCGGAGGAACAGGTCCTGCGAAGCCCGGCAACCATCGCAGTAAAATGCGAAAAGGTGCCAAGTCCTGCGGATTGCGGCAATGCCGTATTTCCGAGAGATGAGGAAAGCCAATGCTTTCTGACAGGTTTCCGCACTCGATATAAATCGGGTGCTTTTTTTGTCATTCTAAATAAATTTCAGGAGGTATAAAAATGTCCAAACACTTATTTACATCAGAATCCGTAACCGAAGGTCACCCCGATAAAATCTGCGACCAGATCTCAGACGCAGTCCTTGATGCAATGCTGGCAAACGACCCTCAGTCAAGAGTTGCCTGCGAAACCTGCTGCACTACGGGTATGGTTCTCTGCATGGGCGAGATTTCCACCGAATGTTACGTTGATATCCCCAAGATAGTTCGTCAGGTAGTGGTAGACATCGGCTACGACAGAGCAAAATTCGGCTTTGACGGACACACCTGCTCCGTTATCACATCTATCGACGAGCAGTCCGCAGATATTGCCATGGGCGTTGACGAAGCACTTGAGCATAAGGACGGCGAGTCTGCCGATTCCAATATGACAGGTGCAGGCGACCAGGGTATGATGTTCGGCTTTGCCTGCGACGAAACCCCCGAGCTTATGCCGCTGCCCATCTCCCTTGCTCATAAGCTGGCAAAGAAGCTCAGCGAGGTAAGAAAGACAGGCGTTCTCCCCTATCTGCGCCCCGACGGAAAAACTCAGGTCACCGTTGAATATGATGATGACCGTCCCGTTCGTGTCGATACGGTAGTTGTTTCCTCACAGCACGCCGCCGAGGTTTCCCTCGAAAAGATAAGAGCGGACATTATCGAAAAGGTAATAAAGGCGGTCATTCCCGCAGAGCTGCTTGTTGATACAAAATATTTCGTAAACCCCACAGGACGCTTCGTTATCGGCGGCCCTCAGGGCGACAGCGGTCTGACAGGCAGAAAGATAATCGTTGACACCTACGGCGGATATTCCCGTCACGGCGGCGGAGCATTCAGCGGAAAGGATCCCACAAAGGTTGACCGTTCTGCTGCCTATGCCGCAAGATATGTTGCAAAGAATATAGTTGCTGCGGGACTTGCAAGAAAGTGCGAGGTTCAGCTTGCATATGCCATCGGCGTTGCAAAGCCTGTTTCTATTATGGTTGACAGCTTCGGTACGGGCACGGTTTCCGATGAAAAGCTTGCCGCAGCTGTTGAGAAGGTATTCGACCTGCGTCCCGCCGCTATCATCGAAACCCTTGACCTTAGAAAGCCCCAGTACAGACAGCTTGCGGCTTACGGTCATATGGGACGTGAGGATCTGGGCGTTGCATGGGAAAAGACAGATAAGGCAGATGCGCTTAAAGCGGCTGTTCTCTGATAATTACGTCATATAAAATTTTTTAGGGCGGTGGGACGCAAAATGTCCCGCCGCTTTTTTCGTCAGCTATTGACATCTAAGATAATATATGCTAAAATATCTAACAAAGATAGCTAATCCATTTAGCTAAATGTGGGAGATGATTTTTTGGAAAACAACAAGCTGACCGAATTTATGGACGTAATGTCAAAAGCATACTACAATAAGTCAATATTCTTCCTCAGCGATTTCTATCAAAGCGAAACAAGGATAGTTTTTATGCTGCTCAAAAGCGGCGGCGAAAGCACTCCCGGGGATATTTCCGCAGAGCTGGGATTCTCCACCGCACACACAGCCTCCCTTCTGCGTTCCCTTGAACATAAAAAGTACATAGACCGCCTGCCCGCCGCAAAGGACAAACGGCGTGTCATTGTCACTCTGACCGAAGAAGGAAAGTCGTTTGCCAATGAAAAATACAGCGAACTGACAGCATTTTTCACCAAGCTGTCCGACGCATTCGGCGAAAAGGACATGAATGAGTTTATCCGTCTTATCGGCAGACTTTCCGAAATAACCGAGGATATTTCCAAATAAAAAGGAGCGTTTTTTCAGATGAATATGCAGGATTTCTACGAGGGAAGAGCCTTCGATTGCCATGAATTTTTCGGCGCACATATCTGCGACGGCGGCACAGTTTTCCGTACATATGCCCCCAACGCAAAGGGCGCAGCCGTTGTGGGAGAATTCAGCGGCTGGGAACCCGTTTACATGAATAAGGAGGGCACAGGCGGCGTTTACAGCGTCTTTGTGCCAAACGCAAAGGCGGGACAGATGTACAAATACCGCATCTTCACAAACAGCGGTTACTGCGACCACTGCGACCCATACGGCTTTGGAATGGAGCTTCGTCCCAACTGGGCGTCTATTATCGTGGATATGCACAGATACAGATTTTCCGACGAAAAATGGATGAAGGAGCGGGACAAGAACTACAACCGTCCCATGAATATTTACGAGGTGCATCTGGGCTCATGGCTGACCGACCCAAACAATGAAAACGGCTGGTACACATACGAAAAGATCGCCCCGAAGCTGATAGATTACGTAAAATCTCACGGCTTTACACATATTGAAATAATGCCCGTCAGCGAACACCCCGCCGACGAATCATGGGGATATCAGAACACGGGATTTTTCGCCCCCACCTCCCGCTACGGCACAGCGGACGGTCTGAAAACTCTGGTAAACTGCTGCCATTTGGCGGGAATTGGCGTTATCATGGACTTTGTTCCCGTTCATTTTGCTGTTGACGGTTACGGTCTGGCTATGTATGACGGCACGGCACTCTACGAATATCCCAACTCCGATGTTACCAATTCCGAATGGGGAACGAACAATTTTATCCATTCAAGGCGTGAGGTCTGCTGTTTTCTGCAATCTGCCGCCAACTACTGGCTGACGGAATATCACTTTGACGGCATACGCATGGACGCTATCAGCCGTGCTATCTACTGGCAGGGCGACCCCGCAAGAGGCGTCAACGGAAACGCTGTGGATTTCCTGAAAAATATGAACTCGGGACTCCGCCGCCTGCACCCCACCGCCATGCTTATTGCCGAGGATTCCACCAACTATTTAAAGGTAACAGCTCCCGTTGAATACGGCGGTCTTGGCTTTGACTACAAGTGGGATCTTGGCTGGATGAACGATACTCTTAACTACTTCCGCACCCCTCCCGCCGAACGTCCGCAGCATTATCACAAGCTGACCTTTTCCATGGCATATTTTTACAATGAGCTGTATCTTCTGCCCCTTTCCCATGACGAAAATGTTCACGGCAAGGCAACTATCATTCAGAAAATGTGGGGAGATTACGAGCAGAAATTCCCGCAGGCAAGGGCACTTTATATGTATATGGCGGCACACCCAGGAAAAACGCTGAACTTTATGGGCGGCGAATTTGCGCAGTTCCGTGAGTGGGACGAAAAGCGTGAACAGGACTGGGAGCTAATGAAATATCCCCTCCACGACTCCTTCCAAAAATATTTTACAAAGCTTTTGAAGCTGACTGAAAAGCACCCCGCTCTTTACGCCGAGGACTACAATTCCGACTCCTTCAAATGGCTTGAAGTGGACGCTGCCGAGGAATGTGTCTACATCTTCCGCAGGACAAGCGGGGACAGCACCGTTGTGGCTGCCTTTAATTTCAGCGACAAGCCGCAGTCTGCATACGCCTTTGACTACGGCAATGCCGACAAGGGAACCGTCAAGCTGCGTGAGCTTCTGAACAGCGACTGGCAGGAATTCAGCGGAAATACCCCAAAGCCCCATAACGCCGCCGTTATCACATCGGAAATATCCGACGGAAAAAACATTGTCAAATTGGACATTCCCGCATTTTCGGGGAGAATGTTTGAGGTAATAGGATAGTAATTCGCTGCTGCGGTCGGTTTTGGCTGCGGCAGCTTTTTTCATCATTATGTATCGCAGATAAAGCGAATATATCTGCCGATTTGTATCAAAATCCAAGAATTGCATATCCGATTGACAATCAGGTAAAAGTATGCTATAATAATGAATAATTTAAACGAAAAATGAGCGGAGGAAAATCGCTGTGGATAACAAGTCAAATGTAGATATTGACAAGATAATGTCGGAGATCAGGCAGAAAATAAAGGACGAAGGGCTTACCTCGTCAATGCTGTCCTTTGAGGAGATACCCCTGGACAAGCCCTCCTCGGAATTGGATATTGACTATAACCCATATATACTAAAGCAAAGTGCGGAACTTCTTTGCAGCCAAAATCAGCTCACCCCCAACAAGCCCATTGAAGGCAATCCCCTTGTCCGTCTGATGAAAAAGGTCATCAGAAAGCTTACGCAGTTTTATGTTGTGCCCATAGTTCTGGAGCAGAACACCCTGAATTTCCATTACGCCAATGCAGTTTCTCAGCTTTACTGCTTTACACAGGAATCGGAAAAGCTTAACATAAGGCTTTCCGAGCTGGAGCGTCAGCATATTATGGACGAAAAGCGTATAACCGAGCTTGAAAGCAGACTTCGGGAGCTTGAAAAAAGCGGAGGAAAAGAGGTATGAGGATAATTCAGCTGCTGCCTACCCTCGGCTTTGGCGACGCTATCGGAAATGACGCCCTTGCTCTTGCAAACGCCATAAAGGAATTCGGATACGAAACTAAAATAATCGCAGAAGCCGTTGATGCCCGTCACCCGAAAGGCACCGCAACAGACCTCTGTTCGGGGTACCCGGAGCTTTTTCCCGACGACATTATTCTCTATCATATGTCCACCGGAACAAGGCTCAACTATGAGCTGGAAAAGCTAAACGGCAGAAAAATGCTCATCTACCACAACATCACTCCCCCGCATTTTTTCAATGATTATAACCCCTCTGCCGCCGTAAACGCTCAAACGGGACTTAACGGTTTGAAGCATCTGGCGGGCAAGGTGGAATACTGTATGGCAGACTCGGAATTCAACAAGCGTGACCTGATCGCTGCGGGATTTGACTGTCCCATAGATGTCCGTCCCATTCTCATTTCCTTTGACGATTACAAAAAAACGCCCGACCAAAAGGTGCTTGACCGTATGAAGGACGGTTACACCAACATTCTTTTCGTCGGACGTATCGCTCCCAACAAAAAGCAGGAAAATGTCATTGCGTCATTCTGCTGGTATAAAAAGCATATCAATCCCAAATCAAGGCTGATACTTGCAGGCTCCTCTCTTAATATGGAAAGCTACTGCGACCGATTGAAAAATTACGTTTCCGCACTGGAGCTTGAGGACGTTATTTTTACGGGACATATTCCCTTCAGCGAGCTGCTTGCCTACTATGCTTCTGCGGACGTTTTCCTGTGTATGAGCGAGCATGAGGGCTTCTGCGTGCCGCTTGTGGAGGCAATGTTCTTCGAGCTGCCCATAATCGCACTGAACAGCTGTGCCGTCCCCGACACTCTCGGCGGCTGCGGACTACTGACAGACAGAGCTGACCCCGTGGAAATCGCCCTGCTCATAGACCGTGTTGTGACCGACAGTGAGCTTCGCAGCAAAGTCATTGAAGGGCAGAGAAAGCGTCTGAAGGACTTCTCCTACGAAAATATCAAGGTGACATTCCGTCAGATACTTGAAAAATTCATCAGCGAGGGAAAATAAAGTATGAAGAAAATAGCTTTTGTAATACCGTGGTTTGCGGAAAATATCCCCGGCGGTGCGGAAATGGAAGCCCGTGAGGTCACAAAGCATCTCAAAGCTGCGGGAATGGACGTGGAAATTCTCACCACCTGCGTCAAGGAATTTGTCAGCGACTGGAACGAGGACTATTACCCCGAAGGCGAGGAAGTTATTTCGGGCGTTCCCGTAAAGCGTTTCAAGGTCAGAAAGCGCAATGCACAGGCATTTGACGAGGTCAACATTAAGCTGATGAACAACATCTTTCCCTCAGCCCCCGAGGAGCAGATATTCATCTCGGAAATGGTAAACAGCCCCGCACTTTATGAGTACATCTCCGAGCATAAGGACGAATATACGGCGTTTGTGTATATCCCCTATATGTTCGGAACAACCTATTTCGGCGTAAAGGCATGCCCCGAAAAGGCGGTAATGATACCCTGCTTTCACGATGAAGCCTATATTTACATGCGGATTTTCAGAGATATGTACTCCCGTGCCGCAGGAATGGTCTTTAACGCCCGTCCCGAGCTGGAGCTTGCAGAAAAGGTCTATCATCTGGGCAATACCGAAAAGGTGCTTATGGGCATCGGTATGGACACGGATATTTCCCCCGACCCCCAGGCATTCCGCCAAAAATTCGGCATAAAGGAGCCTTTCATTCTCTATGCGGGCAGAAAGGACGTGGGAAAAAATGTCCATACTCTTCTGAAATATTTTGCCGAATACAAAAGCAGAAAGCCCTCCGACCTGAAGCTTGTGCTTATAGGCGGCGGCGAGATAGAGATACCGTCAAGGGTAAAGAACGATGTTATAGACCTGGGCTTTGTAGACAAGCAGGATAAGTATAACGCCGCAGGTGCAGCAGTTTACCTCTGTCAGCCGTCGAAAAACGAAAGCTTTTCTCTGGTAATTATGGAAAGCTGGCTCTGCGGACGCCCCGTTCTGGTACATGACAAGTGCGAGGTCACGAAAAACTTTTGCAAGGAGTCAAACGGCGGACTTTACTTTGCGGATTATTTTGAATTTGAAGGCTGTACCGATTATTTTCTGAATAACCCCGAAATTGCCGCAGAAATGGGCAGAAACGGCGGAGCATATGTCAGGGAAAACTTCAATTGGGACGTTATCACAGAAAAGTATCGCAGCTTTTTTGAAAGGATAGAAGAGAGAAATCAAAGCAGCACAGGAGAGTGAATATTTCCCCGTGCACCATAAAATTACTAAGGCGGTAACTTAAATGTCAGTAGATGTTGAAAAGATAATGTCGGAAATTCGCAGCGACATTGAGAAAAATCAAATCGGTTCCGGACTAATAAGCTTTGAAGAGTCCGAAAAGCTGATGCCTCGGGAAGAAGAGCGTCAAAGTGACCTTCCCTTTGACAATGACTATCTTTGTGAAAGAATACGTTGTATGCAGGCAAGCTCCCGCATTGACCCCGACCCTCCCATAACGGGGAATAAGCTGTCCGTTTTCATCAAAAGGTTTGTTCGGAAATTCACCCAGTTTCGCATAATGCCCGTTATAGAAAAGCAGAATCAGTGCAATCTGGAAACCCTCAGAGTGTTCACCGAGGTTGAAAAGTATATTGAGCAAAATCCCATTCAGAATAATGCAGAACTGTACAAGGCTGTCTGCATGATGGAGCTAAAGCTGAAAAATGCCAATATGCAGATAGAAGAGCTGAATCGCAGGCTTGAACGTCTTGAAAAGGAGAAGTCATGAAGATCCTCCAGATAATGCCGACTGTTTCCTTCGGAGATGCCGTCAGCAGCGACGCCCGTGCACTGCACCGTGTTATCTCGGAAATGGGCTTTAAAACGGGGATATTTGCAGAAAATATTGACCCTAAGCTTTCGGGGGACAAAAGCATTGATTATGTTTCCGAGCTGCCCCCTACTGCCGACGAGGATATTATCATTTTCCACCACAGCACGGGCACAAAGCTGTGTGAAATGCTCCCTAAAATAAAGGGGCATAAGATAATGATATACCACAACATCACTCCGCCGCATTTTTTCGGCAAATACAGCAGCTCTGCCGAAAAGGTCACAAGGCTGGGCTATGAAAACACCGAAGCCATTCGTCCGTATATCGAATATGTTATTGCGGATTCAGAGTATAATGCCGATGAACTGAGAAAAATGGGCTATGAATGTCCCATTGATGTCCGTCCCGTGCTAATACCCTTTGCCGATTACGAAAAGACACCCGATGAAGAAATACTGAAATGTTATTCCGACGGCTATGTGAATATAGTGTTTGTCGGACGAATTGCTCCGAATAAGTGTCAGCAGGACATTATTGCCGCATTTGCATACTATAAAAAGCATATCGAACCGAGATCAAGGCTCATACTTGTCGGCTCGGACAGCGGCATGGAGCAATACGGAAATTCTCTGAAAAACTATGTGAACGCACTTTCTCTCGATGATGTAATTTTTACGGGACATATCAGCTTCCCCGCTATACTCGCCTGCTATAAGGCGGCAGATGTTTTCCTGTGCATGAGCGAGCACGAGGGCTTTTGCGTACCACTTGTTGAAGCCATGTTTTTCGCTGTGCCCATAATTGCCTATAACAGCAGTGCCGTTGGCGGGACTCTCGGCGGAGCGGGAATTCTTACAAGCAGCAAGAACCCCGTATTTACCGCAAAACTCATTGACAGAGTTGTACACGATGAAAAGCTGAAAAGCAAGCTTATCTCCGACGAGAAAAAGCGTCTGGAGGATTTTTCCTACGAAAAGGTGAAAGCCCTGTTCACATCTCAGCTGAAAGGCTTTATATCAAAAATGGGGGTATCAAAATGAAAAAAAGGATAGCCCTTGTAAATCAGCGATACGGCTTGGAGGTCAACGGCGGCTCCGAGCTTTACACAAGGCTTATCGCCGAACGTCTGGCGGAACGCTATGAGGTGGACGTTATCACCACAAAGGCTTTGGATTACACAAAATGGGAGAATTATTACACCTGTGACAGAGAAATGATAAACGGAGTAAATGTCCTGAGATTTGACGTCCAAAGGCAGCGTGCCTCCGATTTTGACAGCTTTAATGCAAAGCTTTTTGCGGAAAACGGCGGCTTGCAGGATCAGCTTACATGGTTTGTCAAGCAGGGTCCCTACGCCCCCGGAGCTATCTCCTACATCAGAGAAAATAAGGACAATTACGATGTTTTCATTTTCGTGACATATCTGTATTTTCTAACGGTTTTCGGTCTGCCCGAGGTCTATGAAAAGGCGATATTTATCCCCACCGCCCACGAGGAGCCCTTTATCCATCTGGGACTTGTAAAGCCGCTATTTAACCTGCCCGCAGCCTTTGTCTATCTTACGGAAGAGGAAAAAAAGCTTGTAAATACGCTGTTTGACAACGGCAGCATAAAAAATGATGTTATGGGCACGGGCGTGGACGTTCCCGAAAAGCTTTCGCCCGACAGCTTCAAGAAAAAATACGGCGTTGAGGATTACGTTGTTTATGTGGGAAGGATCGACCACGGAAAAAACTGTCCCGAGCTGTTCGAGCATTTTCTGAAATACAAGAAGCGCAAGGGCGGAAAATTAAAGCTGGTGCTTATGGGTAAGCCCGTCTGCGAAATTCCCGAAAGTGAGGACATTATCTCTCTTGGTTTTGTCAGCGAGGAGGATAAATTCAACGGCATTGCAGGTTCAAAACTGCTGATACTGCCGTCGAAGTATGAAAGCCTGTCCATTTCCGTGCTGGAGGCTATGGCGATAGGCGTCCCCGTGCTGGTAAACGGCATCTGCGACGTGCTGAAAGGGCATTGTATCAAAAGCAATGCAGGTCTTTGGTATGACGATTACGACGATTTTGAAAAAACGCTGGAGTTTCTCACAAAGCCCTCTCCCGAATATGACGAAATGTGCAAAAATGCCGTAAAATACGTAAATGACAACTACCGCTGGGAAGTTATCATGGACAAATTTTACAGGCTTATTGAGGAAATATAGTAAACCGCCGTCCCTCACCCTTAGAGGAACGGCGGTTTTCGTTATAATTCATCAAACACCCCAAGAAGCGTCTTTGCACCCTTTTCCCATGAAAACAGATCTGCCCGTTTAACGCCCTCCGTCCGCTGACGCAAAACAAAATCATGGTCCAGAACATCAATAAGTGCCCTTGAAATGGCGTTTACATCATATGGGTCAACGGATATGCCGCAGTCCCCCATGACCTCGGGCAGAGAGGAAACATTGGACGCAATAACGGGCACTCCGCAAGCCATAGCCTCCAGCGGCGGCATACCGAAGCCCTCATACAGGGACGGAAAACAGAACGCCTTTGCCCCGTTCATCATCAACGGCACGTCCTCGTCCGCCACATATCCCGTGAAAACCACCTTGTCCTCAATGCCAAGCCGCTTGACCGACGCAAAAATGTCCTCATACAGCCAGCCCTTTCCGCCCGCTATGGCAAGCTTCGGAAGATCACTTCTTTCCTTTAAAGCGGCGGCGTAGGCTTCAATCAGGCGGGAGATATTCTTCCTCGGCTCAAGATTTCCGAGATAAAGGTAATACTCCCCACCGATGGAATATTTTTCCGAGATCGTCCGAGAAGCCTCCGAACGCCGTTCATCGGTCATGGGGAAATACTTTTCTCTGTCCGCCGCACAGGGAATGACCGTTATCTTTTCGGGGCTGACACCGTAATGCTTTATTATCTGCCCCTTGCTGAATTCGGAGATGGTGATTATCCTGTCCGCCCGACGGATAGAACGCTTTAAATTCAGCAAAAGCATCATTTTTGTACGAAATCTTACCGTTTCGGGGAAATCCTTGATTACAGTATCATACACTACCAGCACCTTTTTGCCCTTGACAAACGGCGGAAGATAGTAGTTGAAAAACATTGAAACATCGGGCTTTCCCCCGAAAAATAGGCTGTATGGCACAGGAATAAAGCTGCTGATGATCTGATAAAGAGATGCGCTGAACCAATTGCAGCAGCTTATCTCCTCCCTGTTCCCGAAAGCTTTCTCCGCCTTGGGACGAAGCCTTCTTTTCAGGTCAAAGAATGTCAGGGAATACTCATTTTTGTCGTCCTCGGAAAGAAGTGCGGAAAGCAGCTCCTGTTCATAAAATCCTACTCCCGATTTTCCCGAATGAAGGGCAGGCTGTATATTTACCGATATTTTCAAAGCAATTAACTCATTTCTTTTGGATTTTTGTTCATACCATTTTAATTATACATCATTTGCCCGAGCAAATCAACGAGGAAACAAAAAGTTTGTAAAATTTTCACACATTTAAACAGTATCGCAACATATTTCAGATATAATAATCTTTATGTTCACCATGAAAAACAACAGCTTAGGAGAGATTTTATGAACCGAACCCCCGAAAACATCAGAAAGATCACTGTTCAAAGCATTGCAGCCGTAATACTCATATTCTGCGAGCTGTTCTTTTTACGCAATGTTATGGGAAACACACAGCTTTTCGGCGATATAGGCGACGGCAGGCTTACCAACCTTCTCACCGAACATTGGTATAACGTCCTTTGCGGAAGAGAAAAATGGAACGAGCTATGCTTCTTTTATCCCGCAGAGAATGTCCTGTCGTACAGCGATATGCTGCTGGGCTTCGGTATCTTCCACAGTATCTTCCGTCTTATGGGATTTAACACCTATACCGCATATAAGGCTGCGCTGATGACAATTCACGTCATAGGAACCGCAGCAACGTATATCCTTCTGAAAAAGCATTTGAACACGGGCACGCTCTGGGCACTGTTCGGAACTGTCGCCTTCTCCTTCTCAAACGCCTTCAGTCTTGCATTTGCCCACACGCAGATGACAGCCGTTTCATTTCTTCCCATAATGCTTATACTGCTGACCGAGGCTATGAAAAATTTCAGCCAAAGAAAGAAGCGCAATCTCGCTGTCTGCGGATTTATCGCTATGTTCGCCCTGACTGCCTACACATCATGGTACACGGCATATTTCACGGGATTATTCTTCCTGATAATGCTTTTCGTGTATATGATACTTCTGGCTATGCGCAAAGAAAGCATACTGAAATGGGCAAAGACCGAGCTTTCCGCCATGGGTATTGATATACTGCTCTATGGTGGACTGTTCATAGTGCTGTTTATACCCTTCCTTATTCTATATCTGCCTGCGCTGAAAATGTCGGGCGGTTACGGCTATCCCGTAGAATTTCTGCCCGAATTTATCGATTTAGCAAATGTTACCGAAAGCAACCTGATGCTTGGCTGGCTTATAAAAAAGATGAATCTTGAAGGCAGAGAGCTTTCCCCCGAGCTTCATGTGGGATTTTCCTTAGTGCTGCTTTTATTGTTCGCCGCTGCATTTGTCAATATTATGAAGCATAAGCGTATCGGCAGGACAGACGGAAAATTCAGATACGGCAGCCGTATTATGATTCTCAGAGCAGCCGCCTTAACGTCCGTTATCTGCCTGATACTGCCCATAAAGCTTAGCACAAACGGCATATCCCTGTGGCTTTTCGTGTTCAAGCTGATACCCGGGGCGCAGTCTGTAAGAGCCATTGCAAGGCTTTTCTTCTGGCTGAGCTTCCCTATTTCCGTTATTACCGCCGTGTGCGGAAAGGAAATATTCTCCTTTATCAAAAATAAGAAGGCTTACCTTGCCGCAGTGTCTGCCGCCTGCCTGCTGCTGTTTGTGTCAAACGTGAATATTGACGGCGTTTACAGCGACTGGAGCACAGACGCACTGCCCGTTCGGTTTGAAAATGTTACCCCGCCTCCCGAGGACTGCAAGGTGTTCTGCATTTCCGATGACAATTACGGCACAAAGCCTTCGATAATGTATCATCTGGACGCCATGGAGATAGCAAACCATTTCTCCGTCAAGACCATTAACGGTTATTCGGGACAAACCCCCGCAGATTGGAAAATATGGGACATAACCGCTATGGCATACGAAAATAATGCCAAAGAATGGGCAGCAAGCAACGGCATTGAAAAGCTTTATATCTACAATGTGACCGCCAACGAATGGTATCCCGCCGACAGGCTGAACATGGAGAATATTCCCGCCTGCTTTGACCCGACAACGGAAACTCTGCTTTCAAATATCAAATGCAGTACGGGACTGAACGCCGACAGCCTGGGAGAATACGCCTGGACAAACCGCACCTTTACCACATTTCTCAGAAGCCCCGCTCTGACCGAAAAGGGCATTACCGTAAAAATGGAGATACCCGAGGAGCATTTCAAGACGCAGGACCCGAGCCTTTCGCCCATTGTTTCGGTTTACGTCAACGGCACCCACGCAGCCGATGTTGCACCCGGTGAAGGCGTTGAGGAGATACACATTCCCGTCACACCCGCAGAAAATGACATCTACGAAATAAAGCTGGAAACGGAGGGATATTTCCGTCCCTCAGACATTGGTCTTAACAGCGACAGCCGTGAGCTTTCGGTTGCTGTATATTATATCGGTGAATGAACCTTCCGCCGCAGAGTGCTCTGCGGCGTTTTTTTGCCTATGAAAAGATTACAATTATCTTACAATACGGCTAAGATTGGGTTACAACGGTGAAAACTCCCTGTTTTGCGCCGTTTTAGTGGCAACTTATTGTTGAAAATCACACCTCCAAAGCCATTATGTACCATTGACTTTTGAACGAAAATGTAATATAATTAATACTAAACACGCATTGATCACGGGAATCTTTCGGCGCAAAAAATCATATACGCAAATTTTTTGTGCCGACTTCTTCTCCGTGATTTAAATGGTGTTTAGTATAAGTGTGTCAAAAAAAGCTTGAAAGGATGCTGATTATGGATTCTGACGGGAGTCGATGTATTTTTGCAGCAACCCTCGCCCAACCCCCGCAGGACAGCTTGACTGTTCCGCTGCTGATAATTGCGGTATTGCTGGCTGTCAAAGCCTTCTTTGCCGCCTGTGAAGCCGCTCTCACCGAGGTAGACGATCGAAAGCTAAAGCTGCTTGCCGAAAAGGACAAGCGCGCCGAAAAGCTTGCTAAGATAACAGGTTCCCCCGCAAGGCTGCTCATGACCTTCTCCCTGTTCAGGGTGCTTTCGGTCATTATTATCGCCGTTTATGCGGCTGTATCACTTTCGCCCGCAGCAATAGGCATTTCCGATAAATTAGCTGCTCTTATAGCGGGAAGCAATACAAATGCGGCAAATATCATCTCGGCTGTGGCTGTGCCGATAATTATGATAATCCCCGCATGGATAATCATCTCCGCATTTACCGAAACTCTGCCTAAACAGCTCGTTCTGCATAAAGCAGAGGATTTCGCACTCAGATACAGCAGCATAATATCTGTACTGTTTGTCCTGCTCAGACCCTTTGCGGCTGCCGTTTCCGCCATAACGGGCGTGCTTCTGCGATTGACAGGCACATCTGCGGATATGCCCGATGCCGTCACCGAAGAAGAAATTCTTATGATGGTGGACGCAGGCAACGAAACAGGCGTTATCGAGGAAAGCCAGAGGACCATGATAAACAACGTCTTTGAATTCGGCGACCTGACTGCATCGGACGTTATGACTCACCGAACCGATATTTCCGCCGCAGAAATAAGCTCCAGCATCGGAGATGTGGTAAATATCGCCATAAGCACGGGATTTTCCAGAATTCCCGTCTATGAGGACACCATTGACAGAATTACGGGCATCATCAACGTTAAGGACCTGCTCTGCCTGATAGGCTCGGAGGACGCCTCTGCCTTTGAACTGAAAAGCTTTATGAGGGACGTTTGCTATGTCCCTGAATCGGGCAGCTGTGACGACATTTTCAAGGAGCTTACCGCTAAGCGTCTGGGCATGGCGGTGGTGCTGGACGAGTACGGAGGTACCGCAGGCATCGTCACCACCGAGGATCTTGTGGAGGCTATCGTCGGAAATATCAGAGATGAATACGACGACGAAACAGAGGACATCGTTAAGATAGCAGACGGAGTTTACATCGCAGACGGAACTGCCGACCCATATAAAACACTGGGGAGCATCGGCATTTCTATCCCCGAGGAGGGCGATTTTGATACGGTCAGCGGCTTTGTTATCAGCCTGCTGGACGGTCATATCCCCAATGAGGACGAAAAGCCCGTCGTAAAATGGGACGGTGCGGAATTAGCCGTGCTGGTCACCGAGGACATGGTCATCAAAAAGCTGAAGATCACTGTCCCCGAAAAGGAAAAGGAAAATACCGGCGTTGAACCGGTGGAATGATTACCAATTATCAGAAAGGAATGGTACATAAGATGAAAAAAACACTGAGCGGACTGCTTGCCATAGCCCTCTGCTGCACAATGTTCGCAGGATGCAAGAGCACCGATGACTCCACGGCAGAGCTGCCTACTCTCCCCCCCGTTACCGAGGAGGAAACAACAGCCGAAACCGAGGTCCCCGAGGTGACCACCACCGAGCAGACCACCACCAAGGAGGAAACCACCACCGAGGAGGAAAGTGAGAGCGAGGAGGAAACCACCACCGAGGAGGAAACCACTACCGAGGAGGAAACCACCACCGAAGAGGAAACCACCACCGAGGCAACTACCACCACAGCTGCCACCACAGCTGCCACCACAACCGCTCCCCCTCAGACCACCACCGCTCCCCCTGCTACCACTACCGCTCCCCCTGCCACCACTACCGAGGCTACGACCATTACCACCGTTTCCGTTTCGGCTGATGTTACCGCTGACGATGAGCCTTGTGTTCCCGTTATCGTTGACATTCAGAACAGATACGCTTACACTCAGCTGAACGCAGAGGAGCAGAAGCTCTATGCCGACATCGTTGACGCTGCAAGACATCTCCGCGGCAGAGTTTCCACAAATGCAGACTCCGTAACATGGCATAAGGTGTTCTCCATGGTATATAACCAGGAGCCTCAGCTGTTCTACCTCAAGTCCACATCTTCTCCCGGAAAGCTGAAATATCTCACAGGCGACAGAGCCGAGATCGCTCAGAAGTGGGCTTCTATGGAATCCGTTGCAAATTCTCTTGTAAATACCGCAAATACCAAATCCACCACCGTTGAAAAGTTAAAGGTATTCCACGACTATATCGTTCTCAATAACGGCTTTGCGGAGGACGGCGGTTATAACGTCAGCGCATACGGCGGACTTTGCACAGGCGGTCTGCAGTGCGGCGGCTACGCAAAGACCATGCAGCTGCTTTGCGATAAGGCGGGCATATACTCAATGGTAGTTATCGGTATCGGTAACAAGGGCGATTCCCACGCATGGAACGTTGTTTACTGCAACGGCGCTTACTATAATCTGGACAGCACCTGGGACGACCCCATTCTGAAAACTCCCGTTGCTAATAATCTGAGATACAGATACTTCCTTATCCCCGACGCATGGATACACAACATCACCCATTTCAACATTAACGAGCTGACCCTCAGCGACGGTACTGTTATAAAGATGTTCACTCCCCCCGCATGCACCAACACAGCGGCAAACTACTACACCATCTACGGCAAGCTCTACAACAATCAGTCCGAGGCTGAAACCGCTCTCTACAATGAAATGATAAGAACTGCCAATGCGGGTATGCGTGTTGCCGAAATAAGACTTTCCAACAAGGAGACCTATGACGCAATGAAGGCAAACCTCAAGACCTACTCCAAGTGGATAAAGGAAGCTCAGACCACAAACAAGGTAACTACCGTAGGTGCTGCCTGCGATGATACTCTCTGGGTAATTGAGATAGACCTGGCATATTAAAAAAAGAATAAGAAAGGAAATGTGAAATGAAGAAAAAGCTTTCAGCCGTTCTTGCTCTGCTTCTCTCCGCAGCAATTATGTGTACTGCCTGCGGCGGAGATAAGAACAAGACTGATGACGACACACCCGTGGTAATAACCGCAGCTTCCGAAACAGACGCCGAGGGAAATGTAGTGACCACCGCTCCCGACTCTTCCGCCGACGGCTCGGAAAACAGCGACGAAACCACCGTCCCCACCCGTTCGGAGGAAGAAAATCAGCAGCTTCTTGTTCCTACCGAAACTACCGTTCCAGAGGAGCTGGGAACCGTTACCGTAGACATCTCCACGAGATACGCCTACGACACTCTTTCCGATGCGGAAAAGCAGCTCTACAATCAGATCTTCGACGCTGCAAAGGTACTCCAGTGGAAGGTCGATACCAATGTTGACGACGAAACCTGGATAAAGGTTTTCGGTCTTGTTTACACTCAGGAGCCTCAGCTGTTCTATGTAAACGGCGGCAAGGTAAGAAACGGCAAGATCGCATACCAGAACGTTACCAACGATCAGGTCAAGACCATGACTGCCGAGATAAATCAGGTGGCTGACAAGCTGGTAGCCGAGGCAAATCAGCTCCCTACCGTTTACGACAAGCTGCTCTATTTCCACGACTGGCTCGTTCTCAACTGCTCCTATGAGGATCAGACCGAATTCTGCAAGACCATTTACGGCGCTCTTGTTGAAAAGAAGATTCAGTGTGCAGGCTATGCAAAGACCATGCAGTATCTCTGCGACAAGGCAGGAATTCCCTCTATGGTTATCACAGGCGCCGGCGAAAAGGCTTCTCACGCATGGAATGTTGTGAACATTGACGGCGAATGGTACAACCTTGACTCCACCTGGGACGACCCCATTCTCAAAACTCAGGTAGACAACAATCTTTCCCACAGATATTTCCTTGTTAAGGACTCCGAGATACACAACATCTCCCATTTCAGCATTAACGAGATAACTCTCAGCACCGGCGCAAAGATCAAGTACTTCGATCCCCCCGCTTGCACTGCCGACAAGTACAACTATTTCACCATGTCCGGCAAGCTTTACGCAGATCAGGCGTCCGCAGAGGCAGCACTCAAGGAAGGAATGAAGGCAGCAGCCGACAAGAAGGAACGCTGCGTCGAGGTAAGACTCAGCTCCGCAGATGCTTACAACGCTATGAAGAACAATCTTAAAGCATATTCCTCTTGGATAAAGGAACAGAATTCTTCGGTAACCTCCGTTTCCGCAGTTACCGATGATTCACTTTACATCATTCAGATAGACCTGGCTTATTAATATGTCTTACGCCTTGCGCCGATGCCTATAAACGGTATCGGCGGCAGGGCTGTGATAGGTTCTCCGACGATTTGGAGAGTCTATCAGAGCCTTTGCCGATTTCCCGAAAACAGCGTATATCGGAGAGAAATAGCATGAAAAGAACCACCGCACTTTTTATCGCCTGCGCTTTGCTGCTGTGCGGCTGCTCAAAAGCCGAGGACACTCCCGAGTATATCACTACTCCCGCAGAAACCTCATCGGAAACAGCCCCCGTCCCCTCAGAAGCCGAGAAAAGCCCCTACAAAAGCTATGCCTTCGACCACCTGACCGAAACGGAGCAGCAGATATACACCGCCATTGCGGACGCAGCCAAAAACTACGAGGAAAAGGCGGTTTTTCCCGAACCCGTCAGCTGGGAGATATGCAGAAAGGCGTATATTGCCGTTTTCCGCATGGAAACGGATATTTTCTGGCTAAGCTCCCTCCTTCGTCCCACAGACCCCGAACAGATGGTATCGGAGCTTTATCTGCATTACGATTTCACGGAAGAGGAATGTAAAAAAATGTCCGAGGAAATAGAAAATGCGGCGGCAGATGTGCTAAAAAAGGCAGAAACGCTGACCTCGGATTACGAGAAGCTAAAGCTCTTTCACGATTTTCTGGTACTTCGGGCGGATTTCTCCGACGAAAGCGATTACACCACAGGCACCATTTTCGGCGGTCTGGTGGGAAGATCTCTCAGATGCGGCGGCTACGCTAAGACCATTCGCTGGCTGTGTCAGCGGGCGGGCATCGAAAACACCATTGCCGACGGGGAAAGCAACGGCATATCCCACACCTGGAACAAGGTAAAATGCGGCGGAAGATGGTACAATCTTGACGCCACCTGGGACGACCCCGTTATTAAGTCAAGCTCCATCAGAAGGGACACCTACATAAGGTACGACTATTTCCTTGTGCCCGACAGCGATATTATCGGTCTGACGCATACTCTGTCCGAGGAAATCATCAAGTCCCCCGAATGTAACTCAACAAGCGAAAATTACTTTAACAAAGAACATCTCTGTGCTTATTCCGCAGAAAGCGGCATAGAAATGCTGAAAGAGGCGTCTATCCGTTCGGTAAAGTCGGGTATCGCAAATGCAGAGGTAAGATTTGCATCAAAGGAAGAATATGACATTACTGTTAAAAAGCTATTTGACAGCGGCGGGATAACGCCCGTGCTAAAGTCTGCAAATGCGGCTGCGGGGGGGAATGTCATCTCCGAAACCGCATATGCCAGAAGCCTTAACAGCGACCTGCTTATCATAAATGTTTCATTTTCGTATAAATCCATTGGCTAAAATGTTAAAGAAGGATTGATTTACATTGCGTAAAAAAATATTCTCAGTAATTGCCGCTCTGACGGCTGCTGTTACCCTGTTGACATCCTGTATGCAGAGAAACGAGCCCGACATTTCAAAGGACCCGCTCCCCAGCCTTACAACAACCGAGTCGGAAACCGTGAGGGCTGAGGTGACCGCCATTCCCATGGAGGAAACCACCACCTCCGAAACCACCGAAAAGGAAACAACGACTGCCGAAACCACCACTAAGGAAACGGAGAGCAGTACGGAAACCACCACCGTCACCACAGAGGGTACAAAGGCTCCCGAAACAACGCCCTCCACAGTCGTATTGACGGTAACTCCCCCGGAAACCGAAACACAGCCCCCCGAAACGACCTCTCTGCCGCCCGAAACAACGTCATCTTCGGAAACTGCAGCTCCTCCCACGGAAACAACCATTGAGCAGACCACCACGCTCTCTGAAGAAATAATAACAAGAGTCCCCGAGGAAACGACTGACGCAAAGCAAAATCAGTCAAAGGCGCAGGTAAATCCCATTACGGGAAAAACTATCATCACCCGTCCGTACAGCTATTACAAGCTGACCGCCGAGGAACAGGCTGTCTATGACGAGATATTCGACCACGCAATGGATCTGGATATAGAGTTTACCTTCTCCGAGCCTAAGGATATTGACACTATTTATAAGGTATATGAGCTTCTTGTAAATGAGGAGATAGAGCTTTTCTATCTGGACAACAAGTTCTATTACTCGGGCACTCCCGCCACAAAGATGAAGCTGGGCTACACCGATACCAAGCTGAATATCAAAAAGAAAAAGCAGGACGTGAACACAGCCACTCAGGAGATACTTGCAAAGGTAACATCGGGAATGAGCGATTATGACATTGTGAAGCTTTTCCATGACGAGTTGATCCGCACCTGCGTTTACGACACCGAAGCCACCAACAACATCTACGGCGCACTTGTCGAAAAGCGGACTATGTGTCAGGGCTATGCGGGTGCATTTCTGAGATTGTGCAATCTGACGGGTATTCCCGCACTGAGCATCACAGGCTCCACCAATGAGCCGCATATGTGGAATATGGTAAAGATCGACGGCGAATGGTACCATATCGACCTGACTTGGGACGACCCCGATAAGGAGGATTACCCCGAATTCTGCCGATACGATTATTTCGGGCTTGACACTGCAACCATCAAAAAGCTCCGTACAATCGACAACTACTCCTACACTCTCCCCGAAGCGACCTCTGACAGATACAACTACTTTGTAAAAAGCAAGCTTTTGGCGGACAGCTATGAGGGCGCAAAGCTTATGGTAACAAACGAGCTTTACAACTGCATCAAGGAAAAGGGCTACGGTATACAGATAAAATGCGCAACCCCCGAGCTTTTCCTTGAGGTCAAATCGAAAATGCTCACTGCTTCCGATGCGGACGGCTTTGCCATTCTGGAAGAGGTAAATGCCGCAGCGGGAGGCGGAGTTATCGAAACAGAATCTATCTATTACGCTGCCGACGAGGGAACGCTTGTTATCAAGATATATCTGAAATATCTTTCATAAAAACCGCATTACCATCATGAGAGGAGGCGGCTTAATTGATAAACAAACACAAAAGAATAGCCGCCGCACTCTCCGCGGCGGCTTTGACAATATACAGCATTTGCGGCTGTTCGGACAGTGAGCTGCCCGAGGAAAATAACATTGAAGAGGTGACCGTCATATCCGACGGAACACAGGCGGAAACTGCCTACGAAATGCCGCCCCTCAGCGACTATTACGCAGACTACGACAAATACTCCGATTGGGAAACCCGCTTCGGCTATTTCCAGCTGTCCGAGGAGGACAGGAAGATCTACGACGCCACCGTTTCCACTATGAAAAATCTGTCCCCCAAGCTGCCCCTTTACACCGACGAGCGAAATTACAGACGGATACTTAACCTTATTTCCGTTGAACAGCTGGGGATATTTTTCCTGAAAAGCACCTCAGCGTCCCTTGACGACAGGGGGAAGTATTTCAACGTGGACTTTTCCTACCGATATTCTGCGACTCAGGTGGAGGAAATGAACAATCTCACGGAGCTTGAAGCGCAAAATCTCCTATCCTCCATTCCCACGGGAGCGGACGATTACCAAAAGCTTTTGTTTATCCACGACTGGCTGGTGAAAAATGTCACAAAAAACACCGAGTCGGAATATGCTGCGTCAGTTTACGGAACTCTGGTAAAGCGTACAGCCCTGTGCGAGGGATATGCAAAGACCTTTTCCTACCTCTGCAACCTTTTGGGCATAGAAAATATTATTGTAACGGGCTTTACCGATGTGCCACATATGTGGAATATGGTTCGGCTGGACGACAGCTGGTATCATGTAGATGTTACCTGGGACGACGTAAACATCGGACTTCCCGACTTTGTGTCATACCAATTTTTCCTTGTCCCCGATAAGACGGTCAAGGAAAACCGCACCATTGACAGTACCATTTTTATCCCCCCCGAGGCAAAGGGCGGAAAATACGAATATTTCATAAAGGAAGGACTGACGGCGGACGCTGTTGACGAATTCCCCGAGATACTTGCAAAAAGCATTGTGAGATCCGCAAGGGAAAACAACCGATTTGCCATGATAAAATTCTCCAAAAACGACGAATATATCTTCTTCCTCAACGAGATAAACAACAGTGACAAGGGCATAAAGTCCGCTCTGGAAACGGCAAACGCTCAGCTTGCGCAGGACGGTATTTCCGTTGAGATAGAAACACGAATCAATGCCGACCCGTACTGTACAGCGGTATTTATCCTGAAACGGACGGACAGCTGAAAGGAGCAGCCATGAAAACCAAGCTTACCATTATAACAGGCGGCGCAGGCAGCGGAAAATCCACCCTGATGTCGGAAAAGATAAGGCTGGCTGCCGAAAGCGGGCGCAGCGTCATTGCCTGTATTCCCGAGCAGTTTTCCTTTGAATATGACCGTATGATGTACGAAAGGCTGGGCATAAAGCTTTATAACTCCATTGAGGCGGCAGGGTTTTCCCGTATTGCCGCCGATATTTTCGCCAAATTCGGCGGTTCGGGGGGACGCTCTGCCGACGACCTGACACGTACCATAATCATTCACTGCACCATTGCCCGCCTGAAAAACGAAGGTGCACTCAGCTGCTATTCACGGCAGGCAGGCTCCCCAGCCTTTGCGGAAAGCTGCCTTGAAACCATCAAGGAGCTGATGACTGCGGGCATTACCCCCGAAAGCCTTATCTCGTTTAGCAGCAACTCGCAGACGGATGCAAAGCTGGCAGATATTTCCCTCATATACGCCGAATATGTGAAAACTCTGGCTGCGTCGGGCTACAAGGACAGTCATGCGGATATTTACAATGCAGCACTCATTGCACGGGAAAAACTATGCTTTAAGGACACGGATATTTTCATCGACGAATTCAAAAGCTTTACGGGAGATCAGTACCAAATGATCGCCGCCATGCTTTCCTCTGCCCGTTCGGTTACGGTGGCTCTCTCCGCCGAAAGACAGCCCAAGAAGAAATACGGGCTGTTTGACACCCCCAATGAAACCGTGTCATCACTGACCGCCCTTGCAGAGGAGGTCGGCGCAGAGGTCGTAAGGAACCATATTGACGGGACAGTCCGATTTTCCTCCGATGACCTTCGTTTTCTTTCGGAAAATATACTCCGTCCCGTACGAAAAAAATATTCCGCAGATTGCCAAAACGTGAAAATTGCCGAGGGTGAGGACATTTACAGCGAAGCCGATTATGTCTGCGCCGAGATTCGACGCCTGACCGCCGAGGAGGGCTATCGCTTCTCGGATATTGCCGTTGTTTCCCGAAATATGCCAAGCTATCGGCCTGTGCTGGAGGGTGCCTTTGAACGTTACGGAATCGTGGGCAGCCAAAGCGGAAATCAGGCTGCGGGGAACCGTCCCGAGGCGGTGTTTGCGGCGACTGCCCTAAAGCTTGCGGCGGCGTCCGTACCGTCGGCGGAGGATATTCTCCGTCTGCTGAAAACGGGGCTTACGGGATTTTCCGGGGAGGAAATTTCGGAATTTGAGAATTATATTTATACTTTGAGTATAGACGGAAAGCTGTTATCTCAGGAATTTGTCTATAAGACGGATATGACCGAGCTTAATGCCGAGGAATTGGCAGAATTCCTGCCCGAGCAGATAAGAAAAGCCGTTATGGAGCCAATAGAACGCTTTGCAAACGCCGCAAAGGACAAGACCGCCGACGAAATTTGTATGCTGTTCTGCCAATATCTCGAAGAGGTCAGACTGACGGAAAACACCGCTGCTCTTATCAACCAACTGACCGACAGCGCAGACAGCGTCCCCGATGCGGAAAAACTCACCGCAGCAAGGGAACACAAGCAGCTGCTGGAATCCCTTTCAAGATACGTATCCGCCATAAGACGTGCGGCAGGCAGCGAAAAATTCACCCTTTCGGATTTCTGCACACTTTTCTCTGCGGGACTTTCAAAGCTAAAGCTTTCCGAACCGCCCCAGACGCTGGACTGCGTGACTGTGGAGCCTGCGGAAACCGCCCGCCTTGCCGATCCGAAGGTGATTTTTATACTGGGAGTAAACGACGGCATCTTCCCCATGCCCGCAAAAGCATCGGGACTGTTCACCGCAAGAGAGCGCACGGAGCTTGAACAAAAGGGCTTGAAGCTGTCGGGGGACACAGAAGCAAAGTCCGCCGAAGAACGGTTCATTGCCTACAATATGATATCGGCGGCATCGGAAAAGCTGTTCCTTACATATACCCTTTCCGACGCATCGGGAGCGGCGCAGTACCCATCTGCCATAATCGGTCAGACCTGCGGGATCCTCGGCATTTCCCCCATAAAAATATCCGAGCTGCCGCAGCAGTTCTTTGCAACCACCCCCAAGGCAGCGTTCTATTCCTATGCCAAAAACATCGAGCGGAAGGACAAGGAAACAGCCTCACTGAAAGCCTATCTGAAAAGCGATCCCGCCACTGCCCCCCTGGTGGATTCCCTGGACAGGGCGGGACGAAAAACGCCCCACAGAATATCCGACAGCAGCGTCACGGCAGAATTTTTCGGCGACAGCATACATATGTCCGCATCAAGCTTTGAAGCCTTCAGCGGCTGTCCCTTTGCATATTTCTGTAAATACTGCCTGGGAATTCTCGCAAGACAACAGCTTAATCTCCAACCGTCAGTCAGCGGCTCGGCAATACACCACTGCCTGTTCAAGCTGTTATCCGCACACCCAAACGATTTCCCGAGCATATCCGCAGAAGCCATGGACAGCGAAATAAAAGCCGCCCTAGCCGAATACCGTGACAGCAGGCTTTGCGGCTCTTACGGAAAAACCATGCGCTTCAACTCCAATTACAGCCGTATCTTTGACACGGTGAAAAGTCTGGCGGTACATCTTAGGGCAGAGCTGGCGCAGTCCTCCTTTCTGCCGAAAAGGTTTGAATTCCGTGTGAGATTCCGTCAGCCTGTCGGTAATAATTCCTCCGTATTTTTCAGCGGTATCGCAGACCGCATTGACATCTGGGAGAAGGACAGTCAAAGCAAGTATCTCCGTGTGGTTGACTACAAATCGGGCAAAAAGACCTTTAGGCTTACAGATATATATAACGGCGTAAATATGCAGATGCTTTTCTACCTGTTTATGCTGACCGATGATGAACGAGGTGCCTTCTCCGACGCCGAGCCTGCGGGAGTGCTTTATCAGCCTGCGGGGGTCGTTCCCCCATCTCTGGGACGCTCCGCCGATGATAAGGACGTCACCGATGCAGATGATAAATTCTACAAGATGAAGGGCTTTGTGCTGGAGGATTATAACGTCCTCTCCGCCATGGAGCAGCCCGTTCCCGCCCCCACAGCCAAAAACACTGAAAGGATAGCCATTAAGGGAAAATATATCCCCGCCGCCGAAAGTGCCGCCTCCTGCGATGATGAAAGAGCCTACGACAAGCGGTATTCAAGGCTGGTTTCCGCAGAGGATATGCGGGAGCTCCGTAAGCACGCCGAAAAGCTTCTCACCGAAGCAGCAGAACGGCTTTACGGCGGCGATGTGGACTCTCTCCCACTGCTGGACGCCGACGGAAAATCCCTGCCCTGCTCCTACTGCGACTACAAATCCGTCTGCGGAAATTTCCCGCCGTCAAGAATGAAAAAGTACAGCCTTGACGAGGAATAACGACCGCCGCCCTGCCATAGTTCCAAAAATTTCCCGCTAAACAAAAATCTTTTGACGGTATTATACACCTTGCACAAATCGACAATTATTTATCTTGAAAAGTTTGTGAAAATGCTTGACTTTTTTCCGCAAATGTGTTATTATATGATTGAAGAATAATCTGCAAGAAAATTATGCCCTTACGGCTGTTCGGATTCACCGCCGTTATCGGGCAGAATGTTCAATAAAACGACGTATAAGCAAGGGTTTCCCTTGATAAACAATATCCGCAAGGGGGTGTTTGAAGCTATGAAAACTATGCACGGTACGGGAGTTTCGGGCGGTATCGCTATGGGACGGATCGCATTTTTCAATAAAAATAAGGCTCCGCTGTCGCTTACCAGAATTGAGGACGGCGAAAAGGAAGTTCTGAGATTTCAGCAGGCAAGAGAAACCGCCTCTGTTCAGCTTGAAAGGCTGTATGCAAAGGCTCTCGAACGTGTCGGCAGAGAAGATGCTGCCATCTTCCAGATACATTTAATGCTGCTTTCCGACAGAGATTATGTAGATTCCGCCGAAGCCATGATAAGGGGCTTCGATATGAACGCCGAGTACGCCGTAAAGCTTACCTCGGATAACTTTGCAAATATGCTTTCCAGAAT
Organism: uncultured Ruminococcus sp.; assembly: GCA_945877315.1. Classification (GTDB taxonomy): domain Bacteria; phylum Bacillota; class Clostridia; order Oscillospirales; family Ruminococcaceae; genus UMGS1889. The sequence goes on along the minus strand of CAMCRP010000001.1, from coordinate 37,536 downwards.
TGACGACCCGTATATGCAGGGCAGAGCCGCAGATATTAGGGACGTTTCCGACAGAGTGATACGTATCCTTTACGGTATCAGTGACAGGATAGAAGCTCCCGAGGAGCCGTCCATTATAGTCGCAGATGAATTTGTCCCCAGCGAAACCATTGAGCTGGGCAGACAGGACGTGCTGGGCTTTATCTCCGAAAACGGTTCTTCCGGTTCTCATGCCGCTATTCTTGCAAGAAATATGCAGCTGCCGTCCATTATCGGCATAAACGAGCTTATCTCGGAAAAGGACGACGGAAAGGAAGCTATTATAGACGGCTTCACGGGAACAGTTTACCTTGAACCCGACGAATCGACCGTCAGAAGAATGAAATACAGAATGCAGAATGTGCACAGCGTCAACAAGCTATGCCTGCTCAGCGAATGTCAGGTAGGCTGATAATGCACCTTCTGAAAGGACTGATGAAATGACAGGCTACCGAAAGCTGGTGATAGACCTTGAGTTCAATCCTGTGAAAAGGCTTTCCGAACAGGAGGATCCCTCTCACCTGCTCAACTATGAAATAATCGAAATTGCAGCTGTTATTCTCGATGATGACAACAAGACCTGTGAAAGATTTCAGTGCTATGTAAAACCTGAGCACGCCGACTCCATAGCCCCTGAGATCACCAAGCTTACAGGTATTACATACGACGATGTCAAGGACGCCGAATGTTACGAAACGGCACTTGACAGCTTCATCGAATGGGTGGGAGACAGAAAGATAACCGCTTACAGCTGGAGTAAGACCGACAAGCTCCAGATCATGAGAGAAGCTGAATTCAAGGGCTTTCTCCCCAAGGCAGAGGCGGTTTTCCCCCGCTGGATAGACCTGCAGAGGATCTATTCAAGGAAAATGGGACTTACCCGTCCCGCAAATCTTACTACTGCGCTGAATATTCTTCAGATAACCTTTGTGGGTGCGGAACATTCCGCCCTGGCAGATGCCGAAAACACCGCACAGATCCTTGCTATGCTATGCGACAGCAAGCGTATGGACGAACTGAAATCCCGTTCAAGAGTGACCTTCAATTCCAAGGATATGGGAGGATTTAAGCTTTCGGATATGATAAAGGTAAAAACACGAAAAAAATAAGAAAACGGCTTGTCCTAAGGGCAACACCGCATAAAGAAATATTTCTGCTATTTCAAAAGACAGCACTGTCAAGCCGACTGTGCTGTCTTTTATTTTTTGTCAGGATCCCCGCACATTTCACCGCAGTTATCCGTTATACATTATGAGAGGAGGTTTTACGGGTGCCACGGGAGATAGAAGAATTGTACGACAAAATATACCGCTACTGCTTTTACAGACTGAGAAATTCCGCTTCTGCCGAGGACATTACCCAGGAAGCCTTTCTAAAGTTTTTTGCGCAGAATACCCACATAAACGCCGCATATATCTTCACTATCGCAAAAAATCTCTGCACGGATATCTTCCGACGAAAGCAGACCGAAGAGCTTTCCGACGACTATCCCACGGAGGATTTTTCCGACAAAAGCGATACAAAAATTGCCGTCCGCACGGCTCTTGAAAAGCTGTCGAAGCAGCATCGGGAAATTCTTGTAATGCGTTATATTGCGGAAATGTCGGTGAATGAAACGGCGGAGGCATTGGGAATTTCCCGTTTTGCGGTGTATCGCCTTGAAAAGTCTGCCCTTGCCCAAATGAAAAAGCTGCTGAAAGGAGCATTGAAATGAATGTAAAAAAGGAACTCTGCGAAGCCTTTTCGCCCCCCGAGCCAAAGGGAAAGGAAAAATTTCTGAACGCACTTCCCTATCCAAAGCTGAGCTTTTCGCAGTTTGTGTTTTCCCAGATAAAATATATCCGCAAGCGGGTGTGGGTGGTTTCGGCGATGATAGTTGCCGCTGCAATTTGTACGGTGTGCTTTAAAAATCCGAAGTATATCGGGCTGCCTGCGGTGTGGATAATTTCCTCCCTTACGCCCTTTCTTGCAATGCTCACCGCCTCGGAAATTTCACGCTCGAATATATACGGCATGACCGAGCTTGAAACGGCGTGCAGGTTTTCTCTGCCGCAGCTTACGGGCGTAAGAACGCTTATCCTCGGAGTGGCAAGCTTTGCGGTAATTGCCGCTCTGACAGTCATATCGGGAATATTTACGCCTGTTGGCATAGCAAAGGCGGGAATTTATATCCTTGCGCCGTTTCTTTTGGTAAACGGCATATCACTTTCGGTATTCAGCCGCTTTAAAGGACATGAGGGCGGATATATCAGCGGTGGTGCGGCGCTTTTTGTCAGCGTATGGGGAATTCTTTGGCAGGCTTCTCAGGTAAAGATACCCGAAAATATCTGCAATAATTTCTGCATTGCCCTGTGCATTTTCGGGACTGTTACCATCATATTCAATATGAAAAAAATTTCGAACGGAGCAAATTATTATGGAACTCACACTTGACAGAGTAACAAAAAATTACGGCAGTAAGATCGCCTGCGACCGCATTTCTCTTACCCTTACAAAAGGAGTTTACGGGCTTCTCGGTGCAAACGGCGCAGGAAAAACCACGCTTATGCGAATGATGTGCGGCGTGCTTGAACCCACCTCGGGCAGCATTTCCTATGACGGCATTGACGTTTCACGGGAGGAATACCGTGATGTTCTGGGCTATCTTCCGCAGGATTTCGGATATTACCCCGAATTTACGGCACAGGATTTTATGATGTATATTGCCGCACTTAAAGGTCTGCCGAAGCCGAAAGCAAAGGCAAAAACCGCCGAGCTTTTAGAGCTTGTATCGCTTACAAATGAAGCCAAAAAGAAGATAAAGACCTTTTCGGGAGGAATGAAGCAGCGGCTTGGAATTGCACAGGCAATGCTCAACGACCCGAAAGTACTTGTCCTTGACGAACCCACAGCAGGTCTTGACCCGAAGGAAAGAGTGCGTTTTCGCAACCTGATTTCACGAATGGGCGCAGACAGGATAATTCTGCTGTCCACACATATCGTTTCGGATATTGAGCATATTGCGAACACTATCCTTGTAATGAAAAGCGGACAGCTTATCCACAGCGGCTCACTTGATGAAATTATCGAGGTGATAAAGGGCAAGGTTTGGGAGTGCACCGTGCCGCAGGATATTGCCGATATGCTTACCGAAAAATATCCTATAATAAACACAAGAAATGCGGCTGATGGCGTATTTTTGCGCCTTGTATGCGATGAAAAGCCTTGCGAAAATGCGGTCAATGCCGAAGCAACACTTGAAGATCTGTATCTTTATTATTTCAGCGGAGAGGAAAGGACGAACAACAAATGAACATATTTTGGAACTTAGTATCATACGAATACAAAAAGATTTTTAAGCGAAAGGGTGCGGTAATAACGCTGATACTTGCCTCCGCAGTATCATTATTCAGCGTGTTCGGCACAATAATCGGCAGCGTTTACGACAGTAACGGCGAGCCTGTAATGTCACGGTATGACGATATGAAAATCGACCTTGAATATGCAAGAGAGCTGTCGGGACGTGCTATCGACACCGAACTTATTATGGAGGCTTCCGAGGCGTATTCAAAGCTGCGGCTTAATTCCGCCGAAAAATATACCGACAGCGAGGAATATAAAGAATACGCAAGAAAATACAGCGAAATATATTCCATAGTCCGCAGTGTTTACAATACGCAGTCGGAACGTTTTGACGCACAAAGCTTCGGAAATATGACAAGCGAACAAGCGGAGAATTTCTATGAAATGCGCCGTCTGAAACAGGAGCAGGCAATCATGCAGACCAATATGAGCGATGCGGCAAAGCAGTCTGTTCTTGGGTTGGACAGTGGTGTGGAAAAGCCCATTGTATTTGAAACGTCCGAGGGATACACAAGATTTTTTGCAATAATGTACACCACGGGGGTAATTGTCGCTGTGGCTGTCGCCATAATTTGTTCACCGCTTTTTTCGGGGGAATACACAAGCGGAGCTGACAGCCTGATATTATCCTCAAAGCACGGAAAAAATCTGCTTGTGTGGGCAAAGCTGTTTGTAAGCTTTACATTGTCCGCAGGATTGTCCGTAATACTCACGGTGCTTACATATGCCGAATGTATGGCAATATGGGGCACAGACGGATCGGGAGCAGCAATACAGCTTCAAGTGCCTATGATGTCCTATCCGCTGAATATGGGACAATGTGCACTTCTGTATTCTGTCAGCGTTTTTGCGGCGTGCATTATGACGGCGGCACTGACGGCTTTGCTGTCCGCAGGAATAAAAACGCCTTTCGGGACGATCGTTATTATGTCCGTCATAATTATTGCGCCTATGATGATGAACGTTTCCGAAGATATTGTGTGGCTCTATAAGATATTCTGCCTGCTGCCCTCGAATATGATGGCATTCTGGTGTATTATAGATAGTATTCAGTTTGAGATATTCGGTTTGGTAATTCGTCCGTATATTTTCACGCCTGTATTTGCTGTAATTGCGGCGGTGATATTCTCGGTATCGGCATATGCCGTGTTCGGAAAAAGACAGGTCGATTGATTTCGCATTTCACCGCCGAATTTCTGAACATTCGTGTAAACAAAAAAGCTGCCGCAGTATCGCATATGGCGATTTCCTGTGGCAGCTTTATCATTGATACGCCGTATTTGTTCTGTAATCAAGGTCACAGACAAGCACTGTCCGCCCCGCCCGATGAACGGTTAATAACGTCCTCCAGCGTAATGCTGTCAAGATACTTGTTCACAACGTCATAAAGTCCCTTCCATATCCCCAGCGTGGGACAGCTATCCGCATTGGGGCATTCGTTTACCTCATATTCTATACAGGCAACGGGCGAAAGACTGCCCTCGGTCACTCTGAGTATCTCACCCACCGTATAATCGGACGGCACCTTTGAAAGCCGATAGCCGCCCTGATAGCCACGGTTGGTCTTTAACATTCCCGACTTGTTCAGCAAGGGCACTATCTGTTCAAGATATTTTTTGGAAATAGACTGCCGATCGGCAATATCCTTGAGCGCAACATAGCTGTCCCCCTGATTTTCCGCCAGATCAAGCATCATTCTGAGAGCGTATCTTCCCTTTGTGGAGATCTTCATACAATTCAGGTCCTTTCCGATAAAATAGATTTACCTATTAAATACTATTATAACATAGGTTTCATAAGTTTTCAACCTTTTTTGTGAAATTTCCTGATTTTTTTATAATTTTCTATAAATCGCCAAATACCTATTGATTTTTTAGATTTAATGCGTTATAATAGTGATACGACATAATTTGACAACATTTATTTAAAATATACTTATTCAGTAGATAATAAAATGCTAAAAGAAGCAACAAAAAATCAGGGGGAATGTTAAGTGAGAAAAATTCTGAACAAGCGTATGATAACAGCGTGCAATATTGCACTTGTGTTTATGATGGCAGTGCTGCTTTTCGTGCAAACAGGTGTTATGCAGTCCACTGCACAAAATACTGCCAAGAACCGTATGGTCGATGTCCACGAAAAGCTTGAATCGGTTGAGGTCGATACTGCCGAGCTTACCGCCCAGCTGAATTCCGACTACATCACCAAGGCAGAAGCCTTCGCAAAAATGATAGAGCTTAACCCGTCTATCCTCGACGATGCCAAAAAGCTTGATGAGATAAAAACTCTGCTGGACGTTGACGAGCTTCACGTTACCGATGAAAAGGGTATTATCCAATGGGGTACCGTTCCCGCATATTTCGGATTTGACTTTGCTTCAGGCGATCAGACTAAGCCGTTTTTGGACATACTCAAGGACTCTTCCGTGAAACTCGCACAGGAACCTCAGCCTAATGGTGCAGAAGGTAAGCTTTTCCAGTATATCGGCGTTGCAAGAAGAGATAAGACAGGTATCGTTCAGATAGGAAATACTCCCGAAAGACTCCAGAATCAGATAGAAAAAAACAGCATAGCAAACGTTCTGGGCTCCTTTACAGTCGGCAGCTCGGGATATGTTATGGCTGTTTCCAAGGCAGACGGAACTGTTGCCGCCCACCCCAATGAGTCCCTTATCGGCACACCCGCCTTAGAAACAGGCGTAACCCAAAAGATCCTTGACGGAGCAACCAGAAAATCCTGTGTTATTGACGGCACCCGTGTGTTCTGCTATGCCGACGCAGAGGATCCCGATTATGTACTTATCGCCGCTATCCCCATGAGTGAGGTTTATTACGGCAGAGGCGTGCTTATGGTGATCTTTGCAATATGCGTTCTTTTGATGATCTCCGCTATTATCATTCAGCTAAACGGCATGATAAACAAGGTCATCATCGACGGTATCAACGCTGTTCTCGCAAAGCTGGAGCTTGTTTCCTCTGGCGATATGGACGTTGTCTTCGATGTTGACACCTGCCCCGAATACATAACCCTTAGCAACGGAATCAACGCAATGATAGCAAATATCCGCAGAAATATGGAGGAAACCGTAAGACACAGCGAGGAACAGCAGCGTCTGTTCACCCAGATAAACGAGATCTCCGCAAATATCGGCTCGGAATCCTCCGAAATGCAGGATATTGCTTCAAAGCTCTCCGACGGTTCCGCAACTCAGGCAGCTACCGTTCAGGAGATAACAGCGTCCTTTAACTCTATCGCAGAACAGATAAAGGACAGTGCAAAGTCCGCTGCAAATGCCAGCAAGATCTCAGACCGTACCACCAAGGAGCTTGACGCAGGTGCAGAAAAGTTGGGCGAAATGCAGGTTGCTATGACAAGGATAGAAGAGTCCTCCGAAAAGATCAGCAATATCGTAAAAACCATCGAGGACATCGCATTCCAGACAAATATCCTTGCTCTGAACGCAGCCGTAGAAGCCGCAAGAGCAGGACAGCACGGCAAGGGCTTTGCCGTTGTTGCCGATGAAGTCCGCACACTTGCTACAAAGAGTGCCGAGGCTACCACCCGCACCGCAGACCTTATTGAAGAAACCAAGCGTGCAGTTTCCGACGGCAGCCGCATAGCAAACGAAACCGCAGAGCAGCTTCGTTCCATGATGAACGGCGTTTCCGAAAGCAACAAGCTTATTGACGGTATTGCCACAGCGTCCGAAGCGCAGGCAGCGTCCTTCGAGGAGATCTCGGAAAGCATGCTGCACATTTCGGGCGTTATCCAGCAGAATGCGCAGATATCCAACAACGCAGCATCTACAGCCACCGAGCTGGACAAGCTGGCAGGTTCTCTGGAGGCATTGTTCAGATAATTTTTTCAGCGGACGTTCAGCAGAGCGTCCGCTTTTTTGCAAAAGAAAAAAGATAAAAGTTTCGTCCACCTTTTCAAAGGTGGCGGGGTCGAGGGGCAGCGCCCCCGTCGCCTCCGCAGAGGCGAAATTCCCCTAAGCTAACAGCCGCAGCAAAGCAATATAAAAGCCCACAAAATCAACGACTCCCAAAAGCACCGCACACAAAAATAACAGTAAAGCATCAATCTAACGACAATCACAAAATCAAGAAAAACCATCACCGTGTGCGGTGCTTCGTGAATAATTATAAAGGCGTCCACGCCTTTATAATTATTCACACCGCCGATAGGCGGGCAAAGGTTCCCCACAAACCAAGAACCAACCTTAAACAAGCGGGAACTTATAACAGACTGCGGATACTGCGGGACGGGATGCGTCCCCTACAACAATTTGTTGCATTTTCTATTGAAAATAACAGCCAAATATGATATAATTATCTAAACCAAACATTAGGGAGGAAAACAAAATGAAATCAAAAGCATCAAGATACACCGCCGCAATTTTGGCGGCAGGACTGACACTTACAGGCTGCGCATCAAATACAAACGAACCTCAGACAAGCGAAACAACAACCGTTTCAGCCGAGGAAACAAGCAAAAGAACCAAAGTCGACCCGTCAAAAATAACTATGGCTGACAGCTATACCTTTGAAAAGCTCACCGCCAGAAATATTGAAAAAACCGACTGCTCCATTACCGTGGAATGTGAAACCGCACCCGAAGCGGGCGGAGTTGTTATGCTGGCAGACCAGCCGGGATTTTCGGGGGAAGGATACATGTCCATCTCAAATAACGCCGATTTCAAGCTGACCGTGGATATCCCCGCAAGTCAGTTTTACAAGCTGACCGTTCGGCATATGGCAGGCGGTCACAAGGAAAATCCCCTGCTTTTCAACGGAGCAAAGGTAATGAACATCTACTCCGAAGCAGGTGACTGGCAGGAAACCACCGCCAACGGAATTTTCCTGGAAAAGGGCGAGAACACCATTACTCTCGGCGAGGGCTGGAGCTATTTCAACATAGATTCCATTAAAATCGAAACAGGCGAGTCAATTAGCGACAGCATTTACGAAAATGTCACGGGAACGCTCTGCAACCCCTACGCAAACCTGAAAACACAAAACATCTATCAGTACCTGAAAGCCGTCTACGGCAAGCGCACTCTTTCGGGACAATGCACCGACCACGGCAAAAACACCGAAACAGAAGCCCTTTACAAGAAATTCGGCAAATACCCCGCCGTCCGTACCTTCGACTTTATCTTCGATTCCATAGCTCTCAGCAAGGGAAATCCCGAGGGCAAGGACGCTCAGCTTGCAATTGAGTGGGACAAGGAGGGCGGTCTGACCGTTTTCGACTGGCATTGGCATGCACCCTGCAAGGAAGCGTCTTTCTATACCGACAAGACCACCTTCAAGCTAAGCGACGCCGTGACCGACATTGACCTTGCAACTCTCTCCCCCGACGAGGTGCAGAAGCTGTTTGACGAAGGAAAGATCTCCGAAGAAGCCCTGTGGATAATCAAGGATATCGACAATATTTCCACACTTATGCAGAAGCTGGAGGACGAGAATGTCACGGTAATGTGGCGTCCTCTCCACGAAGCAAGCGGCGGCTGGTTCTGGTGGGGTGCGTCGGGTGCGGAAAATTATAAGTGGCTGTGGAAGCTGCTCTATCACCGCATGACCGACTACTATCAGTTTGACAACCTTATCTGGGTTTGGAACGGACAGTCCGCCGATTGGTACCCCGGGGACGAATACTGCGACATTGTGGCAATTGATATTTACTCCGACGCCCATGACTACGGCGTAAGCCCCGATGTTTTCGCTGAGCTGTCGGGCTGGGCAAACAACGGCAAGCTTGTTACCATGAGCGAATGTGCCACCATGCCCGACCCCGAGCTTATTGTCCGTGACAACGCCTATTGGCTGTGGTTTGCGGTATGGAACGGCGACTATCTTGTTCAGCTGAGAACCACAACGCTGTCCGACAAATACACATCTCTCGAAATGATGGAAAAGGTCTACAACAGCGATGCTATTATCACAAGAGATGAACTGCCCAAGGAACTGTTCACGAATGAGTAAATGTGAAAAGTGGAGTAAGAAAAATGTGAAGAGTGAAAAGTGGAAAGTGAAGTTATTAGTGAAACACTCACTTTATCTTGAATTTCTATAACGTAATTAAATGGGTGTACTTCCCGCAGATAGCAAAGAGTACACCCATTTATCAATATTTATTCATTCATAACTGAGCACTTACAATTCCACTTTTCACTTTCCACTTTTCACATTTTGCCTAATCGACCTTTCTTATCATTTCCACAAGCGGTTTTTTCTGCATATACATAAGCGGGATAAAGGACGAACAAACCGCCACCGCAAACGCTGTAACAGATGCAATAATTATCTTCGGAACAGGTGCAAAATAATCGGGCACCAAATGGGAATATTCCGTCACCTGCATATACCCCATAAGCTGCTCGGTGCCGTAAATCAGCAGCGTACAGGCGATCGCCGAAAGCACCGCCGCCGACAGTGCATACTGCAAGCACTCAATAAGCGTCATACCGTAAAGCTGTCCGTCCGTCATGCCTATGCACTGCATGGAAGCCAGCTCGCTGCGGCGGTTCAGCACACTTGTTGACAGGATATTTACCATATTCACAAGGGCAATAAGCGAAAACAGAACAATATCGGAAACAAAGAATATCCTCACGGCAGTAATTACCGTGTTTATCTGCCGCCTGATCTCAAAATTGTCAAAATCTATTTCCAGCTCGGGAATGCTTCCGATAAAATCCACTGCCGAAATGTAGCAATCCTCTGCCACGTTGCAGTTAAAGCCGATGCTTCTGAGTAGGTCGGAATTATCAGCGAATGTGCTGTAATAGGTGTCCAGCGTGCCCACCATCAGAACGTACTGCACAGGCATTCCCTCGTCCTCGTGCATGGAATAGGACTTGTAAAAATCGGCATAGGGCTTCTCCGCCGTTCCGCTTGCAGTCACCTTAAAATCGCAGGTGCTTTCGCCATGCTTAACATAGTACACGGTGTTTCTGTCATCGTCCAAAACAGGCATAAGACCTTGCTTTTCTTCGGTCGTATATCCATTGTATTCATCAGGAAATATGATAAGGTTCTTTACTATATCAAGTGCAAGGACATCGCCCACTGAGATCTCCCCCACACGCCCCGCAAATTTATATTCCTTCTCGGGAACAAGCAGACAATATCCGCCGCTTTCCGTCAGCTCGTCATAGGAAACGGGAGGCTTTCCGTCAAACAGCTTTGCATATTCATCGGGGGCATAGTACATGAGATCAACATAATAATCGATATTATCGGCTGCCTTTTTCCAGCCCACACGCCAGATATCTGTGGTAACGCTGCTGAAATATCCCGAATTTTTCAGCTGTGACATAACCTCTCGGTAAGGTGTACTGTCCTCGGAATAGCCCTCGTATTTTAAATCTATGTCGCTCTGAAAATATTCCACCATGGACAATTCCGTCAGGCTCTCTTCAAAAATATCCGTAATAACATTCATTGCCGAAAACAGGGTTATGGAAAGTGTCAGGGACAGAACGGTTATTACAAACCGCTTGGGCTGACGGTAATTGTTCCGTGCAGCCATCTTCCCCTTCCAGCCGAAAATCATGCCGAACAGCGAATGCCTTTTCACCTTTTTAACGGTGTTCGACCGATTGCTTATTGCTTGAATGGGGGACATTTTTACAACTCTCATTCCCGTTCCGTAAGCGGATAACAGTACCCAAATAAGCCCCGTCACCGCCGCCATTGCAAGATACAGCGGGTCAACGTGAAAATGTATCAGCTCGTTTATCTTTTCGGAAGTGAGATACAGCTTGGCAATTCCCGACGAAAGCACCGCCCGATAAATGCAGTAGCCGAATCCCGTCCCCAGAACAAGTCCCAACGGAATCCCCGCAGCGGACAGCATAAGCCCCTCCAGCGTTATAATTTTCACTATCTGAGAAGGCGTTGCTCCCACAGACTGCAAAACGCCGAACTGCCGCTCCAGCTCCTTTGAGCTTATCTCAAACGCCGTATCTATAACCAGCCTGAGCATCAGCGCAAAAAACAGCACCACCACAAAGAACAAGGAAAACAGTATAGCAAAATCCGCCCTTGAATTAAGGTCTATCATATCCGAAAAAACCAGCTGCGAATTGATATTAATCTCACGGACAGGACCCATTTTCTCCGAAAGCTTTTCGGCATATACGGATATATTTTCTCCGATATATTCGGTAAACATAATATGCGCCGTCTTTTCGCCCTTTTCCTCAACAAGGGTAATGTTTCCCAAATCGCCCACAAATTCCGTGACAATGCCTATCTGTTCATCGGTCAGACCGACTATTTCAAGGTGACTTGGCTGCATATCAAAGCTAACGTCCCGTGCTATCTTCAAGCCTGTGGAAAGGCAGGTGAACAGCAGCGTCATCAGGGAAAGTGCGGCGGCAATGCTGAAAACGGTCAGCACCGAATGGCGTTTCTGCTCGGTTATGTAACGCCTTGCCATTAACCGTTCAAACATTCTGCACTCCCCCCTGTCCCGTCAGCCTGTCGGCGGTAATTTTTCCGTCGGATATGGTGATTATCCTGTCGCATTTCAGGGCGATATTTTCATCATGAGTAATAATGAGCATGGTCTGATTCAGCTCTCTGTTGGACTTTCGGAGAAGCTCGATTATCTCCGCACTGCTTTTGCTGTCAAGATTTCCCGTAGGCTCGTCCGCAAGGATAACTCCCGGAGATGTAAACAACGCACGTCCGATAGAAACTCTCTGCTGCTGTCCCCCCGAAAGCTGGGACGGGAGATGTAAACGCCTTTCCTTAATGCCAAGCATTTCAAGAAGCCCTTCAAGCTGCTTCGCATCGGGCTTTCTGCCGTCCATTATTACTGGAAGCGTGATATTTTCCTCCGCATTCAAAACGGGGATAAGGTTGTAAAACTGATAGATAAGTCCCACCTGTCTGCGGCGAAAAATAGCCAGATTTTTCGCATTCTGAGCAAAAACGTCCTGACCGTCCAGATAAACCTTTCCGCTTGTGGGACGGTCAACCCCGCCCAGAATGTGCAAAAGCGTGGATTTTCCCGAACCCGAAGGTCCCACCACCGCAGCCATCTGCCCCTTTGGGACGGTAAAGGAAACATTGTCCAAAGCTTTTACCTCATTTTCACCCTTGCCGTAGGTCTTGCAGAGATTTTCTATTCTAAGAAGTTCCATCGTCATTGCCCCTTTCCTTTGACATTATTATAACATATCCGAATAACAATTTCATTTCTCTTATCTTACAATATAGTAATAATCAGGCTGAATATTGAAATAATTTCCCGTTTGTGCTATAATTACAGTAACAAAAATAAGGAGCGATAAAAATGCCTTCAATATTACTGGTTGAGGACGACGAAGCCCTTGCCCGAAACCTGACGCAATTTCTCACCGCCGAGGGATTTTCCGTAAAACACGGCTCGGGACAGCGTGCGGGAATGCAGCTGTTTTTGTCCGACAGCTTTGACTGCATTCTCCTTGACCTGACCTTGGGGGACGGCAACGGCTTTTCCCTCTGCAAGGCGATTCGGGAATTTTCCCAAGTGCCCGTCATTTTCCTCACAGCGTCTGCCGAGGAAAGCTGCACCGTTGCGGGGTTTGAGGTGGGAGGAGATGACTATATCAGCAAACCCTTCCGTCCACGTGAGCTGGTGGCGAGAATACAAAACGTCCTCCGCAGACGCACCCCCGAAACGCCGAAGCTGCTAAAATGCCGCAGCATAACCGCCGACCCGTCCAAAGGGCTTGTCACCAAAAACGGCAAAGAGGTTTTCCTGTCTGCGCTGGAATATAGGCTGCTTCTGCTGTTTCTGTCCAACAAGGGCGCAGTCCTCAGCCGTGACCGTTTGGCGGACGAGCTTTGGACATTTTCGGGGGAATTTATCGGGGATAATACCCTGAATGTCTACATAAAACGCCTTCGTGACAAGATAGAGGACGACCCCCAAAACCCCGAAATTCTGAAAACCGTCCGAGGTCTGGGATATAAGGCGGTGGACGAATGAAAAAAGCCGAGATTTTGACCGCAGCTGTCGGCGTGATAATATGCACAATTTTCAGTATAAAAGCGGCGATAGTAATGCTTGTTACCGTCATAATTATGATGACAATACGGCATTCCTCCGAGAAAAAACGTGTCGAAACAATACTGCATCTCTGCGACGAGATAGACAAAATTCTCCACGGCGCAGAATCGGTAAATTTCGACGATTTTCGGGAGGGCGAGCTGAGCATTTTGTCCTCGGAAATACACAAAATGACTATCCGACTGCGGGAACAAAACTCCGCTCTAAAGGGCGAAAAGGCGGCTATGAAAATCGCTCTTGAGGATATGTCCCATCAGCTGCGAACGCCCCTTACCTCTGTAATGCTGCTTCTGGAAATGCTCCGTGACCCGCAGCTGACGCAGACCGAACGGGTAAAGCATATCCGTGAAATGACCTCTCTGCTGTCCCAAATGAAATGGATCTTGGAAACGCTTTTGAACATCTCCCGAATGGAGGCGGGCGCAGTCACATTTCTTAAACAGGACATTTCCGCCGCCCAGCTCATACGTGACGCCGCCGAACCTATCGCCATTTCATTGGAGCTGAAAGGCATCACTCTGAAAACCGAAATTGAGGGCGAACCGCACTTCACCGCCGACCTGAGATACTGCACCGAAGCCCTGACAAATATCCTCAAAAACTGCATGGAGCATACTCCCGAGGGCGGCATAATAACCGTCCGTGCGTATGAAAACCCGCTCTATACGGGGATAACCGTCACCGACACGGGCAGCGGATTTCCCGAAGAAATGCTGCCCCACATTTTTGAACGGTTCTGCCACGACAACCAAAAGAACGGCTTCGGCATAGGGCTTGCCTTTGCACGGTCTGTCGTTGTTTCGCAAAACGGCAGCCTTCAAGCTAGGAATTCTCCAAACGGCGGTGCAGAGTTTGACTGGCGAATACAGTCATAATGTGGAAAGTGGAAAGTGGAATTTTTAATTGAATGTGCAAAGTGCAAAGTGAAAAGTGGAATTTTTTGTTGCCTGAGTGACGTATCTATGTAGGCGTTGCCCCGCCGCAGGCGGGGGGACGCCGATTTATGAGGATTTTGTTAAATTCACTTTCCACTTTTCACTTTCCACTTCTCACTCTTCACATTAAACAGTAACATTTATTCGTTTTGCGGGTGAATGTAATTTTTTTGCGCCTTCACGGAAAATATTTCCAAATATCACAGATTGACAAATTTTTCCTGTTTGCGAATGTTATAATATTTTCATATAGAAACGGAACACGTCAAAAGAAAGGACTTGAAAATATGAACGTTCGTGCAGTAACAGAAACAGCTTTGCCCGATACCGAAAAATCCCCCGTGCGCTCGGGAACCGCCTTTTCTTTGGGAATCGCCCTGTCCTTTTCGGCGGGGATAGTTTTGTCGAACGCCGAGCTTGCCTGCGGAAAGGTGCCGCTTTGTGCCGCATTTTGCGGGTGTCTGTCGCCCTATTCGGCGGGAGCGGCGTTTGTTGGGGCGTCGCTTTCGGCTATCATCAGCCAAAAATTCAACGAACGGCTGGCAGAGCTTATCACACTCCTGCTCATAACCGCCGCAAGGGCAATGCTCCCCGCCTGCCGTTCCCGAAGCGGGACAGCCCTGACTGCGGGAACGGCTTACCTTGCCGCCGCAATTTTCACGGGATTGCTTTCGGGAATGTCCGCAGTATCGGCGGCTGCGGCGGTGTTCAGAAGCCTTGTGTGCGGCGGGGCGGCGTTCTTCTTCCGAACGGCACACAGCGCATTTTTATCGGGCAGACAGATGTTTTGCGGGGACAGCATGGGCATTTCCTGCGCCGTCGCCTGCTCCCTGCTTTCGGCGGCGGTCATCTCATTTTTCTCGGAAATGTCCTTTAATTTCGGCATTTTTCTGCTCATAGCGGTTTGCGGAGGAGCGTCGGGTATCGGCAGACTTCGGGGCGGCACGGCGGCGGGAATACTCTCGTCCTTTTCCCTCATACTCTCGGGGATCTCCGAAGCGGGGGGCGGCGGTGCAAAGCTGGCTGCGGCTGCCTGTATGGGCTGTGCGGCAATGGGTCTTATGTCCCCGAAGGGACGGTTTGCGTCCTCGGCGGCGGGGCTGTTCACCATGTCGGCGGTGCTTGCTCTTCTGGGATTTCCTGCGGCTTCGTCGGGATTTATAATGTCCTCGTCCATAGGTCTGGCGGCGTACATAGTTATCCCCGAAAGGCTGTGGACGGGAATGTTTTCTTTCTCCTCCCGAAGTACGGACAGGACAAGCCGTTTTGCCATGGAGGCCATATCGTCGGCACTGAATTCCGCAGCGGAGGATTCAGCAGCCGCCGCAAGGATATTTGAAAGGAGAATTCCCGTTTATGAGCTGTCTTCAGAGGTTTGCAAGGCGGTATGCAAAAACTGCCGCTGCCGTGAGATTTGCCGCCACGCTGTATCTATGGGAAGAAGCGATGACTTTCGCCGTGCGGAAAATATTGCTTCGGATAAAGGTTACATTACTGCGTCGGAGCTGCCGAAGGGCTTTTCCGACTGCCGCCATCGGGAGGAAATTGCCGAATACTTCTGCGTTGCCCTCCGCCGCCTTAACCGTATCAGAAACGAAAGACGCAAGCTTGAAGCCATGCGCCTTACCGTCTGCTCGGCTATAAAAGCGTCGGCGGATTCCTTTTCGGGATATTCCGAACTGTCCGCTTATAAAGGACAGATTTGCAAGGAATTATCTGCGGCGGCGGAAAAAGTCCTTTCGGATATGGGTGCGGAAGATCTGTCGGCAGCCGTTTATTCGGGAGATCACGGGCAGCTATACATAGAAGCATACTGCAAAGCACTCCCCGAAATCGAACCGAACACCATTTCCGAAGCCCTGTCAAATGTCCTCGGCACGGAAACAGAAGCTGCGGAGATAATAAAATTTGACAACCGTCTGCGGATAGCCTGCACAAGCCTTACGGACATTGCCGCCGATTTCGGAACAGCATCTCTCAGCGGACGTGAAGCCCTTTCGGGGGACAATTCAAAATGCTTTTACGACGGTTCGGGCAGACTGTGGGCTATCCTCTCCGACGGAATGGGCAGCGGAGAAGAAGCGGCAGTGGAAAGCAGCATGACCGTATCTCTCCTGTCAAGACTGGTTCGTCTGGGGATCCCCCCGAAGGCGGCGGCGGCTTACACAAACTCCATTCTGCTGACAAAATCGGAGCAGGAGATCTTCGCAACAGCAGACATTTTCAGCGTTGACCTGTTCAGCGGAGAAGCACGGCTTTTCAAGTACGGTGCAGCGTTTACGTCTGTGATGACAAAAAGCGGGTTCACCGAGCTGTCCGCCTGCACCCCGCCCCTGGGGATAATACCCGAGGTGTTCTGCGAGGAAAGAAGCTTTCATCTTTCGGCGGGAGATACAGTGCTGATGATGACAGACGGCGTCCCCGAGGAGGTCTATCCGAAGGTGAAGGACACCCTTGCCCTCTGCCGAAAGGAAGGCGTTTCCGCTCAGACCGCCGCCCGGAGGATATGCGAGCTTGTCCCCACGGTAAACGGCAAGCCGGCAGATGATGTTACGGTAGCGGTGATTTTTTTGTATTGAAATATGTGTGCCTTTCGGTGGTGGAAGGCACATTTTTATCCGAAAACACCCGATTTAAAACTGACGAATTTCGGCACATCTCCCACCGCTCACTACTCCACTTTTCACTTTTCACTTTCCACTTTCATAACGTTTTTTTGTCCCTAAAAAGTTGACTTTTTACCCGCTGTCTGATATAATTTTATAGATACGGACAAACGGAAGGAACCCCATCAAATGAAGTCACTCTTCGCATATTTCACCACCCTTGAAAAGCTGCTCTGGTGCGGCTCGGCGGGGCTTATCATTATAATGTTCTGCATCTTCGACAGGCAAAATTTTCTGACCCTTGCCGCCTCGCTGACAGGCGTTACCTCACTGATTTTCTGCGCAAAGGGCAATCCCGTGGGACAGCTGCTTATTATAATTTTCAGCGGAATGTACGGCGTCATCTCCTATAAATTCGCCTATTACGGAGAAATGGTGACCTATCTTGGAATGACCGCTCCCATGGCAGCCCTTTCCCTTGTTTCATGGCTGAAAAACCCCTATAACGGCAACAAAGCCGAGGTCAAGGTAAACAGCATCAGCCGCCGTGAAATCGGCTTTATGATGCTCCTGACTGCCGCTGTGACCGTCCTGTTTTACTTTATACTGAAAGCCTTTGGGACGGCTAACCTTATTCCAAGCACCGTTTCGGTGGCGACCAGCTTTGCGGCGGCGTACCTGACATTTCGGCGGACGGCGTATTTTTCGGCTGCCTATGCCCTCAACGACCTTGTACTTATTATAATGTGGATATTTGCTGCAATGACGGATATTTCCTATCTGTCGGTAACGGTCTGCTTTGTCGTGTTTTTCGTAAATGACCTTTACGGCTTTGTCAGCTGGCGTAAAATGAAGCTTAGACAGTCGGAAACAAATTCTGCGAATTGCACAAATAAGGTCGGACAGCAGGGTGATTTTATACCGTAAAATTTACAGATTTATCCACAATATCATATATTTTCCGATATCGTCGACTAAATATTTATAATTCCGACAGTTTTTCGAGTTTCCTGCCAAAATTTAATCGTCATTTTAACCAAAAATAATTTTGCCTTTACGTCATATTTATAGAATTATTACTAAAGGTATTGCATTTGAATACATAATCTGTTAAAATATATATAAGCCATAAATTATGACCGCCCAATTGCGCCCGAACAAATCGTTTTTGCCGTAAAAATTACCGTAAAAACACCGTCCGACGCTCTGCAGGCGGCACGGAGGATAGAGAATTATGAAGAGAGAATTACCCGAGAATTACGAAGTCCCCGTTTTCCTTTTTCATGAGGGAAACAACACCGAAGCTTACAACTTCTTCGGTGCTCACAGCAGCGAAAAGGACGGAGAGAAGGGCGTATATTTCCGAGTTTGGGCACCTAAGGCACTTTCTGTGTCCCTCGTCGGAGATTTCAACGACTGGAACAGGGACAGAAACCCCATGGATCTGCTGGGCGAAAGCGGAGTATGGGAAACATTTATCCCCGGTGCGGACAGGTATTTCACATATAAATACAGCATCGAAACACGTCACTGCAATGTTGTTCTGAAGGCTGACCCCTACGGAACTCACATGGAAACACGTCCCAACACTGCTTCTAAGGTGTATGAGATAGACGGCTACAAATGGGGTGACAAGAAGTGGCAGGACGAGAAGGAAAAGAAGAACGTTTACCAAAGCCCCATGAATATTTACGAGGTGCATCTGGGTTCCTGGAAGCAGCACGCAGGCGGATATCTGTATAACTATATTCAGTTTGCAGAGTCAATTATCCCCTATTTAAAGGATATGGGATATACTCACATCGAGCTTATGCCCCTCGCGGAATATCCCTATGACGGCTCCTGGGGATATCAGATAATCGGATATTACGCAGTTACATCACGTTACGGCACTCCCGAGGAATTTATGCAGATGGTGGATATGTTCCATCAGGCAGGAATAGGCGTTATCCTTGACTGGGTACCCGCTCACTTCCCCAAGGACGCTGCGGGACTGTTTGAGTTCGACGGCGACTGCTGCTATGAATACTCCGACCCCCTCAAAAAGGAGCACGCTTCCTGGGGTACAAGAGTGTTTGATTTCGGCAAGAACGAAGTCCGCTCCTTCCTTATTTCCAACGCACTCTTCTGGATGGATAAGTATCATATAGACGGTCTGAGAGTTGACGCTGTTGCTTCAATGCTCTATCTTGACTACGACAGAACACCCGGAAACTGGCGTCCCAACAAGGACGGCGGAAACCGCAACTACGAGGCTGTGGAGTTCCTGCAGAAGCTGAACACCGCAGTATTCGGCAAGTATCCCAACGCACTGATGATCGCAGAGGAATCCACCGCTTGGGAAAACGTTACCAAGCCCGCACACAACAACGGTCTTGGCTTTAACTTCAAGTGGAATATGGGCTGGATGAACGATATGATCCATTATATGAGCATGGATCCTATTTACAGAGCGGACCATCACGGCTGCCTGACATTCTCCTTCTACTACGCATTCAGCGAGAATTTCATTCTGCCCCTTTCACATGACGAGGTCGTTCACGGAAAAGCGTCCATGGTGGGCAAAATGGGCGGCGATACTCTGGAAAAGAAGTTTGCTTCTCTCAAGGCGTTCTATGCGTTTATGACCGCTCACCCGGGCAAGAAGCTTATGTTTATGGGTCAGGAATTTGCTCAGATCAAGGAGTGGGATTTCAAGACCGAGCTTGACTGGATGCTTTTGCAGTATGAAACTCACAGAAGCGTTCAGAACTGCGTAAGATCGCTTAACAGGTTCTATCTGGAGAACGCTCCCTTCTGGCAGGACGACTATTCGTGGCACGGCTTCTCATGGATATCCAACGATGACTATACACAGAGCATTATCGCTTTCAGACGTATAGACAATGACGGAAATGAAATAGTTGTAGTCTGCAACTTCGTTCCCGTCAAGAGAACGGGCTACCGCATCGGTGTTCCCTACGAGGGCGCATATACGGAGGTGTTCAATACCGATGCAGCAGAGTTCGGCGGCAGCGGCAAAACCAAAAACGGCAAGGTGCTGACCAACGATTACTCCATGCACGGCTATGAGCAGTCCATCTCCATAAATATCCCGCCTATGTCGGTGCTTTACTTCAAGCATACTCCCGTTAAGAAGAGAAAGCCCCGCACAACAAAGGCAAAGGCAGAGGTCGAAACAACAGCAGTTGAAAAGACCGAAAAGGCTCCCAAGAAGAGAGCAAGCAAGACTGCCAAGGCTGAAACCTCTCCTAAGAAAACCGCTTCAAAGGCTAAGAAGGAAGCTGCTCCCGCAGAGGGTCAGGCTCCCAAGAAGCGTGGCAGAAAGCCTAAATCGGAAAGCTAATATCGGATAATATCCGTTATTATACCAAACGACATAAAAACGGTGACAGTTTACCTGTAATCCCGAAAATCGACTGGAGGAAAAATCTATGTATATCAAGAAAGAATGTGTGGCAATGCTCCTTGCAGGCGGTCAGGGCAGCCGTCTGTATGCGCTCACTCAGGATATGGCAAAGCCTGCCGTACCCTTCGGAGGAAAGTACAGAATCATCGACTTCCCTCTCTCAAACTGCATTAACTCGGGTATTGATACCGTCGGTGTTCTGACACAGTATCAGCCTCTCGTACTTCACGACTATATCGGAAACGGTCAGCCGTGGGATCTGGACAAGCTTCACGGCGGCGTTCACAGCCTGCCTCCCTTCCAGACCGCTCTGGGCGCTCAGTGGTATAAGGGTACCGCAAACGCTATCTATCAGAACATCAGCTTCGTTGACAGATACAATCCCGAATATGTTGTTATCCTTTCGGGTGACCATATCTACAAAATGGATTACAACGATATGCTGGAATATCACAAGAAGAAGAACGCAGATGCAACCATCGCTGTTCTGGAGGTTTCCATGGAGGAGGCTTCACGCTTCGGCATTATGATCACCGACGAGGACGATAATATCATCGACTTCGAGGAAAAGCCTAAGCACCCCCGCTCCACTCTGGCTTCAATGGGTATCTACATATTTACATGGAAGAAGCTCAGACAGTACCTTATCGACAACGAAAACGACGAGTCCGCTTCTAAGGACTTCGGTAAGAACATTATCCCCGATATGAAGGCAAACGGCGAAAAGATGGTTGCTTACCACTTCGACGGCTACTGGATGGACGTTGGAACTCTGGACAGCCTTTGGGAGGCAAATATGGATCTTCTGAACCCCAACATTCCCATTGACCTGTACGATCCCGAGTGGAAGATGTATTCCAGAAACCCCATTATGCCTCCTCAGTACATCGGCTCTGAGGCTGTTGTTGAGAACTCCATGATCGCAGAGGGCTGCGAGATCGAAGGAAAGGTTGACTTCTCCGTAATCTCCGCAGGCGTTAAGATCGAAAAGGGCGCAACAGTTACCGACTCTATCATCATGCCCGGCTCCGTTATCAAGGCAGGCGCAGTTGTAGAGTACGCTATTATCGGCGAAAACACAGTAGTAGAAGCAAATGCTCAGGTAGGAGCAAGACCCGAATCTGTTGAGAACAGGGACGAATGGGGCATTGCCGTAGTCGGACACAACGTCAACGTTTCGGAGAACGCCAAGGTTCTTCCTAAGCAGATCATTTCGGAAAATATATAAGGGAGGAACAAAACAATGAGCGCTAAACACAAGATCTTAGGCCTTATCTTTGCAAATATGCACGACGAAACAGTATTTGACCTCACAAAGCAGAGAACTATGGGTTCGGTACTTTTCGGCGGCAGATACCGTCTTATCGACTTCCCTCTTTCTAATATGGTAAACAGCGGTGTTGCCGAGGTCGGCGTTATCACCCGTTCAAACTATCAGTCCCTGCTTGACCATCTGGGCTCGGGACGTGAGTGGGACCTTGCCCGCAAGAATGGCGGTCTGCACCTGCTCCCTCCCTTCTCCCACGTTGCCAGTGGTATGTACAGAGGACGCCTTGAAGCTCTCTACGGCGTTTGGGATTTCATCAAGACCTCCGATGCGGACTATGTAATTCTGTCCGACTGTGACGTTGTTGCGAATATGGATCTCTCCGATGTTATCGACCGTCACATTGAAACAATGGCTGACATTACCGTTGTTTACGCAAAGGACGTGCTCTCTCTCGAGCAGACTCAGAAGTCCACTATCCTGGGCGTAAACGATGACGGACGTGTTGTTGACGTTCTCATCAATCCTCAGATGAGCGGTGCATGCAATCTCAGCCTGAATATCTTCGTACTTTCCAAGGAATTCCTCAAGAATATCGTGCTTGAAGCTGCTTCAAGAAGTATGTACAGCTTTGAAAAGGAAATTCTCCAGGCAAGAAGCCACGAGTATAAGATCATGGGCTACCGCCACGAGGGTTACTTCTCCAAGATCGACTCCATGAACAGCTACTACAAGGCAAATATGGAGCTTTTGAACACCGACAACAGAGCTAAGCTCTTCAAGAGCGAAACTCCTATCTACACTAAGGTAAGAGATAATGCTCCCGCAAAATTCGGTATCGGTGCTTCTGTTAAGAACTCCCTTATCGCTGACGGCTGTATCATTGAGGGTAAGGTTGAAAACTGCATCCTGTTCAGAGGCGTTAAGGTGGAAAAGGGCGCAGAGGTCAAGAACTCCATCATTATGCAGGAGGGCGTTATCGGTCAGAAATGCGACATCAGCTACGTTATCACCGACAAGAAGGTTGAGATCGCAAGCCACCGCATGCTGACAGGCTCCCAGAATTATCCCCTGTATATCGGAAAAGGTGCAATAATCTAATCTCATTTTTCGGGATACAAACTTCCGTCCGCCGCAGGAAACGCCCATTTTCTGCGGCATAGGACGGCAAGAATCATCGAAAGGAAATGATCATATATGAACATTCTTTACGCATCAAGTGAGGCACTCCCCTTTGCCGCTTCGGGCGGACTTGCCGATGTAGCAGGTTCACTTCCCGCAGCTGTTTGCAAGGCGGGTCATGACTGCCGAGTTGTTATGCCCCTTTACAAGAGCATCAAGCCAGAGCTGAGAGAAAAGCTCACCTTTGTTACCAACTTCACCGTTGACGTAAGCTGGAGAAAGCAGTACTGCGGTATCTTCAAGGGCGAGGCTAACGGCGTTACCTACTATCTGCTGGATAACGAGTATTACTTCGGCAGAGATGGTCTTTACGGCTTCTATGACGACTGCGAGAGATTTGTATTCTTCTCCAGAGCTATCCTTGAAATGCTCAGACATATCGACTTCAAGCCCCAGGTCATCAACTGCAACGACTGGCAGACAGCTCTTGTTCCCGTTTATTACGAGGTATTCTATCGCCACCAGTACGGTTACGATAACATCAAGACCGTTTTCACTATCCACAACATTCAGTATCAGGGAAAATACGGTATGGAGGTACTCAACGAGGTAATCGGCATTCCTATGTACCATTCCAAGATACTTGTTTACGATGGCTGCATCAACCTTATGAAGGGCGCAATCGAAACTGCGGACAAGATCACCACCGTTTCCCCCAGCTATGCGTGGGAGATCCTCGACCCGTGGTATTCTCACGGTCTGGACAGAGCACTTGCAAACAAGCAGTATAAGCTCTGCGGATTCCTGAACGGTATTGACGTTGACCTGTACAACCCCGAGAAGGACCCCATCATTGCAAAGAACTTCTCTGCAAAGAACCACAAGGGCAAGGCAGAGTGCAAGAAGGCACTGCTTGCCGAGTGCAATCTGCAGGAGGGCGACGAGCCTGTTATCGGTATCGTTACGAGATTTGTTTCTCATAAGGGTATCGACCTTATCAAGTATGTTTTCGAGGACATTCTCAATCTCGGATATAAGTTCGTAATTCTTGGTTCGGGCGAGAAGATCTACGAGGATTTCTTCCGTGAAATGGCTTGGCGTCACCCCGATAAGGTTTACGCTTATATCGGCTTCAACTCCGAGCTTGCAAGACGTATCTACTCCGCTGTTGATATGTTCCTGATGCCTTCTCAGAGCGAACCTTGCGGACTTGCGCAGATGATCTCCCTGAGATACGGCACACTGCCTATCGTTCGTGAAACAGGCGGTCTGAGGGATAGTATCAAGGACGCAGGCTCCGAGGGCGGAAACGGCTTTACCTTCAAGACCTACAACGCCCACGATATGCTGGACGCTTGCCGCCGTGCAAAGGACTACTACTGGAGCAGGGACGCTTGGAGCAAGCTTGTTACCCACGCTATGAAGTGCGATTTCAGCTGGGCAACCTCCGCCGAGCTCTACATGGGACTTTACAGAGAGCTTTGCGGCGAATAAGTCTGCAAATTTCAGAGAATTTATCACCCGTTTTCAAAGGCATATCCCTTTGGAAACGGGCGATTTTCACACAATTTTCAGTTTAAATTTTCGGCAAAGCATTGTATTTTTGAAAAATATGTGTTATACTATACCTAAAGCAACGAACTAACGTTGAAAAAAACAAATCAACACAAAGGAGAATGATGTAAATGAAGAACGGATTTGGTCTGGCAGTTCTGGCGCTGGTTTCCGCCGCTGCGGGTGCTGCTGTTGCAATGTTCGCAATGAAGAAGCAGGAAGAGCTTGAGCAGTTCGACTACGATTTTGACGATGACGACGAGATCTATTTCGACGATGACGACGAAGAATGCAGCTGCGGCTGCGAGGAATGTGGCGAAAAAGCCGCCGAGGAAGATGCAGACGTTGAAAAGGAGCTTGACGCCATTGACGACGAGGTTGAGGACGTTGACACAGCAAACGAGGTTCCTAAGCCCGAAAAAGGCGATTTCTAAGCAATTTTCTTTATAACGACTTCGGCGCACCCTGCAAATCGCAAGGTGCGCCGTATTTTATTGATTAGGCTTGTATCTTCCCGCACGCATAGCGTTCAGCACCGCCAACATGGAAACGCCCACATCGGCAAAGACCGCCGCCCACATATTGGCAATTCTCACCGCCGCAAGGATAAGCACCGCCAGCTTTACCGCCAGTGCAAAAACGATATTCTGCTTGACAATTCGTCCTGTTTTAGCGGAAATGTCCATTGCATAGGCTATTTTCATGGGGTCGTCGTCCATGATAACAGCGTCTGCGGCTTCAATGGCAGCGTCCGAACCTATACCGCCCATGGCAAAGCCTGCATCAGCCGCCATAAGCACGGGAGCGTCGTTGATACCGTCCCCCGCAAAGATAACGCCCTTTGCGTCCTTTTGCAGCTCTTCAAGGATAGAAGCCTTTTGGTCGGGCATAAGTCCGCTGTAAACCTTGTCAATTCCCGCCTTTTCACCTATCTCACGGGCAGCGGCTTCACGGTCGCCCGTCAGCATAACAGTTTTCATGTTAAACTGCTTCAAACGCTTCACAGCCTCTGCCGAACGGGGCTTTATCCTGTCGGAAATAAGGATATAGCCAAGATATTTTCCGCCCTCGGAAAGGTGAATGACAGTCCCCGCCTTTTCGGGATTTTCGCAGACAACGCCGAATTTGTCCATCAGACGCTTGTTTCCCGCAAGGACAGTCTTTCCGTCAATATCCGCCTTCACGCCCATTCCCGAAAGCTCCTCGGAGGAAATATCTTCGGAAAGTATGTCCCCGAACCTTTCCTCTGCCTTCCGCTTTACGGACAATGCAGCGGGGTGCGTGGAAAAACGCTCTGCCTTTGCGCAAAGAGTGAGTATCCTGTCTGCATTTTCGGCGGGGACAATTTCCGTTACCTCGAAAACGCCCTCAGTGAGCGTTCCCGTCTTGTCGAAAACTACCGTGTCAGCCTTGCACAGCGCATCTATGACGCTGCCGCCCTTTATGAGAATACCATTCTTGGACGCTCCCCCGATACCGCCGAAATAGGACAGGGGCACGGAAATCACCAGCGCACAGGGGCAGGAAACCACCAGAAAAGACAGCGCAGGATAAAGCCGTTCAGCGGAAAATCCCCCGTCAATTATCATGGGAATTACCGCCAGCAGCACCGCCGCAGCCACAACACAGGGCGTGTAAAACCTTGCAAACTTGGTGATAAAGCTTTCTGCGGGAGCCTTTCTTGCGCTTGCATTTTCCACCATTTCAAGTATTCTCGCAACGGTGGACTGCCCGTATTCACGGGAAACCTCCAGCTCCATTACCGCAGACTGATTGATAACGCCGCTCATTACCTCCTCACCCCTGCGGAATGTACGGGGAACGCTCTCGCCCGTCAGCGCAGATGTATCGGCGGAGCAGTCGGCGGAAAGAAGCACGCCGTCCAGCGGAACACGCTCCCCCGGAGCAACAACTATAACATCGCCCACCCTGACATTTTCGGGAGATACACGCTGAATTTTCCCGTCGGCAGATTTCACAGAAGCACTGTCGGGACGCAGCTCCATAAGCCCCGCAATTGACTTTCTGGATTTTTCCACCGCATAATCCTGGAAATATTCGCCTATCTGATACAGCAGCATGACCACCGCACCCTCGGCATATTCCCCGATGGCAAACGCACCCGCCGAAGCCACCGCCATGAGAAAATGCTCGTCCAGCATTTTTCCTCTGAACAGGTTTTTGACCGCCAGCCAAAGCACGTCATATCCCGCCGTGAGATACGCCAAAAGAAGCAAAACAAGGGCAGCAATCTCATTTCCTACAATATGCTCGAAGATGATACCCGCAGCCGCCAGCACCGCCGACAGGATTATGCGGATTATCATCACTTTTCCGTCGGGTTCTTCCTCGTCGGCTTCCTTTTTTTCGGGATATTTGCCGTATTCCGTCACGGACACATCGGGCTCTATCTCCGAAACGATTTTGCAAACACGCTCAAAAAGCTCCTCAGACACTTCACCCTTGGGCTGAACAGTCAGCTTTTTCGCCATAAAGTTCATTTCCGCCCGCTCCACCTCGGGAAGATTTTCCACCTCACAGCGTATCTTCTCGGCGCAGTGGGCGCAGTCAAGACCGTTTAACAGCAGTTCCATAGCAATTCTCCTTAGTTTTTGTAAATAACCGCATACGCCAGCGGGATAAGTCCGTCAATGACCTTCATTCTCACCCGACAGCCCGTGTTGCAGCCTTTTAGCATTTGCAGATAGCTGTCGGGGGTGTAATGGCTTACGGGGTCAAAGCCGAACAGCCCATAAAGTTTGATTATCCCCATAGGCGCACCGTCCTTTTTAGTGGTGATAAATGTGGGGACAAGCAGTCTGCCGCCTTTTTTCAGCACACGCATAAGCTCTGCCACCGCTGTTTCGGGATTTTCCACCAGATGAAGAACATTTGCGGCAATGACAACATCGTAGCTTTCGTCCTCCTCGGGCAGCTCAAAAATGTTTCTTTCGGCAAAATCAATGTTTGAAATGCCCTCTTTGCGGCACTTTTCCTTTGCTACATCAAGCATATTTTCCGACATATCCGTACAGAGAATATGTGACGCCTTTTTTGAAACGGCAATGGAAATCTCAGCCGTCCCCGCCGCACATTCAAGCACCCTGTCACCCTCATTGACAAGCGATGCGGAATATCCAAGCATTTTCCTGTAAACACGTCCGTTTGCCGACTCCAGAAGGTCGTAAACGGGAGCGACTATATCCCAAAAGCCCATATTTATCCCTCTCATTCCATAACATGTTCAAACGCCGAATTGAAAATAGTGCGGATATGACCGTCCGCCAGCGAATAGTAGATTGACTTTCCATCTCGGCGATATTTAACAAGCCTTGCCTGTTTCAGCACTCTCAGCTGATGTGAGATAGCCGACTGCGTCATATTCAAAAGCTCCGCAATGTCGCAGACGCAAAGCTCGCTTTCAAACAGCGCACAGATTATCCGCACACGGGTGCTGTCCCCGAACACCTTGAACAGCTCGGCAACGTCCATCAGTATTTCCTCGTCAGCCATTCTGTCGGCAACGCTTTCCACTATTTCGGGGTGAGAATGCTCGCCCTCTGCACATGTTGGCATTTTTTCCTTTTCTGTCATATTATATCCTCCGTTCATATCATCATATGAATAACTGTTCATATGTTTATTATAACGTTATGTAGGTTTGAATTATAGCTGATTTTCCAAAAAATTTGTGAATAATTTTCGGCAGTATCGAGGTAAATGTGGAGTGTGGAAAGTGGAAAGTGAAAATATACAAAAATCCGCTTTTCACACTGAACTCAACACTCAACTCTCATAACTGAGCATTTACATAACTACCGTTTATATCCCCAAAACGACCACTTATATAAAATCTGTTGCAATTGCCGAAAATAAAAGCTATAATGTA
This sequence comes from uncultured Ruminococcus sp., assembly GCA_945877315.1. Classification (GTDB taxonomy): domain Bacteria; phylum Bacillota; class Clostridia; order Oscillospirales; family Ruminococcaceae; genus UMGS1889. The sequence goes on along the minus strand of CAMCRP010000001.1, from coordinate 9,326 downwards.
ACTACAACAGGAGGTGAAGCAATGGATATTGAAATAAAGCTCGACCCGAATTATAAGACGCCGAAAATAATAGTTTTGACCGACAAAATGACAGATGAAATTAACGCCCTTGTGTCATGAATATCGGAAGAAGCCCCGCAGGTGATCGCAGGCTTTCGGGACAATATCCTTCGTATTATTGAGCAGGAAGAGATAATACGGGTGTATTCAAGCGGCGGAAAGATAATTGCCGCAACGGACAGCGGAGAATATTTCCTTCGCAGCAGACTTTACGAAATTGAGGAGCGGCTGGACAGAACAAAATTTGTGCGGATATCCAATTCGGAGATAATCAATCTCGGCAGGGTAAAAAGCTTTGATCTTAGCTTTGTGGGGACAATATGCGTTTTCCTTTCCGATTCCACCGTTACTTATGTTTCAAGAAGATATGTTTCAAAAATCAAGAAAATTTTAGGTGTATGAGGTGTTATTATGAAAAAGAAAATTATGGAAAGAACCGTCCTTGGATTTTTTATCGGAATAGCAATAGGTCAGATAATCAGCGTCCTTATTTCCCTTATTGCGGGAAACGGCAAATTTCTGATCTGCACTCCCGAATTTACGGAACTTGTGGGAAATGAAGCTGCCGCAGCCGCAATGCAGACCCTTCTTTGCGGGATCATGGGCATGGGTTACGCATCAGCGTCCCTCATATGGGAAAATGACAGACTGAGCATTGCAGCACAGACGGGGATATGCTTTAGCATCTATGCCGCAGCCACCCTTCCCATTGCCTATTTCACAAGCTGGATGGAACATTCGCTGTCGGGCGTTCTTGGATATATAGGAATATTTGCGGCTTCATTTGTTTTTGTATGGGTCATTCAGTATCTGTCCTTAAAAAGCCGTATCAAGGCTATCAACGCAAAGATCAACGGCTGATATCGTTTTATGCAAAAAAGCTCGGCGGGAACGTATCCTGCCGAGCCTATTTTTTTGAAATTATTCCTCGCCGTTTTCGGAAGATTCCTCAGTATTTTCGGGAACCTCCTGTGTTTCGGGAACAACAGGCAGCTGTTCTCCGTCGTCGCCTTCCTCGTAAACACGGTCAAGCAGACGCTTTTCGTGCTTTCTCTCGTAAATGCCCATAAGCACCACGATAACAATACCCACAGCGGAAAGCACCATTCCCAGCGCAAGTCCCGCAGGGAAGAAACGCATCTCTACCGTATGCTGTCCCACTGTCATGGGAACGCCTATGAGGGCACCGCACAGCTTAACAGTGTCAACCTTTTTGCCGTCAACCCAAACTGTCCAGCCGGGCTCGTCGGTAATGGTGGTGAACATATAACCGTCCTTGTCGGCGTTGATGGTGCCCTTGATGTGATCCTCCTTGAAATAGCTTATCTCAAAGGGATTTGCCGCCAGCTTTTCATAAGCCGCCTTGAACGCCGTTTCGTCCAGATAGTAGAACCACTGGTCCTTCATAAGCAGCTCGTTTTTATCGTCGGCAAGAGTACATATCAGGGAGATCTCCTCCCCCGGCTCGTATCTGCCGAGATTTTGGATAACCATATTTCCCGTCTTATAGTAGTAATCAAGAAACTCCTTGTTCAGCCAGAGATTTACCTTTCTTTCGTAGGAGCTGGGGAGATACACATAAATAGTATCGGAGGTCGGCGCATTTATGAAGAACTCAACCTGCGCATTGTCCCCCTCCACGATGGGCGTGTACTTGGAATGGTCACCGTAGGTGGAGCTTTTTACATTCTCAGGAACAACTCTGGAAACCTCGATAGGCTTGAAATATTCCGTATAGTCCGACGAAATAAGCGCAGAAAGCAGCTTGTTCTGATTGATAAACGGGTTCTCATTCTCGATATTTACCGTCAGAATGGACTTATCCGCCATAAATCCTATGGGCAGAGCGTAGGGGTTTTCGTAAACGTAGAACTTGGTCTTTTCGTTCTCCTTTGTAGTAACCAGCTCGGTGTAATGCTTGGAAACAGGTTCCTTGGCAACAACTCCGCTTTCGTTCTTGTCGCCCTTTTCCATAACGTATTTTATGCCGAGAATGGAGTCGGTAACATAGGTCGCACCCTTATACTTGATATAGTGTCCGCCGTAGGAGAAGCCCAGCTTACGTAGCATCTGGATAGGTCCTGCGTTAAGGGTGGAGCTTGAGTGGGAAATACCGTAGCTGCCGAATGCCATAGCATCATTTACGGTGCGGTGGTAATTCTTTTCGATTCGGTAAACTCCGTTGTCCATGGTCTGAATGTCGTCCACAACAGCCCGTCCCAGGGTGATATAGTCGTTATAGGAGGAATATTTTGAGTAAACAACGTCCTTGTTGATAGCGTCAAGATTCCAGAGAGTCGTGCCGAACATCTCGGCGCAGACAAGTATCACAAGGGCAAGCGCCGAAGAACCCTTTCCGAAATTCTTCCTGAGGAAATACAGCGCAATTCCGTATATTGCCAGACAGCCGATAGCAAACCATACATTGTAAATAAGGTCAAGCTCCCTGAATTCCTCCTTGTCAAGGAGAATGACGTAAACAAACAGCCCGAAGAAAACGCCGCCTATCTCCCCCGCGGATATGCCGTCAAGATGCTCGAAGGCGTCCGCAGCCATGAGGATAAGCACAAAGCTGAAGGTGAACGAATAGCGGTAGGGCAGCCAGTTAGGCACCTGGAATCCGTGCCATGCTATGTCCAGATTGGAGATGTACATGGACATGAGAATGACCGTCAGCAGGAAAACTCCGCCGAATTTTCGCCTTGCGGGTATCTTCTTGTTCATAAAGAACAGCGGGATAAGGATAAGGGTCAGACAGCCGCAGAATACCACAGGCGAACCCTCGGGACGGCAGGTGTCATATGTGTTCGGCAGAAGATTTGTGAAGAAGTCGAACATATTAAACTGAGTTTCCCACTCAAATTTGGGATCGGTGAAGTCAAATTTTCCCAATTTCAGGGAATTGTACAGGGGCAGCAGTATCCATGCCGAGCAAAGTGCCGCCGTAACTCCGCTGACGCCGAACCAAAAGCCCTTTGTAATAAAGCTGTAAAGTGCCGCCTCCCTGTCCTTTCTGATGAAAAAGAAATAGTACAGAAAATAAAGCACGGAGAAAAAGGCAATCATCCAGCCGATATAAAAATTAGCCATAAACATCAGCGCAAGAGGGATAATGAACCAAAGCTTTTTCCCCTCATCAATAAGCTTTTCAATGCCATAGCAGATAAGAGGCAGATAAACAAGACCGTCCAGCCACATGGGATTCATCAGCTGCACGATAACATAGGACATAAGCGCATAGCAGATGCTGAAAATCAGTGCGGTGGAATTGTGAGCGTCCTTTGAACGGCGCATATACCAACACATGGTCACTGACATGGCTCCCACCTTGCACAGCTGCATTATCAGCAGCGACTCGGTTATCATAGACCGTGGGAGAAGCATTACTATAAGCGTAAACGGGCTTGCCAGATAGTAGGCAAATATTCCCATTATCTCGCCCGACAGATTTCTGCTCCATGAGATAAACGGACTTCCGTCAAAATGGAAAATATCCCTTAGATTTTCAAAATAATAAACATACTGACCGTTCAGGTCAAGCACCAGCACGGAATTATCCCCGAACGGGTGAACGCCGAAGCAGGCATAGGCAGCAAACAATATTACCGCAGGTATAAAAAACGCGCAGATATACAGTCGGTTTCTTTTTGCGGCTTCAAGCAGCTTTTTCACAATGATCCTCCTAAATCAAAATTTGCACTCATTGACATACACTTTTATTATATACCCATTTGGAGAAAAAAACAAGGGAAATCTTCTGAATAATGGCAAAATTCACGAAAAATTTTTCAAAACAAGCCCTTTTGAAAGTTTTGCTGCGGCTTATTGTGGCAAAATAGCCAAGTGATGCGGTGTATAAAAATTATTTTTGTGCAATCCTACAAAATGAAGCTTTTCGTGCAACAAAATCCATATTTTTTTGCACTAATTTAATGACAGGTCTTTTAAAAGAGAAAAAAATGTGGTATAATGTCATTATCAATCTGTATTACGGGGCTTGTCCCCCTTGCAGAACGAGGTGATATTCAGAATGGAAAATAACTTTGCCGAATTAGTGCAGAAGTCACGAAACGGCGACGCAGATGCTTTTGCTAAACTTTACTCCCTTGTGTATAAGGACTTATACCGAGTAGCTCTCTTTAACCTGAACAATCAGCACGACGCCTCCGACGCCGTCAGTGAAACGGTGCTCGATGCGTTCTCCTCCATAAAAAATCTCAGAAATGAAGATGCGTTCAAGGGCTGGATCATGAAGATCCTTACTGCAAAGATAAAAAATAAGCAGAAGGAATATGTACAGATAAAAAATGACCAACTTAGCCTTGACGATCTGGACGATACAGATACAGAACTGTCCTATGAGATGAATTACAGCGGCGGTGAGCTGGCGGAGGATTTTAAGAAGCTTGATAAGGATGAAAGACTTGTGCTGTCACTCAGCGTAGTTTCAGGCTATAAAAGCGAAGAGATCGCCAAGATGACCGGTATGAACGCTAATACCGTCAGATCAAAGGCGGCAAGAGCAAAGCTAAAGCTGAAAGAGCTGATAACAGGCAAAAAATCTTAGGAAAGGAGGAATAAGCATGACATTTGATGAAAAATTATCAATGCTGGCAGAGGAAATAGAGATACCTTCCGAGCTTGAACCCGAAAATATTGCAAAGCTGCTTAAAACGGCAGGCGCAGATAACAGCGGCAGAAATATAGAAATGACCGCAGGCGGCGCAGCCGATACAAAGATAAAGAAAACTCAGGCAGCTTCAGTGAAGAACAAAAGAAAGCATATTGCAATGCGGTCTGTGGCAGTCGCCGCAGCGTGTTTAGCACTTGTTACGGGCGTTTGGCTGTATAGGGACGGAACTGATGAGGAATCCATCGACTTCGGTGAGCCCATCAGCTATGCAGACGTGAAGCAGCCCGAATCCTACGGCGACCTTTACGGTTACATCAGAGATATTTATTTAAACGGCGGCGAAGATCCGTCGGCAGCGTTTGTCGTATCTGCACCGACAGACAAAACTGCGGGACGCTTTACGGAGCTTCCCGACGGTGTTTCTTCCTCGGATATTATCAAAACCGACGGCAGCAACATCTACTATCTCAGCGGCGGTGTGCTGAATGTCATCAAAACTGCGGACGGTTCTATGGAAGCTTTCCAAAAGATAGAAAATGAAGGGAAATCTCCCGTGGATATGTTCATCAGTGCAGGACGTCTTGTGCTTATCTCCGAAAGCCGCATAAAGGTTTCGGATTCCTCCGCCGACGATGTGCCCTGTATCGTTGCCGATATTTACAGTATCGGTGAGGACGGCGCAAGTCCCATCTCCACGGTAACCCAGCCGGGCAGCTATACATCTGCAAGAATGGTTGACGGCTCTCTGTATATGGTTACCGCATATACGAAGTACCAGCACAAGCCCCTCGAAAGTGAGGAGGATCTTGATAATTTTGTTCCCGTGTACTATGTAAACGGTGAAAAGCGTCACGTTTCGGCTGAGGATATTGTTATCCCCTCCAATGCGGGCAATACCGATTACACGCTTATTTCGGGAATCAACTGCGCAGACAGTCCCGAGGAGGTCAGCGTTTCCGCAGTGCTCGGCACAGGCGATTACGTTTATTGCTCCGCCGACAGGCTTTATGTCGCAGGAACAGGCTTTAAGGACACTGCCTATACCGTCGTAACAAGCTTTGCGCTTGAAAACGGTACTGCGGTCTACCGTGCAAGCGGTGCTGTGGAAGGAACTGTTATCAGCCCCACCTCCATGGGCAGCAGAAACGGCAGCTTTATGCTGGCTGCATCTACCCGTGACAGCAAGACGGGCGAGGTTTCCACGGCAGTTTATATCCTCAACGATAATATGATAGTTTCCGGCAGCGCAGGAAAGCTTCTTCCCGGCACAACGGTTTCCGATGTGAGATTTGCCGAAGGCTGCGCCGCACTTTACAGCGCAGATTCCGACGAACCGCTTATGGTCATTGACCTGACCAATGAAGCCGCTCCCGTGCAGACAGACAAGGTTCCCGCCGACACATCAAAGATAGAATTCGGCTCTGGCAGACTTCTCAGCGCAGAAAAAGCGGTAAACGATGACGACAGCGAATCCCTGAAGCTTACGGTTTATAACGCAGCCGACCTCTCCCCCGTTCACGAAATATCGACGGAAGGATTTGCAGACTGCAATTCCGAAGCCTTCACAAACCCCAACGCTATCCTGACAGACAGCGAAAACGGGCTTGTTGGTGTCCCCTATTACTGCCACGACGAATTCGGCACCAGAGTGCTTTACACCGTCTGGAGCTATGACGACAGTATTGGCTTCACGCAGATAGGTCAGCTGGAATATGCCGATCTTGACGACAGCTTGGTATTCCGCAGAGGTGTCATTATCGGGAATACATTCTACGCTATCGGCGACGGACGTGTAGTTTCCGCAGAGGCTTCTACATTTAAGGTAATTGACACGCTCCTCTTTTAAATCAAGTTTTCTTCATTTTTTCTCCTAAAATATATAATTGGTTAAATCAGCGTTTCTGTATGGGGACGCTGATTTGCTTTGTATAGTATAAGTATAAAAGCTCCGAAGGCTCAGTGCCCTCGGAGCTTTTGGTTTATGGATAGTCACAGTATCAGTTATTTAATGTCTGCTCAACAACTGAAAAAGTGCGTAGAAGCTTTGCTTCGGAGCACTTTTTCAGTTGTTGGGTGCAAGGATTTTTGGCGATTTAGCCAAAAATCCTTGCACCTTGCCGCCCGTTAGCGGCGGCAAAAGCAGACATTAATCAGGTAGTACGGCACAAATCTTTGATTTGTGCCGCTGAAAATCCTGTTTTACAGGATTTTCAGCCAACAACTGCCCTTTGGGCAGTTGTTGAGTACGGACTATTTATCTCAATATGCAGTCTAGCCGAAACAACAGGCAGCGGCAAACGATATTTCTCCGCAAGAGCGGGACCGCAGGCATTTGAGCCGACGCCCGCCATTTTTCCGTCAACGCAGATAACATTGCTTTCGCACTTTTCCAGCTCGAAATTGTGACGCTTTCCAGCCAGCTCTTCTTCGGTGTATTCCGAAGCATTAAAGGAAAAATCCTCCCGGGCGGTAAATCTTACGCTTGTTTTTCCGTCGGTAACGGTCATATGTTTGCAGCCGTAATGGGAACCGTTCTCCTGGGGACGAATGTAATCCTCGTGCATATCGCATATTTTCGCAGAGAAATTGCCCATATAGCTTGCCTGATGCTTGTCGATATAGCTTTCATACGGACCGTAACCGAAGTATTCAACTCTGTCAAATTCCTTGGGCATAAACAGGCGTATACCGAAACGGGGAAGGAATGTGACCTTGTCAGAAAATTCCGCCTTGCAGTCAATGTCCAGACCGTCAGCCGTGATAATATACTTAACGTCCATATAAGCAAAGGGCTGATGAATACTCCAGCCGAAGGACTGACGCAGAGTTATCTCCGCACCCTCGGACGTTTGCTGAACATTAACGCCGTAGTTTTTCACGGTGAAATCGTTAAGATGCGCCCTGTACCAGTCGCCCTTCATAACGTCATTATCAACAGGCGCACGGAAGAAGTTAAACTCCATAGGCTTGTCAAGTATTTCCTTTCCGCCGCATTTTACGGAATCAAATGCCGACAGCCTTTTGTTGAAACGATAGAAAACGTCTCCCACCGTGACATTTACGAAGAATGTTGTATCATCAAGAGTGACATCTCCCGAATTTTTGCGGACAGCTTCATTATTAGCATCACAAAGCTTTATCTGGTCAAAGCAAATTTCAAAGCCCTTTTCACAGAAAAGAGTGTCATTTTTCGCCGTGAAAATAAATCGGATATAGCTTTCCTTCGTGAAATCTCCCGCCGCTTCGGGAACGAAAACTTCCGTTTTTTCCATAGGAGAAATGTTGAAATCGACCGTACCCTCCGCATAAACTCCGCCGTCATAGGTTATTTCAAAACGGCAGTCAAGGATATTTCCCGCATCTTCAAATTCAAGCAAATTTGCGAAAATAAAGCAGCCCGCCTTTTCTCCCTTCTCAACACGGACGGGACGGTAGACCTGTTTCAGCTCCAAAAGTCCCGTGTGAGGCGTTCTGTCGGGATAAGTGAGAGCGTCCATGCAGAAGTTGCCGTCATTGTGCTTCTCGCCGAAATCTCCGCCGTAACCATACTTCATTTTTCCGTCCGCAGTTGTTCCCAGAGGGCAGACGTGATCGCTCCATTCCCATACAAAGCCGCCGCAGAACCGTTCGTTTGAGTAGAAAATGTTGTGATAATCCTCCAGATCACCCGGTCCATTGCCCATGGCGTGACAATATTCGCAGAGGATAAAGGGACGCTTTTCGTCCTCCTTTTCGAGGAATTTTTTCATATCCTCGGGAGATGTGTACATTTCCGAAACAAGGTCAAGTACGGCGTCCGAGGTATCGTCCAGCTTGTGAGTGCTTTCGTAATGGAGAAGCCTTGTATCGTCCAGGGACTTCACCAGTTCCCCCGCCGCAAGCATATTTGTACCGTACCCGCTCTCATTTCCCAGCGACCAGAAAACAACGCATGGACGGTTTATATCCCGCTTTACCAACGACTCGGCACGGTCAAGTATAGCCTTTTTGAAACGCTCGTCCGATGCAAGCAGCGCAATTCCGTTATAACCCTTGCTCCACTTAAAATCGTTATACACCTCCACACAGCCGTGGGATTCCATGTCCGCCTCGTCAATAACATACAGCCCGAACTCGTCGCAAAGCCTGTAAAACAGCGGAGAATTGGGATAATGGGACGTTCTCACGGCGTTTACATTATGCTGCTTCATGAGGGTAATGTCCTTTTTCATCTGCTCTAAAGAAGCATAATAGCCCGTGTCGGGATAGCTGTCATGACGGTTTACGCCCTTGAATTTCACGGCTTTTCCGTTGATCTTAACAACGCCGTTTTGGACGCATATTTTTCGGAAACCGACCCTTTCGCCGATAATTTCATCGCCTGCTGTTATTGTCAGAAAATAGAGATACGGCTTTTCCGCAGACCATAATACAGGCGCAGAAATATCTGCGAAAACTGTTTCGCCGTCCCTTGCGGAAAGCCTTGCGATAACATTCCCCGAAGCGTCCGAAAGCGTTGCTTCAACATCACAGCCGTAAGCAGTAAATATCAGCTTTGCAGCCGAAAGATCCTCCGAAAGCACCGTTTTAATTGAAAAGTTTTCCAACCGCTTTTTCGGACGGGACAGAACATAAACGTCACGGAAAATTCCCG